>NZ_CP118747.1:357500-675000 GCF_030996345.1 Acidithiobacillus sp. AMEEHan | reverse complement strand
TCGGCCCCTAAGGCGAGGCCGAGAGGCGTAGCTGATGGGAAATCGGTTAATATTCCGATACTGTGGTTCGATGCGATGGGAGGACGGAGAAAGGTAGCGTATCCGGGTGTTGGATGTCCCGGTGTAAGCGTGTAGGGAGTCTCCTTAGGCAAATCCGGGGAGGCAATCCCAAGGCGTGATGCCGATCTTCTACGGAAGAGAAGTACGTGAACCTACGCTTCCAGGAAAAGTCTCTAAGCTTCAGTCGAATCATGACCGTACCCCAAACCGACACAGGTGGGCAGGAAGAATATTCCCAGGCGCTTGAGAGACCTCGGGTGAAGGAACTCGGCAAATTGACACCGTAACTTCGGAAGAAGGTGTGCCCTGGTAGGTTGTAGTCCCTTGCGGACGAAGGCCGAGAGGGTCGCAGAGAATCGGTGGCTGCAACTGTTTAACAAAAACACAGGGCTCTGCAAAGACGAAAGTCGACGTATAGGGTCTGACGCCTGCCCGGTGCCGGAAGGTTAAGTGAGGGGGTGCAAGCTCTTGATCGAAGCCCCGGTAAACGGCGGCCGTAACTATAACGGTCCTAAGGTAGCGAAATTCCTTGTCGGGTAAGTTCCGACCTGCACGAATGGCGTAATGATGGCCACACTGTCTCCACCCGAGACTCAGCGAAGTTGAAATCGCTGTGAAGATACAGCGTTCCCGTGGCAAGACGGAAAGACCCCGTGCACCTTTACTACAGCTTAGCATGGGATTTTGAGATGACTTGTGTAGGATAGGTGGGAGGCGTTGAAGCGCGGACGCTAGTTTGCGTGGAGCCGACCTTGAAATACCACCCTGGTGATCTTGGGATTCTAACCTCGATCCGTGATCCGGATCAGGGACAGTGTTTGGTGGGTAGTTTGACTGGGGCGGTCTCCTCCCAAAGAGTAACGGAGGAGTACGAAGGTACCCTCAGCGCGGTCGGAAATCGCGCAGTGAGTGCAAAGGCACAAGGGTGCTTGACTGCGAGACAGACAAGTCGAGCAGGTGCGAAAGCAGGTCTTAGTGATCCGGTGGTTCTGTATGGAAGGGCCATCGCTCAACGGATAAAAGGTACGCCGGGGATAACAGGCTGATTCCCCCCAAGAGTTCACATCGACGGGGGAGTTTGGCACCTCGATGTCGGCTCATCGCATCCTGGGGCTGTAGCCGGTCCCAAGGGTATGGCTGTTCGCCATTTAAAGCGGTACGCGAGCTGGGTTCAGAACGTCGTGAGACAGTTCGGTCCCTATCTGCCATGGGCGTTGGAGATTTGCGGGGAGCTGCTCCTAGTACGAGAGGACCGGAGTGGACGTACCTCTGGTGTTCCGGTTGTTCTGCCAAGGGCATTGCCGGGTAGCTATGTACGGACGGGATAACCGCTGAAAGCATCTAAGCGGGAAGCCCACCCCAAGATGAGATCTCCCGGGGCATAAGCCCCCTGAAGGGCCGTCGCAGACGACGACGTTGATAGGCAGGGTGTGTACGCACAGCAATGTGTTCAGCTAACCTGTACTAATCGCCCGTGTGGCTTGACCATATATCACCCCAATACCTTCCCTTCCCTTCTTCCCGCCCACAAGGCAAAGTTTCCTTTGTCTGGCGGCCATAGCGCAGTGGAACCACCCCTTCCCATCCCGAACAGGACCGTGAAACGCTGCAGCGCCTATGATAGTGGGGGGCCTCCCCCGCGAAAGTCGGTCACCGCCAGACTCCTATACCCAAACACCCCAGCAATAACCGCTGGGGTTGTTTTTGATCAGAGTCCCCGTTTCCTCGGAAGCGGGGATTTTTTCTTGGTCTGGGGCAGAAAGATGCCCATAATGATCCCATGCAGGTAGAGCAAGAACAGATACGCGCAGCCCTTCTGGAGAGCGAACTCGAGGCCAAATTGGCCGCGGTGCAGGCGTTGCCCGCCGCGGTTGCTACCGAGGGCTGGGTTGCGAGCCCAACGCCAGCGCTACCTGGCCGGCCGGCACGTTTGCGCTTAGTGGCGCCGCGAGAAGTGCCGCGACGCCGTAATCTGGCTTCGCGCGAGGGGCGCTTTGCCTTGCTGCATGCCCTCGCGCACATCGAATTCAATGCCATCAACCTCGCCCTCGACGCCGTCTGCGCTTTTGCCGGACTGCCGGAGGCGTACTACGCCGACTGGTTGCAGGTGGCTAAGGAAGAGGCTGCGCATTTTGCGGCTCTGCGCGCCTTGCTGCAGGAAATGGGCGGCGACTACGGCGATCTCCCGGCGCATAACGGGCTGTGGGAAATGGCTTGCGAAACCGCCGATGACCCCCTCAAACGCATGGCTCTGGTACCGCGGGTCTTGGAGGCGCGGGGGCTCGATGCCACGCCCGGTATCCGCGCCCGCCTGCAGGCCGTAGGCGATACCCAAGCCGACGCCGTCCTGGCCGTCATCGAGCGCGAGGAAGTCGGGCATGTGGCCGCGGGTTCGCACTGGTTTCGCTGGCTTTGCGCCGCGCGCGGACTGGATGCCGAGGCGCAGTTTTTTCTCCTCCTCGATCGCTACTACCGTGGTCAACCCGGAGGGGATTTTGCCGTGGCGGCCCGCTTGGCAGCCGGTTTCTCGGAGTGGGAACTGCAGACCTTGCGCGCGCGGGCCGCCGAGGGGAGGGCGCATGGCTGAATTGGTTTTGGGGGTGGAAAGTTCCTGTGATGAGACCGGCCTCGCTCTCTATGAAAAAGGTGTGGGCTTGCGTGGCGAGGTGCTTTTCAGTCAGACGGAGATTCATGCCCCTTTTGGCGGTGTGGTTCCAGAATTGGCGGCACGGGACCATGTACGTAGGCTTCCTTTGCTGTGGCGTGAACTGCAGAAGCGCAGCGGTCTAGCCCGGGCGGATGCGGTGGCGGTCACTAGCGGACCGGGCCTGATTGGTGCCTTGCTGGTAGGAGTAAGTTTTGCACGCGCCCTTGCCTATGCCTGGCAGGTGCCGTTGCTTCCGGTGCATCATCTCGAGGGTCATCTCCTCGCGCCCTTGTTGGAGGGGGAGCTTCCCCTGCCTGCTGTCGCGCTGCTGGTCTCTGGCGGGCATAGTCAACTCATTGCCATGCGCGCCCTCGGGCAGTACGAGTTGCTTGGCGATACCCTGGACGATGCCGCCGGTGAAGCCTTCGACAAGGCAGCGAAGATTCTGGGCTTGCCCTATCCGGGCGGGCCGGCCTTGGCGGCTCTGGCGGAGCGCGGGGACGCCAGCCGTTTCGCCCTGCCGCGCCCCATGCTCGACCGTCCCGGCCTGGATTTCAGTTTCAGCGGACTCAAGACGGCATTCCGTTTGCAGGCGGAGCGCCTCGCCGTTGAGGATCGTCAGGGCCGCGCCGATCTTGCCGCCAGCTTTCAGCAGGCCATCGTCGACACCCTGGTCGAAAAGACCCGGCGCGCATTGCGCCAAACTGGCTTTGGACAGCTCATCGTAGCCGGTGGCGTCAGTGCCAATCGTCTGCTCCGGACCAGTCTGCAGGCCGCGCTTGCCCCGCTGGCGCAGGTCCATTTCCCGAGCATCCGCCACAGTACCGACAATGCGGCGATGATCGCCCTGGCCGGTTCAATCCATCTGGAAAAGGCCAAGGCGGCCCTGTACCCGCTAAAGGCGCGTGCGCGCTGGCCGTTGGAGGAACTATGAAAAGCTCGCAGGAAGTACCTTTTTCGCTGGATGACCTCATTCAGGACGAAGCCGAACGCAACCCGGACTTCGCCGAGGCCTTGACTGGCAACAGACCGGACATTTTCCGGAAGCGGTCAAATCCTTTCGCAAGGCTCTCGATAGCCAGTCCGATTCCCCCTTGTTCTGGACCTTCTATGCGTGGGCGCTGGCGGAATCCGGTGATGTTCATGGGGCCATCGCCGCCTGTCGTAAGGCTATCGGTCTCGACCCGGAATGGGGGATCGCCTGGAATGATCTGGGGGAATACCTTATGGAAAGCGGTCGGGTGGAAGAGGCCTTGTTTCCCATCCGCAAGGCGCTGCGCAGCAAGCACTTCGACCGCCAGCATCTGGCCTATATGAATCTGGCACGCTACTACCTGCATCACGGCCAGTTGCGACGTGCGCGACAGGCAGCCGAGGAAGCGCATCGCTTGTTGCCCATCTTTCATCCGGCCAAGGAACTGGCCGAGTGGATTCGCGAACGCCAAGAGGCGTGGGGTATCGACGATTGACGGCGGTCCCGCTGGAGTGTCGGTCACGGCTTTGGCTATACTTCGGTGGCCCATCCCCAGTCAAGGAAGATTCATGAGCACCGAACTCTGGTACACCGAACGGTATGAAGAGCATGGCGCGGCCCTGAGCCTGAAGGTGCGCGAAGTCTTGCATCGCGAGCAGAGCCCCTATCAGACCATCGAGATTTTCGAGACGGAGCATTTTGGTACGCTGATGACCCTGGATGGTCTGGTCATGCTCACGGATCGCGACAATTTTCTCTATCACGAGATGATGACCCATCCGGCCTTGTTCACCCATCCTGATCCAAAGCGGGTGCTGATCATTGGTGGTGGGGATTGCGGCACGCTACGCGAGGTTCTGCGGCATCCCGAGGTGGAGATGGCCGTGCAAGTGGAACTTGATGAACGCGTCACGCGGGTGGCGGAGCGCTTTTTTCCGCTGCTCTGTGAGCGCAACGACGATCCGCGTGCCCGTTTTCACTTTCAAGACGGCATCGCCTGGGCAGGGAACGCCAAACCGGGCAGCTATGACGTGATCATCGTCGATTCCACCGACCCAGTAGGACCGGCGGCTGGGCTCTTTGGCGAGGAGTTCTATGCAGCGTGCTTCCGTGCTCTGGGCGAGCAGGGTGTACTCGTTGCCCAGTCCGAGTCGCCGCTGCTCCACGCCGATCTCATTCGCCAGTGCCAGCGGCGGATGCAGGGAGCAGGCTTTGATTCGGTCGATACCCTGTTCTTCCCGCAGTTTGCGTATCCCTCCGGTTGGTGGAGTGCCACCCTGGCGCGCAAAGGGATCGAGCGCGACGCCTTTCGCCGCAAGGATGCCGAACAGATGCAGGGTCTGCAGTATTACCACGCGGACCTGCAGGCAGCGGCGATGGTGGCGCCGGCATTTTTGCTTGCGCAACGTTAAGAGACATTGGCGTGTCCGCGTTTGCCCTCAGTAGGAACTTCAATTCCGCTTCTGCGTAAAGCGGCGTGGCCCGTATCGTCGTTACTAGGATTTTTCCTGATAGTCGTTCAAATACTCTTGCAGCTCCTCGGCGCTAGCATGGGTGTAATCTTTGGCGACGCTGAGTGTCAGGGATGCCTGGCTGGGGCCATCCAGCGTCTCGCGCAGCAGGCCGAGAAATTCCGGGGAGGCAACCAGAATCAGCGCCTCGAACCCGCCCTGCTTGCGCTCTTCGTTCAGGTAGCTGCCAAGCTCGGCTGCAAAATCGCGTTTTTCATTTTCCTTGGGGCTGCCTTTAGGATCGATGGCCGGGCGTGCTCCGTGGCCAAAACTTTGTTGGCTGCGCCCTGCAGCGCTATCGGCGATCAGCTCTTCGGCATGTTTGCGACTGTCTTCGTGGCTCCAGCCGCGTAGATATTCCGGTGTCTGCAACGAAGTATGCCGCTGGTAGAGTTTGGCGGTGCTGGCGTTGGCGACGAGAATCCAGGTTTTGGCTCCCATAGTTACTCCCTATATCTGCTTGGTATCCGGTAAGCCTCCAACCCTTACCGCAAGTCTTCTGGACCCTCATATTCATAACGGGGCGCTTCACCACTGCCTGGCACGGGATCGGGCAACAATTTCCGCAACTCCGCACCGGCGGCACCAACGATTGTCGCATTTTTGTCCAGTTGTGCCGCAATTTCCTGCGCTTCTTCCATACTCAGTTCCAGAGTCGTGCTGTCTGCATCTTCACGAATGATCTTCATATGGACCTCCTCAATCAAACACGCCTTTCGGTTGCTGGAAATGGTCGTCGATGCGGTAGTCCTGCTCAGCGAGCAGGTAGACCATATCCAGCGGGACGGCGGAAAACTGCTCGGCATTTTTGATGATCGGTTCGACGATCTTGTTTAGGTCTTTCTTGGCAAACTCGATACGCAGGGTATCGGAGGGAGATTCTACCAATTTCATGGGCAACGCCTCCTTTTTGTCTGGCACAGTACAAGTGTAGTACGGAGCGGCCGGGAATGTGTGCGCGGATCGACGCCGCCTCAGAGCAGTCGTTGGTTCCACAGGACGATGGCGGGGCTGATGTGTTCCCAGCCAAGACGAGAGATGCTGGCGGCATCCAGATGTAAATGATCGCCAAATTCCAGACCGAGCCCCAGCCAGCAACAGGCGAGGGCACGGAGAATGTGGCCGTGGGCAAAGCACAGCACGTGCTCGTGTCCGGCATCCGCCCAGTCCTGGAGCAACTGCTGGCAACGCTTCTGCACCTGTTCGCCGCTCTCGCCCTCGGGTGCGCCACAGCGGAAGATCGTCCAATCCGGGTTTTCCTGGTGGATTTCCGGGGTGGTTTTGCCCTCGTAGCGCCCATAGCGCCACTCATGCAGAGCCTCGTGCGCCTCTGGCGAGAAGCCGGCGAGCACGGCGGTGTGCCGCGCCCGTCGCAGCGGGCTGGTGTAGATCCCGTCAAAATGGTGTTCCCCTTCGGCAAAGTGGGTCCACAAGGCCTTCGCCTGTTCCCGTCCTTCCGCGGTGAGATCGATATCCGTGCTCGAGGTATGCTGACCGCTTTTCGACCATTCCGTCTCTCCATGCCGGACCATGGTGATGGAGCGGATCGTTTCGAAGTTCATAGATCCCCCCACTCCGGTTCGGCCAGACGGAAGGGGTCGTTGTCGACATACTGGTAGCGCCGTTCCCAGGGGCGCGGGGTCAGTTCCTCGCCACTTTGCTTGACCGCAAGCACCTGATGTAGAGCCGACCAGTTGCGCCAGAAGCCATAGGCGCAGCCGGCCATGTAAATGGCCCAGATGCGGTAGCGGGTCTCGCCGACCATGGCGATGGCTTCTTCCTTGTGTGCCTCCAGACGTCGCACCCAATGGATGAGGGTTTGCGCGTAATGGGGGCGGAGATTTTCTACATCGAGCACTTCGAGATGGGCACTACCCATGTCGCGCACCACTCGCCACAGATGAGGAATTTCGCCATCGGGAAAGACATATTTGTCGATGAAGTCGCTGCCGGAGTGATGCCCGCCTTCGTCGTCAGTGCTGGCGGCGGTGATGCCATGATTCATGACCCAGCCGCCTTCCTTCAGCACCCGCTGGATGACCTCGAAATATTCTGGGAGCTTGGCGCGCCCCACATGCTCGAACATCCCGACGGAAGTGACCTTGTCGAAGTGTTCGCGTTCGGGGATATCGCGATAGTCCTGCAGGCGAATCTCGACGCGGTCGGCGAGGCCCTCGCGCTCCATGCGCTCCTTGGCATAGGCGAATTGCTCTTCACTGAGGGTCACGCCTACGCCCTGGATGCCATAATGGCGTGCCGCCCAACTCAGCAGCCCACCCCAGCCACACCCGATGTCCAGTAGCTTCTCTCCCGGCTGTAGATGCAGCTTGCGACAGATGTGGTCGAGCTTCTGCTCCTGGGCGGTGTCGATGTCTTCTTCGCCAGTTTTAAAGTAGCCGCAGGAGTAGACCATGTTGCGGTCGAGCCAAAGCTGGTAAAAGTCATTGGAGACATCGTAATGGTAGTGGATCGCTTCTTGGTCTTTGGCCTTACTGTGCAGGGCCTTGCGAATGAATCCGGTTTTCGATTTTCCTTTCTTGGAGAAGGCCTTATTCAATCCCTCAGCTACCGAGAGGATATCCTGATAGCGACCTTCGAGATCCATCTCCCCTTGCACATACGCTTCTCCAAGGACATCCAGGGTGCTGCCCATGAGTAGATTGGTAATGATTTTTGGAGATTTGAGGTGCATGCTGACGAGTACGTGCTCATCAAAGGTGTATTCGTGACCATCCCAAAATATGACGCGTAAAGGCAACGGTTGGCCATGCAGACCTTTTTTGACGTGGTCGAGGAAGTTGTTACGTAAATCCACTCGCTTCTCCTTGGACAAGTCTCAGGAACGACAAAACGGGCGACGCGCATCGCCAGCGCGCTCATTTAGTATAGGATATGGTCTGCTCCGCATCGGCGGCTGGAGCCTGCCGTGGCTCGTGTATCTTGCGCAGGGCAAGTTTGGCCTCTTCCCGAATGCTGTGGGCGGGATGTTTGCTCAGCATTTCCAGGGCCTCGACTTTGTCTGCACCGTCGGGCAGGCGGCGCAACGCCTGCAGCACGGCCAGCCCCTGCACGACATCGACATCTGACTGCAGGGCGCATTCTGCCAGCGGGATGGCGGCCTCGCCGCGCCCTTGGTTCTGCAGGCTGAGGATCGCGCCCATCCGCACTTCCGGGTGCGGATTGCGCAGCGCCCAGAGCAGGCGATCGAAGTAGGGTGTTTGCCGCTCCCAGGCTTCGATGTCGCGGTGGCAGGCCGGGCAGACTTGGCTGCCGATAGGGATCTCGGCAAAGCAGAGGGGACAGTAGTGATGATTCACGGGCAGCCGCACTCCGCTTCCCAGCGCAGGATGTGATTGGCCGGTACCAGCTCTTGCAGATGCGGCAGGACGGCATCCACGGTTTCGGGCTCGTCGAAGAATTCCAGCACCAGGGGCAAATGCACGTTGAGGCGCAGGATGTCGTCGGCGTGGACGGTGCCCTTGCTACCAAAACCGGCAATGCCGCGGAAGGCCGTCACGCCATGCACCTTGTACTGATCGTGCAGCATGCGGAAGATTTCTTCCATGAGATTATGGCCATCGTGTTTGTCGCCTTCCTTGAGATAAACCCGTACCACCGAGACTGTCGTCATGCGTCACCTCTCAAATGCTGCGCGAGATCCAGGCGCCGGCAAAGGCCGCCGCCACACAAAGAAACAGGGAAGAAAACATATACAAGAGTGCCCTGGCAGGTTCTCCATTTTCGAAGAGGACCAAGGTTTCCAAAGAGAAAGTAGAGAAGGTGGTATAGGCGCCGAGCCCGCCGGTGAGGATTCCCGTACGCAGTTCCGGCGCCAGAGAAATACGCTCCA
Organism: Acidithiobacillus sp. AMEEHan; assembly: GCF_030996345.1. Lineage (NCBI taxonomy): Bacteria > Pseudomonadati > Pseudomonadota > Acidithiobacillia > Acidithiobacillales > Acidithiobacillaceae > Acidithiobacillus > Acidithiobacillus sp. AMEEHan. The sequence goes on along the minus strand of NZ_CP118747.1, from coordinate 665,959 downwards.
GGGTCTCGAAAAAGAGAAAACCCATGAGGAAGCAACCAAGCACGTTGATGCTCAAGGTTGCCCAAGGAAAATTCCGTCCGAACACCGTTTGCACCAAAAGAGACTGGCCATAGCGGGCCCAGGCGCCGAGCACGGCAAAGATCGCTATGAAGCCGAAAGTGGCGAACATCTATTTTTTCTCCTTGTCGTCAAACATAAAAAACACTCGCGAAAATGACCAGCAACAATATCCCGATGTACGCCAGATAGGCGTTCAGGGAGCCATTTTGCAGGGCAAGACCGAAGCGATCAGCCAGGGCTTCTACCAAGCGCACGCTGGGACGAAAGAGCCAAGGACCAAAGAACGGGGCTTCACTGTAGTTGAAGCGTAGCTCGCGGATGAAATATTCCCGCTCCCGATAGGAGCGTTGTACGCGATTTTGCGGTCGGTAGACAAAACTGTAGAACACCCGCAGGGCATTGGAAAAAGCCAGGGCGGTGATGGCATTTTCGGCGGGAATCTGCCGCAGCCCGTGGGCCCAGACCGGCACCCGACGGCGCCCCTGGCGCCGATGACTCCAGGCAAGGAGGCCGAGGGGCAGCAGGGAAAACAGTAGGCCCACCAAGAGCAGCAGCGGCGGTGAAATGAAGGCAAAATGGAAGCGCAAAGGGATGAGAAATGCCCCGCGAGTCATGGCCTGCACGGCAGTGGGGTCGGCTGGCCAGTTGGCAAAGCCCAGCAAATGCAGAGTCCAGGGTAGGGCTGCGGCATAGAGCAGGACGAGCAGGCCGAGCACGAGGACCAGCCAGTTGCCACGAGGCCGCCGCCGGTCTTCTTCACTCATTCCACCTAGCAAGCCGATGCCGAAGACCTTGATCATGGTCGCCAAGGCAATGGCCGCAGTGAGCGCCAGACCTGCCCCGCCGAGGGCCAAAGCCAGACGGGCGGCGGTGTTGTGCAGATGGAAGTCCTGAAACACGGTCTGGAAGAGATACCATTCGCCGGCGAAGCCCGCGCTCGGCGGCATGGCGGCCAGACTCATGGCGCCGAGGGCGGCACCCAGGCCCAGGGTCCAGGGGGCGAGGGCGAGGATGCGACTCTGGGCAATACGGTAGTCGCCCTGGACATCAGCGGAACGATCGGCCGACAGCATCATACTGCCCTTGGCGAGGCTGTGACCACCCAAATGGATCAGGCCGACGGTCCAGGCGAGGGTGGAAAGGGCGCTAAAGTCTTCGGCACGAAAGAGGGATGCGGCGCCCAGGGCCACCACCGCCAAATTGGCATTCTCTGCCGTCGAAAAGGAGAGTAGGCGGCGCCAGTCGTTCTGTTGGAAGGCATAGAGAATGGCGAGAATGGAGGAGACTGTACCGACGGCGACGAGGAGGATGCCGGTGCTGGTGGCGGTGGAGACGGGCAACCAATCGAGGATACTGCGCCCGAGGGCGAAATAGGCGACATTGAGAACGACGCCCGAGAGCAGCGCGCCCGAGGCACCCGTGCCGCTGCCATAGGCGCCAGGGTACCATTCATAGAAAGGCAGCACGCCCAGCTTGGCGCCAAAACCGATGAGAAACAGCGCGGCAATGCCAAAGGCGTCAGCCCCGTACTGTGCCCAGCTTTGGGACCAGGCGGAAAACTGGGTATTCCCTGCCCCCAGTAATAACACGCAGAGCAGCAAGGCCACGGCGCCGATCTCGAGCAGAGCAAGCATGTACAGGTTGGACTGACCGGAACGCTCTGCCGGGGCAGCGCCGTCGGCAAGGAGGAGGATGGCGCCGCCAAAGCTCAGGAATTCCCAGGCGATGAGGAAGGCGATGCCCTCCTGCAGACCCGCCACCCCCAGACTCCCAAGTAGGGCGACGGCGGCACCGGCGTACCAGAGGCCGGGACGACGCGCCCGGCAAGGCGAAAGGAAGGCGGCGAGGGCGGCCAATACTCCCCAGAATAACAACCAAGCGGCGGCAGGTTGCAGACTCCAGGATACCTGATCGGCACTCAGGGACCAGAGCATGGCGCTGGCGCCGCTTTCCGGCAGTGCCAGGGCGCTGCCCAAAAGGACGGCCGCGCTGCCTGCAATCAGGCTCAGGCGGGCAGCAAGGTGCAGGCGCAGGATGCCGAGGGGAATGGTCAGCAAGAACAGCAGTACGGCGACGGCAAAACTAGCCAACATACCGGCCTCCTTCCACCCGCTGCGCCTGCCGCTCGAGGAGGAGGAGCAAGGCATGGATCAGGGCGGCGGGATTGGGTGGGCAGCCGGGCAGCCAGACGTCCACCGGCAGGACTCCCTCCAGGCCGTGACCGCCGGCGTAGCCGGCATCCATGGGCGCCCCGGAGACGGCACAGGTGCCCAGCGCCAAGACCATCCGCGGTTCGGGCATCGCCTCCCAGGTGGCGAGCAGGGGCTCGCGCATGGGGACGGTGACCGGCCCCGTGACCAGCAGCAAATCGGCGAAGCGTGGCGAAGGGGTGAAGAAAATGCCCAGGCGATGCAGGTTGTAGAAGGGATTGTCGAGGGCCGCAATTTCGGACTCGCAGCCATTGCAGGAGCCGGCGTCGACATGCTTGATGTGCAGGCTCCGCCGCAGGCTTTGCGCCACTTTCTGCTGCACTGCCTTGCCGTTCTCGCTCTCGATGGCGACCTGCCACTGTAGGTCTTCGCGCCGGCGCACAGCAAAGGCCCAATCTCCCGAAGGCTGTAGGGCGCCCTCCGGGCAGCTTTCGACACAGCTCTGGCAAACGATGCAACGGCCATAGTCGATGGTGATGTTGTCCCCCTGCCAGCGAATGGCCTGGGTTGGGCAGCTCTCGACGCAGCGCTGGCAGTCGCTTTGACAGGCTTCGGGATGCCAACTGGGCATACCCAGCACCCCTTCCTGTCCATCGGGGCCGCGCAGCGGCCATTGGGTGCTGGCGCGTCCCGCCTTGATTCCTGCCCAGGTCCAGAATGGCATCTCGTCCCTCCTAGCGATCGCAACCGGCAATGGTCAAGCCAAAGCTGGCTTCATTGATGGCATAGTCCATCATGTTGGTGTCGTGCACCGTCAAGGGAAAGACCCGCCAATTGGAGAAAGAAGGCGACTTGATCTTCACCCGTTGCAATTTTCCATCTCGAATCCGCACGGCATAGAGCAACGACCCGCGCGGGCTCTCGGCCCAGCCGAGACCTGCTCGTTCCCCAGCAAGCGCGGTGCATTTGGCGCATACTGGGCCGGACTTGAGGCGTCCACTCGCCTGGACGAGCAGGGCGAAGGCCTCGCGCAGGGATTCCGCGCGCACCTCCGCGCGGGCCATGGCATCGCCTTTTTCCCGTACGGGCACGTTGAAGCGCAGCCTGTGGTAGGCAGCGTAGGGGTGATCGCGACGCAAGTCGCGATCGAGGCCGGAGGCGCGTGCGACAGGGCCGGTAGCTCCCTGGTCGAAGGCGGCCTGCCGCGGCAGCACGCCGGTACCCATCAGGCGATCGAGATGGCTGGCGGTGTTCTGCAGCCGTTGCAGGTAGGCATCGGCCTGGTGGATGAGGGGCTCGAGTTCGTGGGCCAGATGCTCGGCGGCGATATCCCGGCGCAAGCCTCCCACACAGAGCAGGCTGCGCAGGAAGCGGGAGCCGGTCAAGCGGCCATTCAACTGCTTGACCCGCTCTTCGAGGAGTAGCCCCTCGGCCGAGGCCACCTTCAGGGTCGTGGTCTTGGCGAGGAGTCCAAAGTAGTGAAAATGATTGTACAGGCGCTCGAGCTCCGCGAGGATGACCCGCAGCAACTGGGCGCGCAGGGGTACCTCGATCCCCCAGGCGGCCTCCACCGCCTGACAGTAGGCGAGGGCGTGACAGGCGCTTCCTACCCCGGAAACACGCTCGGCAAAAAAGACCCCCTGTTCCGGCCGCAGGCCAGAAAAGCGCTTCTCCAAACCGCGATGCTTGTAAAACAGTCGCGGGTGATAATGGAGGATGGCCTCGCCGATATAGGAGAAATGAAACTCCCCAGTTTCGACGAAGTCGGCGCGCACCGGCCCCCAATAGAGGTCTTGCACCTGATCGTTGCGCAGCTCTGGCATGATGGGGGGCGCATAGCTGCCATGGAGACGACCACTGTCCTCCGTGGGGCCGAGGGGCGGGACAGCAACTTGGTAGCCCTCGTGGATGAACAGGGGATAGGGCTCGGGGTGGTCGATGAATTCGAGGCCGCCGAGCTCCTGCATTTCCCGCTCATACCAACCGAGCAGCGGGACGCTGCGGGCTAGGGAAGGAATCTGCTGCTGTCCGCGCAGCTCGAGCAGCAGAAATTGGTGGTTGTCGGGACGGCTGAGGAGATAGCGCAGTACACAAAGCCCGTCCTCCCAGTCGTGCCAGGCGCAGAGAAAGCGCATTCCTTGCGCCAGACAGTCCCGTGCCGTTGCCTCGAGTTCGCCGGGTTGCAACTGGCGGATTTCCGCTACGGAAGAGAACAGGGTATCGCTCATGGGGCCACCCGGAAGGCGTTGGCGAAGAAGCTCCACAGGCCCTGTGGCCACCAGAGGCCGAGGACGAAGATCGGCACGAAGGCCAAGAGCATAGGCAGGACATTCCAGAAGGAGAGGCGAAGCTTGGGCTCGGCATCGGCTTCTGGCTCCGGCCCCCAGATCATGCGCCGGAAATGGTTGAGGAAGGCGGTGAAGATAAGGATCAACAAGACGGCCATGACCCAGACCGCCCAAGGATTGGCGCTGCCGATGCCGCCGCGCAGGATGGTGATTTCCGACAGGAAAAGACCAAAGGGCGGTGCCCCGGTGATAGCCACGGCGCCCAAAAGCCAGACCCCGCCAGAGAAGGGATAGTAGCGCAGCACCCGGCGCATTTGACTCATGGCCTTGGTATGGTAGGCGCGCATCATGTTGCCGGCACCAAAGAACATGAGGGATTTGGTCAAGGAGTGATTGATCATGTGATACATGGCGCCGGCAAAGGCGATCGGTCCGCCAAAGCCGAAGCCGATGGCCAAGACCCCCATGTGCTCTAGGGAAGAATAGGCGAGCATGCGCTTGGCGCCATCTTGCCGCACGATGAAGAGACCCGCCACCAGTAGGGAGACTACGCCGAGCACGAGGAGGGCGGTATGGCCCAAAACTCCATAGCCGCCGGCATCCACGATGGAAAGAAAACGGTAGATGCCGAGCAGGGCGATGTTGAGCAGGGCGCCGGAAAGCATGGCCGAGGCTGGTGCCGGGCCTTCACTGTGGGCATCGGGCAGCCAGGTGTGCATGGGGGCGAGACCGACTTTGGTGCCGAACCCCACCAGCGTCAGCAGAAAGGAAAAGAACAGCAGTACTTCCGGTACCTTGGGCGCGGTGGCGCGCAGATTCGCCCAGGTCAGGGCATAGGTCGGTCCCAGGCTGAAGGTGCCGCCCCAGTAAAAGAGGATGATGCCCAGCAGTGCCAGGGCAAGACCCGCGGAGACCACGATGAGGTATTTCCAGGCGGCCTCGATGCATTCCGCCTCGCGCTCGAAACCGACCAGGAAGGCGCTGACGATGGTGGTGAAATCGATGGCGATCCAGAAAATGCCGGGGTTGTTCATCACGGGTGCGATGAGCATGGTAAGGGCAAAGCCCGCCTGCAGCGCATAAAATGTGTGCAGGCGCGGCTCTTCTTCGGGAAGTAAACGCATGTAGCCGATGGCATAGATCGAGGCCAGGAGATACACGACGCCAACGCAGAAGAGCACCCAGGCGCCCAGGGGGGTGAGCAGAAGATACTGCGCCCCGCCCACCCAGGCCCGGTTTGGGGCAAGTACCAGGATGGCAAGGGTCAGGGCAAAAACGGCGATGGCACTGAGTAGATTGAGAAACTCTGCCCAGCGCGGACGCCGGATCGCCAGGATGGCGACAATGGCCACGCCGGGCACGATCCAGAGGGTGGCGATCAGAGCGTCGAAATTCGCCATCCTTCACCCCACCAACTTTTGCAGGCCGCGGCTGCTGGTGGTCCCAGCATGGCTTTGCAGGTAGCGCACCAGCATGCCAAAGGCCATGACGATGGTGACCAGATCGAAGATGATCACCAACTCGAGCAAGGCCGGCATCCCGGGAACGATAATCTGCGAGCCGAGAAAGATCCCGTTCTCGATGACCAAAAGGCCCAGGATGTGGCTGATGGCTTCGGAGCGCAGGATCATCATCAAAAAACCGATGAGCTTGAGACTGAACATGCAGGTCAGGGCGAGAACGGCGATGTTGTCGGCGAGATTCAGGGCAATGCCCAGGCGCCGCGCCACTTCGTAGGAAAAAATCACCAGGGCCGCCCCTAGCAGCATACTCGACGAGGGCTTGAGCAGAGGCGTGAATTCGCGATTGATGTTCAGGCGCTTCACCAGGCGCAGCACCAGATAGGGCAGGAGGGTGCCGCGAAAAAGCGCCGAAAGGGCGGCGATCAGGTAGAGCTCCGGGTAGTGCCCGTAGTAGCCGATGGAGGCGGAAATCGCCGCGATCACCCAGGATTCCGCAGAAAATGCGTAGACGTGGTTTTTCAGCCAGTGCGAGCCGAGCATCACGAAAGACAGCACCAAGGCGAGAATCGCCAGCAGGCTGAAGAGAGAACTCGCCAGAGGACCGAGGTGGAATATGAGCATGGCTGGCTCCTAGAGTTGATCCGCCACGATGGCGAGCACGGCAAAGAGGAAGGAAAGGGCCAGCGGCTCCTGGTAACGATAGAAACGCAGGCGCGACTGCACCGTGTCCACCATCACCATGAACAGCCCCACGGCGCCATATTTCGCCAAGATGATCAGCAGTGCGAGCAGCACCGAGCCGAGATCGCCGCTCATCGACAAACCCCATGGGAAGAGAAAGACATTGAGAAAAATGGTGTAGAGGATGAACTGCTTCATCCAACTCGCCCACTTCAGCAAGGCCAACAGGGGCCCCGAATATTCCAGAATCCGTGCCTCATCAATCATGTAGATTTCGTAGGGAATGGTGGAATGGATCGGTAGGCGATCGGTTTCCACGGTGAGGAGAATGAGGAAGGCAAAAATCAGAAAGATATGTGCCGGGCTCCAATAGGCCACCGGGTTTTGCGCCAGGAGGTGGTTGGCCACGAAGGGCAGCATGGAATGGTCGAGAAAGGTGATGCCGACAAAGACTAGGATCAGCGTCGGCTCCGCCAGGATGCCGAGCATCACCGCCCGGCTCGATCCCAGGCCGCCAAAGGGTTGCCCGGTGTCGAGCCCGGCCAGCAAGATGAAAAAGCTCCCCAGGGTCAGGATCAGGCCGCCGCCCAGGATGTCTCCCATGTCAGAGAGAGGCAAGGGGAAGTTGGTCAGCACCGGGATGAGCATGGGCACGATCATCATCGCCACAAAAGCCACCACGGGTGCGGCGAAAAAGACCCAGGTCGCCGTTTCCGGCACCAGTTGTGTCTTGTGAAAGAGTTTCCAGAGATCGCGGTAGGGCTGAAGGATGGACGGACCTTGGCCGCGCTGGACCTTTTCCTCCATCTTGACGATGAACCCGTGCAGCAGGGGTGACAACAGCAAAACCGTCAAAACCTGCGCCACCTGCAAAAGGATATCTTTCAATCCGCACCTCCCCCTGTCCTGTTGACGACATACTACCGCCCCGTTTTGCGGGGTTGGGTAGAAGTCATTAGTCACGGGGACGGTTCCAGGCGGACTTCATCGCCTTTTTTTATAAGGTAGTTTTGCCCTACTGGTTTGTCAACGACGGCTGCTAGCGAAGCAGCGCTGTTCCGAAAATCGGCAGTTTTCGATCTTTTACAGGCTTGGCGCCGAGCAGCCGGAGTATCTTCCTGATTTTGTGGCAGAAACCGACGACACCATCCTCATGGCCGAAACCAAGAAGCGCGACGATCTCACAAGCGAAGAAGTCCAGGCCAAGGCCGCGGCGGCTGTGCGCTGGTGCCAGCACGCCAGCGAATACGCGGCAAAGGTGGGCAGCAAGCCTTGGGAGTACATTCTGGTGCCGCACGACGAGATCGCAGAGTCTAAACGCCTGGCCGACTTCCGACGCTTCCAGGTGCATCCCGGCGCTGAATAGCGCTGGCAACTGCGCCGCTCAGAAAGCCCAATGGCCGGAAGTGAAAAAAGCGGACTGCAGAAAGAGTGCGGCGGCACTGAGGGACAGGACGGCATATCCCCAGCGGGGACGCCATTGCCAGAGTTGCCCCCCCAGCAGAAAGACGGGCAAATTCAGATACAGGAGCCGGTAGGTGGAAACCGGTCCCTGGGATGCGCCTTGAAACCACAAATAGGCGCCAAGCAGCACCAACGTGATCCAGGCCCAGGCCCAGGCGCGGCGCCAGGCAAAATAGAACAGCGCAAGCAAGTTGACAGCAAGGACGCAGGCATTCATCAAAAAGTAGACCGAACGCGCTGGGTTGAGAGCGGTCACCTCCCCCGCCAAGGCTTGCCAAAGGGGGGTATAGTCGGCACCCAAGAAGGGGTACAGGTAGACAATGTTGGCGAGCTTTTGTAGCGGTGATAATTCACCCAAATACGAAGCATGGCCGTGGATGAAGGCGAGCGGGGCGGAAAAAGCCACATACTGATAAACGATGAAGGCGATCAGCCCGCTGCTAGCGAGAAGCCCGAGGAGCATTGACCCGCCCAGGCTCCGCCAGGATCGATCCAGCCAGCGCTGCCAAGCCAATATCACCCACAGGGCAAAGGCAAAGAACACCATCAGAGGGCCGCTCGCGCTTCCCAGTCCCAGCCAGAAGGCGCTGTGAACAGGCTTTTCCTTTTGCCAGGCAAGCAGTGCCAGGAGCAGCAGGGTATTCATCAGGCCGGTGGGATAATCGCTGGCAAAGAAAAACGCTCCGGGATAGAGCGCATAGAACCAGGTGGCAGCAGCGGCCGCAGGTTCTTCCAGATTCTCGCGGGCAAAGCGATAAAAGAGGAAGATCGACAGAACTCCTGTTCCTGCCGCTAGCCAGATCCCGAGGTCGGCGAGGGGGAAAAGGGGCAGGATCTTCCCCAGTGCCGCCAGGATCAGGGAGTACAGCGGGAAAAACACGATGTTCTGCCCGACCGGCGAGCCCGGCATATACTGGTACCCGTGCTGCGCGATATCCAGGTACCACTTGGCGTCCCAGTTGACGAGGCTCGCCGTCAGCGGCCCAGGCACTGGGTCGAGTCCCCGACTGAAAAAATAATAGCCGCAAAACACCCCGAACCAGATCAAGCATGCGGTGACGAAGCTGATGCGTAGGCGCGGGAAGAGGTCGCGATAGGTTGAGAGTTTCAGGATCTTCATCCGGACGTACAGGCTGTCTCGGCTTCTAACATGGGAATGTATGCGACTATGCAGTATCTACCTCGTCCTGCCAATCGCTCATCTCCCCAGAAACAGAGGAATCAGCAGCCAGCCAAGACCGAGCAGCAGCATCCCGGCAGCCGCATAGATGCGGAGGATGGCAGGCTGCCAAAGGGCCAGACTGCGTTGCTCCTGCGGGTGACGCCAGAGGCTTGGCAGGTAATAGGCAAAGGACAGGGCGCTGCCAAGGATGAGCACGATGGCAAGGCCCCAGAGCTGGGCGTGGATGTCGGCGACCAGGACGCCAAGCTTCACAAAAAAGCCCAGGGTAGGAGGCATCCCCGCCAGGGACAGCAGACTTACGGCGAGCAACCCCGCCGCCAGTGGCGCTTGCTGGCGCAGATGACGCCAGGGAATTTCGTCGCTGCCCTCGGGCAGACTGAGCAAGGGTCCAAAGACCCCCATGTGCATCAGGCCATAAACCAGGGCGTAGAAGGTGGCGATGATCAGGCCCAGGGGACCGGCGGCGAGGGCGGCGAAGAAATAGCCGGCATGGGAGACCGCCGAATACCCCAGCATGCGGCGGAGGGAGCCGGTGCGCCAGGCAAGCAGGTTGCCGACGACGATGCTGAGTACCGCCAAGGCCAGATAAGGTAGGAGCCAGGTGCCAGAAACCCCGGCGAGATTGATCAGGACGCCCATGATGGCGACCTTGCCCACCGCGCCCAAGTACAGCACCGCGGGGGTTGGCGCGCCGGCATAGATATCTGCCACCCAGGCGTGAAAGGGTGCGACGGCCAGCTCGAAACCCAGAGCAGCGAGGACGAGGATGAAGCCGAGGCGGGCAGCGAAGGTGCCGTTGATCGGTCCCAATGGCGGGTTCAGGGCGAGGTCACCATTGCCCAGGTAGATCAGGGCGATGCCGAGGGCAAAGAGGGCTGAGGCCAGGGCTGCCAGCAGGGCATATTTCATCGCCGCTTCGAGGGCGCGGGAGGACGAGCCGGGCCAGACGAAAAGGGCAAAGAATGGCAGGACCTGCAACTCCAGACCAAGGAAAAGACCAAGGAGTTCATCACTGCCGACCAGCAGAAGCGCCCCGAGCAGTACACTCAGGCAAAGCCCAGTAAAGGCCCCGGGCATGCGCTGCAACAACGGATGGTGGGCGAGGAGCAGAAAGAGCACGGCACTGGCTAGACCCAGATAGGTGCCGAGAATGCTCGCGCTGCTGTCCCAGTAAAAACCTTGTCCGAGATCCAGGCGGCCATGGAGGACCAGGGCGGTGGCAGCAAGGCTGCCCAGTGCCCCCCAGTAAGGGGCAAGGCGCCCGAGGCGCGGGTGCAGGTCGAGGAAAAAGGCAAGGAGGGCGGCGACGGCCACGGCGATCGGCGCCCACAGCGTTGCGCTAATGACCATGGGCACCCCCGATCAGCAATGGGCTGTGTACCGGCAGGAGCTGGGCAAAATGGCTTAGCAGGCTTTGGCTCCCCAGGCCGAGATAGAGGCTTGCCACCCCCAGGAGCAAAAAAATCCACCATTCCCGTCGCCCGAGATCGGCGATCTGCCCCGGTAGTCGTGGATTGATCTGTCCCAACATGCTGCGTTCATAGGCGCGCAGGAAGACCACCAGATTGACGATCATGCCCAGGGTGGCGATGCCGGCCCAGACCGGCAGAACGCGGAAACTGCCCAAAAGGGTCAGAAACTCGCCGGGGAAGTTCCCCAGCCCAGGCAGGCCCAGGGCCATCAGGAAAAACAGCAGGGTCCAGGCACCGAAGCGCGGCATGCGACGAAAAAGCCCGCCCAGACCTTCCCAGTTGCTGTCCAAGCCCCGCGCCTCGAGCACGGCCAGCACCGTAAAGAGACCGGCGGCGAGAATGGCGTGGGCGATGCTGAGAAAAAGCGCGCCGCGCCAGGCTTGCTCCTGTAGGGCGAAGATCCCGACGGCAACGAGGTTCATGTGGCTGACACTGCTATAGGCGACGGTCTCGCGCAGCTCGCTGGTGCTGAGGGCGAGAAAGGCGCCGTAGAGGGTACCGATGGCCGCCAGGATGATACCGGCGGGGCTGAAGAGTAACGCCCCCTGCGGCAGCAGGGGCACGGCCCAGTGCACCAGCCCGTAGACGCCCGCCAGCACCGTCGCCCCGGAAAGAAAGAGGGCAGCGGCGGGGGCGCTTTGCACATAGGCCCCGCGCGCCCAGCCATGCAGAGGGAAAAGCGGGAGTTTGACCCCTAACCCGGCCAGCATTCCCAGAAAGAGCAGCAGCTGGATTGGCCCGGAAAGATCGCTGCCACTCAGCTGTAGCCAGGAAAAATCATAGACCCCGGTGCTATGGCCACGATTGAGATAGATGGGCAGGACCGCCAGCAACAAAAACAGCGAGGCGGTCACCGTATACAACAAGAATGTCAGGGCGGCACGTCGGTCTTTCTGGCCGCTACGCAGAATCAGCCAGGCCGCCGCCAGGGCGACGATCTCGTAAAAAATGTAGAAGTCGAGGAAATTGTTGGCAAAGAAGGTGCCCATCAGGGCCCCCTGCAGGACCGCTAAAATCCGCGCGAGGTGCAGATATTCGTCATGGCGCCATTGCACGGCCAGGGCGACGGGCAGGAGCAGGGCGGTCGTCAGGGCAAAAAGATCCGCCAAAGGATTGGCCTGCAGCTGCCACAGGGCGCCGAGGAGGGGAAGATGGAGGGCCGTCACGGCAGAAGGATCGCCTGCCAGCAGGGGAATGCAGAGCAGGATCTCCGCCAGCGCGCCCGCAATCGTCAGGGCAAACGCCGAGCGCTGCGCCAGACTCAGCCAAAGGGCAATGCCCCAGGGTAGCAAGACCAGCAGCGAGACGATCATAGCGGCCAGCTCCATATCAGCAGCAGGAGCAGCAGCAGGCCGGCGATCATGCTCACGGCGTAACGGCTCGCCAGCCCATTTTCCCCACGGGCCAAGGCAGAAGCCGACAGGCGCAGGCCGTCGCGTAACCCCCCTTGGGCCAGTGCCTGCACGCCCAGGTTCTCGACGCCGCCGCGCAAGAGCCTAGCAAGGGCATAGAAAGGGGCGGGAACGACGCGCAGGATGGTGCCGTCGATCCACCACCCGCTGGCCAGAAAACGCCAGCGGCTGAGTCCGCGTCCGTCGCGCTCACGTCGCGCTGCCCAGTAACCGAGGGCGATACCCAGGAAGGTGGCCAACGCCCCCACCAGGGTCAACAAGCCTCCCTCCAGCCCGATCGGACGCGGCGGTAGACCCAGCTCGGGAGCCAGCCAGTGCACCCAAAGATGGGGTCCAGGCCAGCCGGGCGGAAACTGCAACCAGCCGATGCCGATGCTTGCCGCCGCCAGGATTGCCAAGGGGATCTTCATTCCCCAGCCCATCTGGTAGGGTTCTTCCAGTTCCGAGGGTTTGCCTTCAAAGACCAAAAAATACAGACGGAAGGCGTAGCCGGCCGTCAATACCGCGCCGCTCAAGCCCAGGGCGTAGGGAACGCCGCCACCCGCCACCAGGAAGCTGGCGTTGATGATCGCGTCTTTGCTGTAGAAGGCGGCGGAAATCAGGGGCACGGCGGCGAGCGCGAAGATGCCGGCGAGAAAGGTCCAGCGTAGAAAAGGCTGGCGGTATTTGAGCCCGCCCATGTGACGGATGTCATGATCATCGGCGTAGATCAGGATGATGGCGCCGGAGGCCATGAACAGGAGGGCTTTGAAGCAACCATGCACCAGCAGGTGAAACAGCCCGAGACTAGGGGCACCGATGCCCACGCCCATGAACATATATCCGAGCTGACTGATGGTGGAGTAGGCGAGGACGCGCTTCACGTCGACTTGCGCCAAACCGCAGGAAGCCGCAAAGAAGGCGGTCCAGGCGCCGAGTACGGCAATCACCTCGAGCATGCCAGGGACGGCAGCAAAGAGCCCCAGCAGGCGAATACAGAGGTAGACACCGGCGGTCACCATGGTCGCCGCGTGAATCAGCGCGGAAACGGTGCTGGGGCCGGCCATGGAATCCGGCAGCCAGATATGGAACGGGAACTGCGCCGATTTTGCGTAGGCGCCGATCAGGATCAGAATACTCGCCGCCAGCAGGAGGGCGGGCGCAGGATGCGCCGCGACCAGAGGCAGGAGGGAAGTGATGGTCAGGGTGTGGTACTGGGCAAAGAGCAAAAAGATGCCCAGCAGTAGCGTGGTATCACCGATGCGGGTGACGACGAAGGCCTTGCGCCCCGCCCAGGCATTCTCTGCCTCGCGGTACCAATGCGAGATCAAGGCGTAGGAGCACAGACCCACGGTCTCCCAGCCCAGATAGAGCAGCAAGAGATTGTTCGCCATGGTCAGGACGAGCATGCCGGCAACGAAGAGATTGAGATAGAAGTAATACCGTCGCTCGCCGTAGTCGCCGCGCAGATATTGCTGGGAAAACAGATGAATCAGAAAACCGACGAAACTGGCGATGGAGATCATCACCAGGCTCACGTCATCTACCCGTAGGGTCACATCGACACGGAAATCCCCCACCGCCATCCAGGTCCAGAGGCGCTCGAGCAAAGCTGGTTGGGTGCCAGGGCCGAGCCAGATGGCGAGTACCACCAGGGAAGAGAAAAAGGGCATGGCGGTGGCCAAACGTCCACACCAACGTGGCCCGAGCTGCTCGCCAAAGAGGGCGTTGATCAGAGCACCCAGGAGGGGGAAAGCAGGGATGAGAAAGAGCCAGTCAGTCATCCTGCTCCTCCCGTTCGCGCAACAGGCGCAGGCCATCGACGTTGAGGGTACCGAGCTCCCGACGCACGCGCAGCAGCAGGGCGAGGCTCGGCGCCAGGGCCGCGCCGCTCAAGGCCATGATGAAGAGAGCCAGCACCTGACCGCTGATGGCGTGCCAGCGCGCACCCCCGGCAAGGGCGACCAGCAGAGCGGCGTTGAACAACAGCTCTGCCCCAAGCAGCCAGAAGACCAGGCTGCGGCGCAGCAGGATCAAGGTGAGACCGACAAAGAAGAGCAGGGCGGCGGCAGCCAGGGCGATCTCAATCATGCTCCTTCTCCCCGGCGTGCAGGACCAGTACCGCGCCGATGACCACAAAGAGCAACACCGCCACTGCTTCGCTCCACCATAGGTTAGGACCGAAGAGGGCACGCCCGAGCAAGACCGGTCCCAAGGCATGGACTGCCGCAGTGATGGGCTGCTGTTGCCAGATCAGGGCCGCCAGCGCCAGGGCGAAGGCCAGCAGAAGCAGCGCGCCCAGGGGCCAGCCACTGCGCCAGCTCTGGCGCGCCGCGGCGGCGCGGGCTTCGGGCCCGATCAGCATGAGCGTAAAGAGGAAGAGCACCAGAATGGCGCCTAGGTAGAGCAGGATCTCCATCGCCGCCAAAAAAGGCGCGCCGAGCAAGTAAAAGAGGATGGCGAGGATGCCCAAGGCGGCGGCAACGGCGATCACCCCGTGCATGGCGTCGCGCAACAAGAGCACGCCCAAGAGCAAGGCAGCCAAAACGACGAGCAAGAAAAATCCCAGAAAGATCATGGCAGGTTGCTCCGCGGATCGCAGTGTACTGGCTTGGGGAGGGCTTGGGTCCGCACGCCGGCGTGCGCGTAATAGCGGTATTCCGGATGCTTGCCGGTGCCCTCGATGAGCAGGGCCTCCTTGTGGTAGACGAAATCGCCGCGCTCGGTTTTGGCGAAGGCATATTCCGGCGAAAGCTGTATCGCCAGGGTGGGGCAGGCCTCCTCGCAAAGCCCGCAATAGATACAACGCGCGAAATTGATGCGAAAGCTCTGGGCAAAGCGGCGGCCATCGGGTCGATCCGCGCCTTCCAGGGCGATGCACTGGGTCGGGCAGACCGCCGAACAGAGTTCGCAGGCGACACAGCGCTCCTCTCCGTCGGGATCGTGGGTCAGTACTGGCCGTCCCCGCCAGCGCTCGCCCAGTTTGGGCTCCTGCTCCGGGTATTCCAAGGTGTCCCGGCGCCGTAGCTGCCGCAGCGTCGTCCACAGACTCGCCAGCAGGCCGCGCCAGAGACTCATAGCGTCCCCCAGAGGGCGGCGGCAATGGCCGTCAGCAGCAGATTGAGGATGGACAGGGGCAGCAGGGCGTTCCAGCCCCAGTGCAAGAGCTGGTCGTAACGCGGACGCGGGAGGCTGGCGCGCAGCCAGAAGAAAATCCCGATGACAACCCCGGTCTTGAGCGACATCC
Source organism: Acidithiobacillus sp. AMEEHan (assembly GCF_030996345.1). NCBI lineage: Bacteria > Pseudomonadati > Pseudomonadota > Acidithiobacillia > Acidithiobacillales > Acidithiobacillaceae > Acidithiobacillus > Acidithiobacillus sp. AMEEHan. Next base: position 650,560 of record NZ_CP118747.1, on the reverse strand, counting down.
ACAACCAGCCCGGCAAGCAGGGACCGCTCCAAGCACCCAGATAGAGCAGGCTGATCAGGGCGGCGATGAGCACCAGACCGAGGTATTCTCCCAGGAAGAAATAGCCAAAGCGCATGCCACCGTACTCGGTGTGATAACCAGCGACGAGCTCACTCTCCGCCTCGGCGAGATCAAAGGGCAGGCGTTGGGTCTCGGCAATGCCGGCAATGAAAAAGATCAGAAAGCCAAGCGGCTGATAGACGATCAGCGGAACCGGCTGACCAGCGGCACCAAGCCCCTGCAGGGCGAGACTGCCAGCGAGCAAGACCAGAGCGAGGAGGGCGAGGCCCAGCGGTAGTTCGTAGCTGATCAATTGGGCCACGGCACGGATGGCGCCATAGAGGGCAAATTTGTTGTTGGACGACCAGCCGCCGAGAAATACCCCGTAGACATGCAAGGAGCTCAGGGCCAGGATGAGCAGCAGGCCGATTTCCCAATCCCCGGCCCAGGAAATGCCCGGGGCCAGGGGCAGCACGGCAAAGCCGGCCAAGGCACTGAAGGCGACCAGAATCGGGGCCGCTCGATAGAGAAGGCCGCTGGCAAAGGGTGGCACGAAGTCTTCCTTGCAGAGCAGTTTCACGGCGTCGGCCAAGGCCTGCCCGACCCCCAGCGGTCCCAGACGGTTGGGGCCCAGGCGATTTTGCAGCAGGCCCAGCACCCGTCGTTCGGCAAAGACGAGAAAACCGGCGATGCCCAGCAGCACCAGCAGGGTGACGAGCATGGCGACGATTTGCGCAAAGAGCAGCATCAGTCCAGCCACTCCGGTTCGACGCCGTCCCCCGGGCGTAGACCCAGGAAAACGAGTTCGGCGCGCGGGATGGCGAGGACCTCCGCCGCCATGCCGGGCAGCGCGCGCAGTGGCAGGGTCCGACTCGTACCATCGGCGGCGCGTAAGCGAATGTGTCGAGCATCTTGCTGCCCAGGAGCGATCCAGGCGGCGCGCGCAGGCGCCAGGCTGTGCAGCTCGCGGGCGGAGTCGGCGAGTTCTTCCTCGCCGTAATGGCTGAAACGGCAAACACTCCAGCCTTGGTCCGTGGCGCGGGGCGGAGGTGCCGAGTGCAGACGGAAGCGGGCGCGCAACTCTTCGGGCAGAAACACGCCGGGATCCCCGGGCCGGGGTGCGGCGCGCAGCAGAAAATCACGGTAGAAGCGCAGGCGCTCCTGCCAGCGCTCGGAAAGCTCGAGGCGCTCGGCCAACGCACGGCACAGCGCCATGGGGCTGGGCAGGACCTCTTCGCGCAGGGCACCTCCTGCCGCCAGGGGGAACGGCCCCAGCTCCGGGCGCCAGCGGCGCTCTTCACGTGCCGGGGTGTAGGCCGCTGCCGCCGCCTGCAGCCGCCCCTCGCCGTTGTAGTACAGCCCCGGGCGCTCGCTCAAGGCGGCGCAGGGCAGGGTCAGCCAGGCACCGTCCCAAGAGAGACTGTGCCGATGATCGATGAGACTAAGGTCGATGTCGCCGTGGCGCCGCCACCAGGGCAGATCCATTTCCTGAGGATCCTGGCCGAGGGCCAGCAGATGGTCGCAATCATTCCCGGCAAGGGCGGCACGCAGACGGCTGGCGTGACCATCGACCGCGTAAAAGGACGCGCCCGGAAGGTTGGCCTGGCGATAGACTGGCAGGATGCCGCTGCCATCCGGCCAGGTGCCGATTTCCCGGCGCAACAGGTGCAGCAGCTCCGGTCCCACCGATTCCGTATCGATGAGCAGCAGGAAGGGCCGATGATGGCGTCGGCCGAGCCAGTCCCAGGCAGCATCGAGCAGGTCCGCCGGGGGTAACAGATGATCCTCGACGGCCAGCGTTGCAAAGGCGCTGGGCAGGCAGCGCAAGAGGCTGATCGCCGCGCCACGTCGCTGCGCCTCGCGCAGAAACAGGGGCAGGGTCGGCGCCACTCGCTCCACCGCGCCGATGACAAGGATCTCCTCATAGCCGGGAATACTGGCCGGCGCCGGTGGTCGCGGCAGGGCGAGGATCTCGCGCGCCTTGGCCTCTTCCCAGGGCTCGAAGAATGCGGCAAAAGGCGCATCCAGTACGCGCGCCAAGGCAAAAAGGGCCAGATTGCTGTCGAGATCTTCGCGCGGCGAGCCAAGGAAGGCAGTACGTCCTTCTGCCAGACGTGCCGCCAGGCGGTCGAGGACGCCATCGAAGTCCTGGCTGCGCCCGCCGGCCTGGGCCTGCCGCGGTCGATTTTCGGCGGCAACATAGCGAAAACCGTAGCGTCCGCGGTCACAGAGAAAATACGGATTGATCTCGGCATGGGGCCGCTGGCGAACACGCCGCAGGCGCCCGCGGGCGGCGCCGGGTCTCGTATTGCAGCCGAGGCTGCAATGGGGGCAGATCCCGGTGCTTTCCTCCAGATCCCAGGGGCGCAGGTAGTCCTGGTGATAGACCTTGTCGGTAAAGACTCCGGTGGGGCAGACTTCGGCAAGATTGCCGGCGAGCGGGCTTTCCAGCGGACCATCCTGGAGGCGACCAAAAAAGACCCGATCCCGGGAGCCGAACACGCCAAAATCTTCTCCTCCTGCCAGATCCTGGTAGAAGCGCACACAACGGTAGCAGGTGATGCAGCGATTCATTTCCTGCCGAATGAGCGGCCCCAGTTCCTGACTCTGGTAGCGGCGCTTCTCCGCTTCGTACTCGCGGTAGGCGTGACCGCTCGCCACCGTCATGTTCTGCAGATGGCACTGGCCGCCTTCGTCGCAGATCGGGCAGTCATGGGGTGGTTGCGCATCAGCAGCTCGCTGATCAGCTGATGTTCGTGCTGTACTTTGGCTTCTGCCCGCCCCAGTTGCAGATCGCGGCTGGCGGGCAGCAGGCAGGCCATGGTCAGGCGCGGCGGGTGTTTGCCGTCGTGGGGGTAGACCATGACCCCGCACTGGCGGCAGGCGCCCAGGCTTCCCAGGGCGGGATGAAAGCAGAAATAGGGGATGCTGCTTTCCTGCCGATGTTCGAGGAGGGCCTCGAGGACATTTTGCCCCGGAATGAACGGGATCGCCTCGCCATCCAGATAAAAGACCTCAGCCATGGCGCACCGCATAGGGGCAGTGCCCCGCTTGCACATGGGCCGCAATCTCGTCGTGGAAGATCACCATCCCCGACAACAGTGGCATGAGGGCGCCCGGGGCTAAGGCGCAGAAGCTGTTGGGGGCGATCTCCTTGCCCAGAGTTTCGATTTTTTCGAGATCGCGCATTTCGCCTTCTCCTTTTTCGATCCTCTCCAGTAACCATAGTAGATAGGGAAGGCCCTCGCGGCAGGGGGTGCAAAAACCGCAGGATTCGCGGGCATAGAAGCGCGTCGTGGCGATGAGGAAATCGAGGGGACAATGCTGGTCGTCAAGGACGATGCAACCACCGGTACCCAGGCGCGAGCCGATCTTGGCCATGGCATCGAAGTGCATGGGAGTGTCGAAATCTTTGGGCTCCACGAAGGGCGTCGAGGCGCCGCCGGGCAGTACGCCGCGAATTTCCCGCCCCGGCAGCGGCCCGCCCGCATGGTCGTGGAGAATCTCGCGCAGGGTCGTGCCCATGGGCAGCTCAAAGACCCCTGGATTCTGCACCGGCCCACAGACGCTGTAGAGCTTGCTTCCTACCCCCCGTTGACGCCCCATCCTTGGTAGGCCTCGACGCCTTCGCGCAGGATTCCCGGGAGCTGGGCAAAGGTCTCGGCATTGTTGACGGTGGTGGGCTGCTGCCAGAGCCCCTTTTGGGAGATGTGCGGCGGTTTTTTGCGCGGATTGGGGCGACGTCCCTCGATGGCGTTGAGGATGGCGGAGTCCTCTCCGCAAATGTAACGTCCGAGGGAGAGATGGATGTCCAGTTGCAAGCGGCCCGCTGGCAGCTGCAGCAATCGCGCCGCTTCGGCAGCGGCCAGGGCGCGGGCGAAGACCTCGGCACCGGCCGCATATTCGCCCCGGATGAAAATGACCGCCTCCTGCACCCCCAGGGCATGGGCGGCGATCAGCATGCCTTCGAGAATCTGCTGCGGGGCACCAAAGAGCAGGGCGCGATCCTTGAAGCTACCCGGCTCGGTCTCATCCAGGTTACACACCAGATAACGGGGCTCCGGGGCATCAAGGCCGCGCAGGCGCCATTTCACACCGGTCGGGAAGCCCGCTCCACCACAACCGCGTAGTCCGGATTTTTCCACCAGGGCAACGAGCGCCTCCGGGGTCATCGTGAGGGCCTTCGCCAGTCCTTCGTAGCCCCCCACGGCGCGATAGGCGTCGAGACTGGCGGGATTGTCGTGGTCAAAGAGTGCGCTGAGGGGCCGGATGTTCATGACTCGCTCTCCCAGTCCCGGAGTACCTGGCGCAGGTCCTCACTGCTGAGGGGCGCGATTGTGTTCTTGCCATCGACAAAAGCCGCTGGCGCGCGGTCGCAGAGGCCGAGACAGACATGTGGCAGGACGCTGTAGCGGCCATTGCTCTGGCCGATGGGCACGCCGCTGCGCTCTGCCGCCATCTGCAACAAACTGGGGGCTCCGGCGAGATGACAGGCGATACTGTCACAAATGCGCAGCACGTGGTGTCCGGGATCCTCGCGCAAGACCAGGGGATAGAAGGTGCAAAGTTCCTCCACCCGCACCGGGCTGATGCCACAGAGGCTCGCCACCAGATGCAGGCGGGGGTCATCGATCCAGCCGTATTCTGCCTGCAGGATGCGCAACAGGTCGCAGACCGCCGCCTCGGGATGGTTGCCCGCATGTTCCACCGCCTGCCGCAGGCGGGCGAGCAGGGCTTCGGGGATGCTCTCAGCGGTCGAGGTCGGCGAGGACATAATCCAGGGATCCAATGCTGGCGATGAAGTCGGGGATGGCGAGGCCCTGCCCGAGCTCGGTGATCATCTGTACGTGTGGGAAAGATCCGGTGCGCACGCGCAGGCGCTGCGGGCGCGGACCGCCATCGCTGCAGACGAAATAGCCGAGCATACCCCGTGCCGATTCCCCCAGGCCCAAGGCCACCCCCGCCGGCGGACCGAATTCCGCCGCCATTTGCTCGAAGTGGTGGATCAGGGTCTCGATGTCTTGCAGCGTGCGTTCCTTGGGCATGAGTGCCGTGGGGGCGTCGTGCGCGAGCACCGGGCCGTTCGGCATCCTCTCGACTAGCTGGCGCAGCATGCCGATACTTTCGTGAATCTCTTCCAAGTGCAGGGCAGTGCGGCTCCAGGCATCGCCATCGGTGGCGGTGGGCACGGCAAAGCGCAACTGCGGATAGAGTCCGTAGGGCTCGGTCTTGCGCAGATCCCAGGCGGTGCCGGTGCTGCGCAGGACGATACTGGTGGCACCCCAACGCTCGGCCATGATGGGATCCACCTTACCAATGCCGCGGGTGCGGGCGCGAAAGATGGCGTTGTCGATGCTGAGCGACTGGGTATCGCGCAAGCCTGTTTCGACGCGGTCGAGCACTGACCGCAGCTTCTCGCGCCAGTCTTCCGGCAAATCTGCGGCGACCCCGCCAATGCGAAAGAACTGCGGATGCAGGCGCCCGCCGGTGAAGTCTTCGATCAAATCGAGGAGCAGGGAGCGGTCGCGGAAGGCATAGAACGCCGGCCCCATGGTGCCGAGATCATTGCCATAACTGCCCAACCAGACCAGATGTGACTCGATGCGGCAGATCTCTGCCAGCAGGGTACGAATCCCCTCGGCCCGCTCCGGCACCGTGATCCCGGCCAGGGTCTCGACGGCACGCAGGTAAGGCCACTCGCCGAGCACGCCGCCCAGGTAGTCGACGCGATCGGTATACGGGATGAAATTGTGGTAGCTGTGTCCTTCGGCAATCTTCTCGACGCCGCGGTGGTGGTAGCCAATATCGGGATCGACACTCAGCACGCGCTCGCCACGCAGACGCAGGCGGTAGCGCAGAATGCCATGGGTGCCGGGATGGTGGGGGCCGACATTGAGCAGCATCTCGCCTTCACCAGGAGCATCTTCGGGATTGTAAACGGCGAGCTGCTCCTGTACGCTGCCGCGCTCAACGCGCAGCGGCGGGCGTTCGGTGGCACGGATGGGCTCGGCTTTGCGCAGGGGATGCCCTACCCAATCGGGGCTGAGAAGAAGGCGGCGCAAATCAGGATGGCCGCGAAAACGGATGCCAAAGAGGTCATAGACCTCCCGCTCATACCAGTTGGCCGCGGGATAGATTTCCGTGCAGCTCGGCGCCTCCTCGCCCGCCAGGGGCACGCGCAGACGCAGCCAATCGCCGGGCTGCAGGCTATGCAGGTGGTAGACCAGGCAGAGTCGGCTTCCCGCCGTAGTTTCCTCTTCCCTCGCCGTCAGGTCGAAGAGAAGGCGCATGGCTGGTGTGCGCTCCTGACGGAGGTAGGCCAAGGCGGCAAGGATCTGGCTTTCCGGCAGCCAGAAATCCGGCAGCTCATCCCGCGCGTCGCCGGCAGGATGCGCGGCGAAGCGGCGCTGCAGAATCTCCGCCAGTAGCATCAGCCCTCCCTGGCCAGGACCCGGGCTGGCCGCTGGCGTATCTTGCGCTGCAGGAGTAGCAGCCCATCCATCAGCGCCTCGGGCCGGGGCGGACAGCCCGGCACGTAGACATCCACCGGCAAAATCTGGTCGAGCCCCTGAATCACGCTGTAAACGTCGTACATGCCGCCAGAATTGGAGCAAGAGCCCATGGAAATGACCCACTTGGGTTCGAGCATCTGCTCATAGATTTCAACGATCATCGGCGCCATCTTGGCAAAGACGGTACCGGAGCAGATGAGGACGTCGGCCTGGCGTGGCGAGCTACGGATCACCTCGGCGCCAAATCGTGCCAGGTCGTGCCGCGGGGTAAGCGCCGCCACCATCTCGATGAAGCAGCAAGAAGTACCAAAGTTGAGCGGCCACAGGGAGCCGGCGCGGCTCCAGGCGATGATCTCATCCAGTCGCCCGGCAAAGAAGGCCAATGGTCCACGCTTCATGTCCACCGCAGGCCTCCCATCGCCCATTCGTAGAGCCAGCCCAAGGCAAGAATGACCAAGAAGCCGATCCCGCCCCACAGTGCCGCCGCCGGCAGGCCATGAAAAGCGACCGCCCAGGCATAGAGAAAGGCGCCCTCGAGCTCGAAGACCAGAAAGGAAACTGCGAGCAGGTAGAATCGAACGGGGGTGGCGGGATGGGTAGCCGTGCTGACACCGAGGCCGCTTTCAAAAGGGATGTCCTTATTGTGATTGGGATGCCGACCGCCGAGGTAGCTGGCCAGCATCAGTAGCCCGAGCAAGAGGCCCAATGCAAGCAGGGCAAATATGGCAACGGCGACGGCATGGTGCAGGGGCATTCGGCTCTCCTTGCGACTATGCTAAGAGTATAGTCGAAGAAACCTCGCATCGATCGTAGAACGGCCCAGTCGGGCTTCCTTCCAACCCAGAACGAGCGTTTTATGGAAAATACGCTCTCTCCGAAGCGCTCAGTGCACCATCCTGGTCGTCTCCGTCACAGAGGCGCGTCAGCGCGTTGCTACTTGGCAACGCAAGCGCGCAAAAACTTGGGGCACTTGTAATCCTTTCGTCATAAAAGTTTACTCGAGCTTCGCCTTTTCAGTTCCTTAGCCAGCTTTCATTTGCATAACCAAAATCGTGAACACCAGTATAACAACCAGTATTCTTAGAATGAGTATTTCTGATATCCTGTTACCGTAGATCAACGCCTTTTCGCCAGAAGAAAACGAGCGTTCATGCTTGTCAATATCATAGAGAAGTTCCAACGTGTCGGAATACCGATTGGCCGGATCATGTTCTAACATTTTTTTTAAAACCGAATCCACCCAAGCTGGGTACTCTGGGTGTTGCTTTCGTATGCTTTTGTAGCCTTGGAATCCAAATGGTGCCGTGTTGCCAGAAAATATTTGGTAGAATGTCACCCCGAGAGCATAAACATCTGAGCGACTATCACCCAGCCCGCCGTTGACCAACTCTGGCGCCATATAGGCGAGGGTCCCAGGCACTTCTGTAGGTGCCGGGTCCAAGGCACCGGGAACACGTGCGAAACCATAATCGAGAAGAATGACACCACCATCATGCAGCAGCATAATATTTTCTGGTTTTATATCACGGTGTACGATATTTAGGCGATGTAACTCATACAGGGCGCGACTAATTTTGCGAATGATATCAATAGCATCAGAGAACCTAACGGTTTCTTTTTTTATCCTTTCGGCCAGGGTGTATCCTTGATAATATGGCGAAACAGTGTACACTTGGCTTCGACTTCTGCCATCATGCGCAGACCGTGCCAACCATGGACTGTCGACAATCGACGATACCCAATCTTCTTTAGCAAATGATCGCCGGACATTTTCGTCATTTTGCGCTCGCGCCTTAGGAAACTTGAGGACTCTTTCAGCGTTACCATTTCGCTCGTCTTTTGCACGAAATAAAACGCTATAGTATCCGTCATGAATGATCTCAAGTAAACAATAGCCATCTATCACTGCTCCAACTGCAGGCAAGCGGCCGATCGGCAACGACATAACCACATCTTCAAAAAATGTCAACGACTTTTTCGGCAAACTTACAATTTCTATTATGCCGATGGAAGCATCATCTCTGGAGCCATGAAATCTCGCTAGATCATTTACAAGTTCCCCAACTTTTGCAATGGAATCGGTCGATAGCAGTGTTTCTCTAAGCTCCTGCATTGATAAGTAGTTGTGACACCCATCTGAGACGACAAGAATTACATCGTTCTCTTCGATATCAATCTGAAAGAATTCGGCTTGTATAGAATCGTCAAATCCGACCGCACGTGTGATAATGGTGCCAGACAACACTTTAAGTGCATGGTCGGTGGTTACTAGCTGCAATTTTTGCCGCCGCCAGAGATAACAACGCACGTCACCAGCAAAACAGACATAGCATTCCCAACCTCGAATCACCACCGCACAAAACACGGCGGCCATGCCCTCCAAGGTTTGATCATGTCGCGAAAACCAATGCAGGGATCGGTTAGACGCAGCCAAACTCTGCGATAACGCATGCTCAATGGAGTAGGTCCCAGGAAGCTCCTGATAACCCTGTATCAACTGTCGTGCTACTAACTCGGCAGCAACACGGCCGGCTTTGCCGCCGCTCATACCGTCCGCGAGAACCAGAATGTTACCGCGGTTTACGCGTTGCGTTTTACCCCCTAGGCCAAATGCAATGTAGTCCTCATTGGGGTTTCTATAGGGAGCGCAATCGGAATATAGAAATACGCGGTAGAACAGATCACCGTCATGTTCTCTAATCTCCAATAACTCCTTGTAGGTACGAGGCATTGTAACCTTTCCTTTTTGACTAATCGAACTACAAAACCCCGATATGATCGGGGTTGTAGTCATTCATAGTTGCACTTTTGGTGGGGAGATAGTGCAATATCTATTTTCTCTGAAATACGTAGGAAGACTGTGACTCAAGGTCCTCGCTCATCTTTTGTAATACGGTGGGAGCACTCTTCTTGATCTTGAATAGCCAAGCGAGACCAAGAATCAAGTACGCCAGGTACAGGTATGGCAAAATGTTATACGGATACGGCGGTACGGGATATATCGCACCGAAGAATGCACCACTCATCGAGATAATCCCCAAAACCGAGAATACGATGTTCTTCGTCTTCAACTTGCCTTGCTTAGCCAGGTAGGCAGGTGCAGCAATACTAATCATGATATACGCGGTTATGAACCCAAAAGTAGACAGGGTGCCCGTGATGTCGTAAGTATTCATGGCACCCTGAGAAACCATCAGTATCGGCACAATCGCAGCCAATCCACCAGCGATGAGGATTGCCATGTGCGGTGTTTGATGTTTGGCATGAACCATGCCCATGGATCGATGTATGAACTGGTAACGGCCCATGGAAAACAGCAGGCGTGCCCCGGCGTTGATACTCGCGATGACACATGCGAAGGCGCTTGCCGATGCCAACGCGTAGAGTAGAAAGGTTAGTTTTCCACCACCACCGACGCTGGCTGCCAAGGTTTTCAGGGGCGACGCGTCGTTGGCAAGTGCTGACGCATTGTTCGCATACGCGATAATCATGGTGTAACCCACGAACATAAAGAAAGAGCCCGCCACCAACATCGAGGTAATGACCGCACGTGGAATGGTTGTCAATGGCGATTTTGTCTCTTTCCCTAATGTAACTGCACTCTCAAAGCCGACAAAGGAAAAAATTGCGAGCACACTGGCTTCCATCATCCCGTGAGTCGTCGTCCCCTTCAGCGTTAACTGGCTCGCGTCCAAAAGGATATCTGGGTGGTTTGCACAAGCGACTACCAGGAGTATCGAGATGATGCTTACGGAGACGAACTCGATACCGACGCTCAAGCGCGAAGAAAATTTGATGTCCTTATAGCAGAGATATCCCGCGGCTCCACCAACAATAATGTAAATGATCCAGTTGGAAAGCGCAATTCCGATGGATAATAGCGTTGTCTTTACAAAAATTTCAGTGCCCGCCACTACCGCCATTGCGCAAAAGATATACGCAGCCACCAACGCAAAACCAGCCATGCCGCCAGTGACCGGGCCAAGTGCCCTGGAGATGAATACGAAGAATGATCCCGCTGCAGAAAACCGGCTCGCCAACGTAGCGATGTTCAATCCAACAAAAAGGAGCGCCAATGCTGCCAAACCATAGACGAACCAGCTACCCAATCCGGCCAAAGATACTACCGCTACGATATTTAATGCGGGAGTGAGTGTTGGGGAAATATTTGCCAGGGACTGGCCAATAGCTTCGGGAAATCCTAGATTGGATGATTTTAAGCCAACTGCTTCATAAGCCTCGACTGACATTTCTGAATACCTCCAAAAAATGATCGCGTACAGAAAGGATCGGCAGCAATCCCAGGCGTGGGGTCATTCCATGTTGCCTTGGTACGCACGCCTCCGGCCTTTCAACAGCAATTATCATGCCATGAAAAAAAGTTGAGAAACACGATCATTGTGGGCTGTTCAACTGGAGAGTGTTTCATTAGCGAGCATCGTTCGCATCGCGATGGTGCATAATCTCTTTTTCGCACTAATTTGGTTAGCGGCCAGTGCTTGAACCGGGCACCCAATCCGTACCCGCAAGGGGGACTCCGGCCATAGCCGCTGCTTCTACGGTGAGAGCTACAAGGTCCTCCCGTTCCAGGTGATGCACATTGTTTTTTCCGCATGCGCGAGCGAGAGTGGTCAGCTCCATGTTCAGTGTCTGCAGATAATTTTGGACCCGATGCGCGGCCCAACTCGGTGATAGCCGCTTTTCCAGCACATCGTCCTGGGTGGTGATTCCTACGGGGCAGTGGCCCGTATGACAATGATGGCAAGTCCCTGGGCTTGCCCCCAGGGTTTGGTAGTCACCTGTTGCGTCAACAGGCTCCCCCGATGGTGTCGTCCATGTTGATGCATTGCAGCCCATGGCCATGAGCACGCCTTGCCCGATGGACACGGCATCCGCGCCCATGGCCAGCGCTTTGGCGACATCGGCCCCCGTGCGGATCCCTCCGGAAATGACCAGTTGTACGGTGTCTTTCATCTTCATTTCTTCGAGCGCTTGCACGGCTTGGCGCAAGGCAGCTAGGGTGGGGATGCCGACGTGCTCAATGAAAACCTGCTGGGTTGCCGCGGTGCCTCCTTGCATTCCATCGAGCACAATCACATCGGCGCCTGCGTGCACTGCCAATTTCACATCATGGTAGGTACGAGAGGCGCCGATCTTCACGTAAATGGGCTTTTCCCAGTCGGTAATCTCGCGCAGTTCCTGAATCTTGATCGTCAGGTCATCGGGGCCAGTCCAGTCGGGATGGCGACACGCCGAGCGCTGATCGATTCCCGCAGGAAGGGTGCGCATAGCGGCAACCCGTGGATTGATCTTTTGCCCCAACAACATTCCACCGCCGCCAGGTTTGGCGCCCTGGCCAATCACCACCTCGATGGCGTCGGCGCGGCGCAGATCATCGGGACAAAAGCCATAACGAGAAGGCAAACATTGATACACGAGGATCTTGGACGTTGCACGCTCTTCCTCCGTCATGCCCCCATCACCCGTCGTTGTTGACGTGCCGAGGGCGGAAGCGGCTCGGCCCAGGGCTTCTTTGACCGAGGCCGAAAGCGCGCCAAAACTCATCCCCGCAATGGTTATGGGCATATCGAGCATGATCGGTTTTTTGGCGTAGCGTGTCCCAAGAATGGTCTGCGTTGCACATTTCTCCCGGTACCCCTCGAGAGGGTATCGGGACATGGAAGCACCCAGGAGTAATAAGTCGTCGAAGTGGGGTATCTTGCGTTTGGCACCTAGCCCACGGATTTCATAGAGCCCGTCAGCCGCCGCGCGTTGAATGTAACTGAGGATGGCGGGGTCATAACTTGCAGACATTTCTTGTGGAGGAATTGCTGGATCAATGGGCGGCATGATGACTTCTCCTCAGTAACTGTGCCGAGCATCGGCATTCCAATGATACAATTTGCGGGCAGAGGCTATGCGCCGGAATTGTCGTGGGTCATGATGACGGTAGTCGCTACCTGCTGCACGGAGCAAGGTTTCCACGGCCTCATAATCAGCCTCCTGCATTTTCTCTTCCTGCGCATCGGCACCCAAAGATGCCACTTTTCCGCGGAGGTAGATCACCGCCTCATAGAGGGAGTCGCCGAGAGCGTCACCGGCATTTCCACAAATGACCATGCGGCCCGCTTGTGCCATGAATGCGCTGAAACTGCCGACGGAGCCCCCGACGACGATGTCTGCCCCCTTCAAGGAGATACCGCAACGGAGTCCCGCGTCACCATCGATAACGAGCAAGCCACCGTGCGCCGAAGCGCCCGCGGAATTGGAAGCGAAGCCACGCACGTGCACCCGTCCACTCATCATGTTTTCTGCGAGGCCAGTGCCGGCGTTTCCGGCAATCGTTATCGTCGCTTCTTGATTCATACCGGCGGCATAGTAGCCAACGTGGCCGCCAATGCGCACTTGCCAGGGCGCATTTAGGCCTACTGCAAGGTTATGGGCACCGTCCGGATGTTCGATGGTGACGAGATCGGCGCCAGGCTCTGGAACCGCTTGGTGCAAGAACTGATTGATCTCCCGGACGGAGCTGGCATGTAGGTCGAATGTTAGACGTTCCATACGTATATCTCCTCCGGGGCGGGTTCGAAAATATGTGCGTGCTGGATCCCTGGTAAATGTGCCAAGGCATGGAACTCCGAGGCGATGGCGACGTAATCACTCGTTTCCGCAACCACTGCCGGTTTACATGCGAAGGGGTCCCGCACCAACGCCAACTGCTCTGCCGTGCCCATCAAAAAAGTAAAAAAACCATCAAGCGCCGAGAAACTCTGTTCTATCGCGTCTTCGAGGCTGTCTCCCTCGCGCAGACGCCATTCCAAAAAACGACAAGCGGCCTCGGTGTCGTTATCTGTCGCAAACTCGATTCCTTCCGCTTCCAATTTGCGGCGAACACTATAGGGGTTAGACAAGGAGCCGTTGTGCACCAAGCAGAAGTCCGTTCCCGCGGTGAATGGATGCGCACGCTCTGGCGTCACTGCCGATTCAGTGGCCATTCGCGTATGCCCCACCAGATGACTTCCTTGCAGGCTTTCCAGTGCGTAGCGGGAGGATACCTCGGTGGGACGCCCGACATCCTTGTATACGGTCATGTGACGACCGATGGCGAGGAGATGGATATCCGGAGCGGTGTTACGCAGCCATTTTTTGATCGCGTTCGGATCGATCTCGGCGAGCAAAATCGCATGGTTCGCGCGCGTATCCAGTTCTACCGGATGTTGCAAAAACTCTTCGAGACGGTGACGAAACATTGGCCATGGATCGCCAGCTCGGGTTTCAGCATACAAACTCAGTTTGTACTGCCCGGTGGGCGGGTCATCAGAAAATGCTGCCAATCCTGCGGAGTCGGGTCCCCGCTCTGTCATCCCGAGCAGCATAGGCTGCATCCACGCCCCGAGCTGGGGGCGTAGTGCCTCTTTTTTGATCAGCAAGCCGATGATCCCACACATGACGCGTTCTCCTCTGCCGTTTCCCGATCCGATGCGAGAGCTGCCTAAAAAAACTCCAAATAGCTTCGCAATTCCCAATCCGAGACGTGGCGCATGTACTCTACCCACTCCATCTGTTTGAGGCGTAAAAATTCCCCTACCACGGGGCCGAGGGCACCCCGCAGCAGCTCATCCGCCTCCAACGCTCGTATGGCTTCGTGCAGATTCTGGGGGAGAATTTCAACCCCTGCCTCTTTCAGTGCGTCGCTGGACCAGTCATACAAATTTGCGTTGATGGGTGCCCCAGGGCTGAGCTTGCGATCTACCCCATCCAAACCTGCGGCGATGACGGCAGCGGTGGCAAGGTATGGATTGCTAGAACCATCGGGCAAACGCAGTTCCAGGCGTCCTCCCGGGATACGAATCATGGAGGAGCGATTGTTGTCGCCATAGCTGATGTACGCGGGGGCCCAAGTGGCTCCCGTCAGGGAACGACCGACGACGAGTCGTTTGTACGAGTTCACCGTGGGCGCACAAATGGCTGCAAGTGCGGGGGCGTGGGCCAGCAGCCCGCCAAGAAAATGATAGGCGAGTGTGGAGAGTCCCAAGCCTTGCGTGTCATTGCTATCGGCAAACAGATTCGTGCCATGCGCATCCCCAATGGAGAGGTGCATATGCATGCCGTTGCCCGGGCGATTGGCAAATGGTTTGGGCATGAAGGAGCAGATCAGGCCCATATCACTGGCAATTTCCGCAGCGGCCATCTTGAAGAAAATGAACTGATCACAGGAGCGCAAGCAATCACTGTAGGTGTAGTTCACCTCGAACTGGCCGTTCGCATCCTCATGATCAATCTGGTACACGTCAATGTCACTCGCAAGCAGACTGCTTACCAATTTTTCTAAGAACACGCGCGAGCGGGAGAGCCCCTTGTAGTCATAACAGGGCTTGGAGAGCGTGTCGCTGGCATCGCAGGGCTGGATCTCTCCCTGGCTATCCCGTTGGAGTAACGAAAATTCTGGTTCCAGGCCAGTGAACAGCGTCCACCCGCGCTCATTCAAGCGCTGTATCTGCTTTTTTAAAGTGACCCGCGTATCATATGGCCAAGGCTCAGCTCGCACATGGCCATCACATACGATTCGCGCATACCCCGGTTGCCACGGCACCAGAGACAGCGTGGCGAGATCCCCCACCGCCATGAAATCTGGGCCGTGGGGTTCTATACCCAACCCCCAGACGGCAAAGCCGGCAAATCCCGCACCTTCTTGGAGAATGCTCGCAAAATGTTTCACCGGTACCGATTTGGTTTTTGCGGCACCATGGATATCCACAAACTGCGCCAAGACATACTGAATGTCGTTCTCTCTCAGAAAGACCTCTGCTTCTTCCAGTGTCATCATCACAACCCCCGCAGTACATGGAAATCCGATAGGGAAAGATCGGGCACGATCTTCTCGAGCATTTCTTGAAAATAATGGCTGTAACTGCCATCGAACCAAAGGGATATCTTTTGTAGATCGGCCTCTGGTACGGCAATGACCGATACCCCCATCATGCTGGTGAGAACCACCGGTCGCGTATCGAGGGCGAGGGCGGTAAAATCAACACTGCAGATTTGGCGCAACAGACTGGGCACGCCTCGACCTTCCAGAAGCAGCGCCGCACCATCGTGCCAGACGGGATATACGCTGTCTTGTCGGATACTCTGGCGTAGAGATTGGATGCAGAATTCCTCTGCTTCTAATAGAAATTCGCTACGCCCCAATCGGTATACCGCCCATGCCCCATCCCGGATCCAGCTGTTTGAGCCAGGTGGGATCGGGATGCCTTGGCCCTGCAGCCAAGAGGCCGCCGCTGGGCCCTTGCAACCCCAACGCGGCTGACGGGAACGATCGACCACGCGCAGGAGTGGTGTCGACCAATTGTGCAGGAAGGTTTGTCGCTCGGGCATGGTCATTTGTTGGATGCCTCCTGCTGTCGGCGTTGCTCGGGATCATAAAACGGAAGATCGACAATATCGGCATACACCAATTCACCGTTGCTCAAGCGGATGGGCAATAGCTTGCTGTTGGTGACGAAGTCCCGTTCTACCAGGGCCAGACCGATGTAAGCATCGAGCGTCGGGCTGAAAGCGATGCTCGTCACCCGGCCCACTATATGGTCTTCGGCAATCACGAGATGATTTTCGAGGGGCGGGGTTTGTTCGTACTCCCTGCGCAAGCGGAACCCACAGAGACGACGCTGCTTCGGGTGACGCTGCAAAATCTGCAAACTGCGCTGCCCGATAAAAAATGTTTTGTCCATTTTGACTGCCCAATCCAGGCCCAATTCGTAGGGATGGGTGAGACCGTCGCTATCCTGACCCAGGAGAATGTGGCCCTTCTCCAGGCGCATAATCCGTTGCGCCTCGACCCCGAAGGGTCGTATTCCCGCGGATGCTCCAGCGCTGAGTAGGGCATTCCATACGCCTTCTGCATAGCTGGCCGGTACGTGGATCTCGTATCCCCACTCCCCCACAAAACCGACGCGCAACACACGCGCCGGTGCGCCAGCTATCGTACCTTCCCGAATCCCGAGATAGGGAAAGGATTCGCTGCGCAAATCCAAATTGGTGATCTGCTCCAAAACCTCCCGCGACTTTGGGCCAGCAAGATTCATTGCCGCAAAGGTGCCGGTCAGGTTGACGGAGGTGCAGTCCAAACCCCACCAGGTATTCCAGCGACTCCAGTCCCGATAAACCGTGCTGGCTCCGGAAGAAGTGGTTGTGACATAGAAATGATCCGGCGCCAGACGACCGACTACGCCATCATCAATCACCACACCCTGCTCGTCACACATGACGCCGTAGCGCGTCAGCCCGATTTTGAGCTTGGCGTAGCGGGAGATATACACTCTCTCCAAGAATTCTGCCGCTTGCGGACCGTGGATCTCGATTTTGCCCAAGGTGCTGACATCGATCAGTCCTACCCCATTGCGGACGCTTAGCACCTCCGACCAGATACACGACAGGCGATCTTGTTGCTTGTCTTCACGATAAAACTCGGGACGTACCCATTCGCCCATACGCAGCATCTGTCCGCCGGTAGCCAGATGCGCCGCATGTAGTGCCGTGTGGCGATAGGGGTGAAAACCGCGTCCAGCAAGAATGGAGAGGGGAACGGGGTGATAAAACGGCCGCGCCGTGGTGGTTCCCACGGCCTCAGGCGACATCCCTTGCAGGCGTCCGAGGATTCGCAGCGCATTCATGTTGGAATGCTTTCCTTGGCTGGGTCCCATGCCATTGGTGGTGAATCGCTTCATCAGCTCAATGTTGTCGAATCCCTCCTGAGCGGCGTTTATGTAGTCTTTCAGCTGAATATCCTCGTCGAAATCGACGAAATTCTTGCCCTCGGGGTGTTCCACGATTGGCCAGGGAACGGTGGGGGAATGGGTTTCTGCGGGCGTGCTTTGCCTAGATACCGTGCCGTGACCAAGAAATGCCGCTGCCTCCTCACCCGCACGCAGTCCATCCAGGTATTGGTTGGCAGCAGTGAACACGCCTGTTACGCGGCCGCAGGCAAAGATTCCGTCGGGCAAAACCTCGGGAACAAATTGTTCGACGTGGGTGGCGTAGCGCATGCGTGCCCCTGCCTGGTAGAGCAGGTTGGCAGCGGGCGCCCAGCCGACACTGACGAGAATGCTGTCACAGGAGATGGCCTGGCTGGTCGACCAATCGACTTCCCCGTTGTTCCAAGGAGCGATCCGTGCGCCGGTGACCACATTCTTGCCAACCCCCGACAGCGCCTCGACCACTGCGTATCGGTACAGTAAGTTGACTCCCCTCTTTCTCAGTCGGCACTGGATCTCTTCCTTCACCATCTCTGGGCTACGCAGATCCACGATTGCCATGGGAGGGATGTCGTGAGCCAGCAAATCTTCTGCCAAACGGTAAGCGTCGTCGTTTCCGGCGAAAATCAATGGTGCCCTACCCGCAGCCACCGCGTGGCGATAAAGCAGCCGCTGTGCTGCCGAGCCCAACATTACCCCAGGCAAGTCGTTGTTCCGGAAAACGGCTGGCTGCTCGATACAGCCAGTCGCAATGATCACCGCGCGTGCGCGCAGTTTCGTCATTTGCTCCATGTCCACCAAAGCTAGCCAGTGGTCGGCATAATAGCCAGCTACTGTCGTCTGCATCCGCAGGCGAATATTCGGGTGTTCCGTCACTCGTTGCAGCCAGGCCTGCAGGACCCTGTAATCATCCTGAGAGCCCCCCCGCTGATACTGCGCTGAGCCGCCCGGTCGAGGATTCTCGTCGATCAACAAGACTTGTGCTCCCTGCTCGGCCGCCGCCCAGGCTGCCGCCAAACCAGATGGACCCGCACCTACGATGGCGACGTCGCAAAAATCATAGTCCTTGGGGGTGCTACGCCGCGGGGCCGTGAAATCTACGACACCTAATCCCGCGACCCGACGAAACAGCTTTTCCCAAAGAGGAAAGGTATTTTTTTGATAAAATGCCTTGTAGTAGAAACCCACGGGCAGAACAGGAGACAGCCGATCCAATATCGCCATGGGATCCTGGGCCAAGCTGCCCAGATGGTTCACCGCACGTAGCTGCATTCCCTCCTGTAAGGGAACGACATCTGCACGCAGATGGGGATCGTCTTCGCTCTGCAGCAACACGTTTACGTCGTGATTCGCAAACGACAAGATTCCTCGCGGTCGGTGATACTTGAAGCTCCTTCCAAGTACCTGTTGGCCTGCCGCCCAGAGGGCACTGGACACCGTATCTCCAGAAAACCCGGTGCAGGGTTTACCCTCGAACACGAATCGCAGGGGGCGACTACGGTCAATCCATTCGCCTGCAACCGGGGGTAGCCGAAAACCGCTCATTTCCGCTCCTCCACAGAAGCAGCGAGACCGAGAATCTCATCGGTGCGTGTGTCGCGTTCCAATAAAAACCAGGTATTGCACGGCAAATGGCACCACCACTCTTGTTTCACCCCTGCAGACCCGGCGCGATTGAAGAGGTAGTCTGTCCATTGGGCATCCGTGCAGGTGTTTGGATCGGGCATGTCACGCCGCACACCATAGTAGAGGAATTCCGAGAGGTTTCGGGTGCTACAAATTGGGCAGGGCAGTTGTTTCATGCAGCTTTTCCTTTAGTGCCCAACAGCAGCGGCGCCGCGCTCGCCGGTCAGCGAGAATTCCCGAAAGCGATCTAGAGAAAACCCTGTGATCAAGGGATGCGGCTTACCTTCCGCGATAGTCGCAGCCATCGTCTTACCCGCAATGGGAGTTGCCTTGAATCCCCAGGTACCCCAACCGGCATCCAGATAGAAGCCTTCCACCGGAGTTTTGCCCATGATCGGGGCGTAGTCGGGCGTCATGTCTGCCATACCGGCCCATTGTCGAACCACCTTGAGTTCTGACAAGAAGGGAAAGAGATCAAGAATGTGTGCCGCAAGACCTTCAGTAAAATCGAGGGTGGAGCGGGTGGAATGCAGTTCATAAGGGTCGAGGGAAGCACCCATCACCAGCTCTCCCCGCGCCGATTGGCTGACATAAACATGTAAACTTCCGGATACGATGATCGGATCCAACCACGGCTTGGTGGGCTCACTCACCATCGCCTGCAAGGGATGCACGTAGAGAGGCGAATCCAAACCAACCATCTGCAGAATTTCCGGGCTAGAGCCGGCCACTGCCGACAAGACACAGTCGGTGTGGATGACACCCTTTGTGGTCTCGACAGCGACCGCCTTCCCCGCTTTAACCTGAATCCCGGTTACCGCGGTCCTCTGATGAATTTCCACTCCCCGGAGGTCGGCACCCCGCCCGTATCCCCAAGCCACCGCATCATGCCGAACGATCGCCCCGGGGGCATGGTACAGGGCTCCGAGCACTGGTGCGTGACCGCCACAGCTGATGTCCATCATGGGCAAGGCACGATGGACAACATCCGCATCCACCACCTCCGAGGCAATCCCATAATGCTTGTTTACCTCCGCCCGCCACCGCATCGTGCGCATGGCCGAGTCACTGTGTGCCAAGGTAAAGTGACCGCGTGTGGAATAAAATAAATTCAGATCGAATTCCTCCGAAAGATCTTCCCACAAGTGTATGGAGGCGTCGTAAAACTGTACCCCCTCTGGGGTGAGGTAATTGGAGCGCACAATCGTGGTATTGCGTCCCGTATTGCCACCGCCAATGTAGCCTTTCTCCAACACACAAACCTTGTGGATGCCATAATCGCGCGCCAGGTAGTAAGCAGCGGCCAGCCCATGTCCCCCAGCACCGATGATGACAACATCGTAGTGATTCTGCAGGCGCTCTGGTGGTCGAAACATCCGCGGCTCTGGGTGGGTTTTCGCGGCCGCAAAGCGCAATAGACGTAACGGCATGGTTCCCCCTATCGAAAAACTACGGTTCGCTGACCGTTGAGCAGCACCCGATCTTCCAGGTGGTAGCGCAATCCCCGGGCCAGAACGGTTTTTTCTACATCGCGCCCGGACCGAATGAGCTCCTCCGGAGTATCGCCGTGATCTACCCGCAGCACGTCTTGCTCAATGATGGGCCCCTGATCCAACTCCTCCGTAACGTAGTGGCAGGTCGCTCCCACCAATTTCACCCCGCGGGCATACGCCTGATGATACGGTTTTGTACCGACGAATCCCGGTAGAAAACTATGGTGAATATTGATGATGCGTCCGCGATATCGCGCACACATCTCGGCATCGAGGATCTGCATGTAGCGCGCGAGAACCATGACATCCCCACGAACCTCGTCGAATAGATCGGCAATGGCCGCAAAGGCCTCTCGCTTGTTTGTTGATGTGACGGGTAGGTAGTGATAGGGGATCCCGTGCCACTCGACAAATTCCCGAAAAGTCTCATGGTTAGAAATGACCGCTGGAATATCGATAGCGAGTTCACCCGTACGCCAACGGCCCAGCAGATCGTAAAGGCAGTGTCCCTGCTGGGAAACGAGAATCACCACGCGCTTTCGGAGACGCGAATCGGTAATCGACCACTGCATCGCAAAGTCCTGCGCCAGGGCAGCAAAACGTGCGCGAAACGTCTCCACGTCGAAGGGAAGAGAATCGGTCCGGATCTGCTGCCGCAGGAAAAATCGCTTGCTAACGGGATCCGCATGGTGGCTGGCTTCGACGATCCAGCCGCCGTGTTCGGCAAGGAATCCCGCCACCCGCGCGACGATGCCAATACGATCGGGACAAGATAGCGTCAGGGTATAGTGGGGCGCGAAAGGCATGGGATCCGTATCCTCAGCACATCATCGACTGTGGTAGCATGATGAATGACCTGTTTATCTCATGTCAACTATATTTCCTGATCAGAAACACAGCAAGGAGCCCCCGCGATGGCCAGCATGGAACTCGGCAGTGACCTCGAAAGGTATATCGGAAACACCATCCGCGAACTTCGGAACCGCCAGGACCTCACCATCGCCGATGTCGCGGATTTGACGGGGATCAGCAAAGGCATGCTTTCGAAAATCGAAAACGCACAGACCGCCATGAGCCTGGACACTCTATCCCGTCTTTGCAAAGCCTTGGGCGTCTCCCTATCCGCCCTGTTTCGCAACTACGACGTGCCTGAAGGCAGTGCACAGATGGTAAAGAAAGGTGAAGGCATGGAAGTGGTGCGACGCGGTACCAAACGCGGGCATACCTACCACTTATTGGCCTATGACCAAGGACCGGGAAAGCGTTTTGAACCATTTTTGATCAGTATGGATGATGACGCCGAGGTATTTCCCACCTTTCAGCATCCAGGCACCGAGTTCATTTACATGCTAGAAGGCGTTATAGAATATCGACATGGTAACCACACCTACCTCTTGGAGCCCGGAGATGCCCTCACCTTTCGTGGCGACATACCGCACGGGCCGGAACGCATACTGCAGCTTCCTATTCACTTTCTGTCAATCATAATCTATGGAGAAAAAGAAAACTGATGCCTTTCATAAAAAATTATTAACTGGCGCTTTTTTTCGTCATCATTTCCGACCGTTTTATTTCGAACCGCCTCGATCTCCAACAGTAACTCATCCGTTGTGATTTGGCGACAGTAACCCCTATTGTTTTTCAAAGAAGATTGATGACGCTCAATCGAGTGTGTTGCGCACGCATCTGTTACCAGGGTCACGAGATATCCATAATCACAGGCGTCGCGCACGGTGGAATCAATACACTGGTCGGTAAGAACACCAGCTACGATGAGATATTTAACGCCCAAGTTGCCAAGAACGTAGTGGATATTGGTAGAAATAAACGGCGAGGATGAAGTTTTTGGAATGACGATTTCATCTTGCAAAGGGGAAATCTCATCAAGTACCTGTGCATCGCGCGATCCTTTGGGGCAGAACAATCCAGAAATTTTGTAATCCAACCCCATATCGCGTCCATCCAGTGTCAGACTTTCAATTACCGTATACATCACTTCAATTTTGGCAGTGCGACACGACTGTAGCAGTCGTTTCATGTTGGGCAACGCACGGCCGCGCATTTCTTCAAAAAAATAGCCGTATAGCTCGTTACGCTCTCGTATGCTCAAGTCGCCATACGCCCCACCGTCCAGAGCGGAATATTTTTGAACATCAACAAATAACAGTGCAGTAGATTCTATTTCTATGGGGACATCGCGCGATATGCCAAAATCTTTCATATAGCCTCTACTCAACTCAAATCATTAGCAACTAATGGCAGCAGTGCGGCCAATCTCACGGCCCACTCCTCCTGCCCGGATTCGCTCATTAACAGATCCTGCCGAATTTCAATGGCGACATAATCTAGTCCGCGGTGTTCTGCATGTACGGGAATACTAAAATCCGAGGCATCGCTCACGCGGTATGGCTCATTCTCCGCTACGATAAAGCCCTTTTGATCGCGTAGCAAAGTTGCCAACCGTTTCGAACATCGAGAATTCTTGTTATAGAGCGTTGAAACATGCATGGCGCGATCAGCACCCATATACTGTGGCGTAAAGCTATGCAGAGATACGAGAATTGTTGACTGGCGCGCGGCCATACGCTTGTCTAGCTCAATGGAGATAGCTGTATGATAGGGGAAAAATATTTGCGCATATCTCTCCCCTCTTTCTATATCACTAAGGCTGCTATTCCCTGGAATGAATGTTTTCTCCGATACAACTGGTATAGCGCTATCCCACAAAGGATTTCGGTTGCAATCAATTACCAAGCGAGAGTAATTTTGCATATACGCCGGTGCACCCAACAATCTGGACAGCCTCTCGGTAACACCGGCGATTCCAATATCCCAGGCAATGTGTCGACGTCTATCTTCGGCGCTGATGCCCAGTCCTGCCAACGAAGCAGGGATGGCATTGCCCGCATGGTCAGCAATCAGAACAAACATCGAGCCCGGCGTCCCAGTTATTCTTCGTACCACTGGACAATCATCATCCGACAAAAGCATGAACTGTACCTAGTCAATATACTTCGGAATAACGCTTGCATATTCCCTCTTCATCCAGGTTTTCGAGTGCGGCTATTTCTGCATTTTTAAAGGCAATATAAGAATTCATCGCATCTTCAGACCACCATGACGACGCGGCGGCATCAGCCTGCAAGGCAGCGGTAGCATCCATCAGGGAGCGGGGCAATATTTGACTTTCATCCGGGGACGCCTGCAACGACAAGCCGCGCTCTAAGCCCTCGAGACCAGCCCAAACTAGCGATCCAAGGGCCAAGTAGGGAGACGCGGAAGCATCCGCGACTCGAAACTCGACGTTGAACTGCGCCGCTGGCGTTTCCTCGGAGGTCGAAAAAATAGGTGCGACGCGGAGCGCAGCGCCGCGATCCTGCGAGCGAATATTCGCGTGCACGGGAGCCCACCGATTTGGCGTCAAACGGTAATACGATGCCACAGATGGAGCCGTAAATGCCGTGACTGCACTCATATGATCCAAAATACCCGCAAAAAATGCCGATGCTTCACGACCAAGGCCCAAGAACCCGGCGGGGTCGTGCGTTACTGGTACATCACCACGCCATAGACTCATGTGAATATGCGTGCCATTACCAATACCATCCGGCGTGAGCATTGGCGCGAAAATTGCCCGTCCCCCACTGCGCCAAGCAAGCGCACGTGCCATCTCACGTAACACCACGGCGGCGTCTGCTGAACGCAAACCCTCTTCAGGATGCAACGTAGCCTCATACTGTCCTGGACCATATTCAGGCAGAAAGCTGTCTGGCGCAAAGCCCGCGAGGCGCATGGCTCCCAATAATTTCTCGCCAAACGCACCTTGCCGCCGGAAGGCGTCAAGAGCATATGTCGCGCCGGGGCGCTGCTCGACATTGCTCAGCACGAATTCTTGCTCAAAACTCGCCAAAAGGTGCAGACCGAACCTCCCCTCAAGCCTGTCAAGAGCCCGTTTGAGAAATGTTCGAGGACAAAAATCCCATGGTGTGCCGTCGGTGTTGGTGATGTCGCTGAGGTAAAAACGTTCTGTGATATCATCCTCGAACACGACCTCAACATATGCCTGGGGATCTGGTCTTATTATCAGATCACCTTCCGTGCCAAACGGGGTCGTAAAGATTGGTCCGAAGCACGACATCATTATATTGGAGTGCGTTAATCCCACGCCCTTTTTGAGCCGACTCGCAAGATCAGCAACGGGAAAAGCCTTCCCACGGACCAGACCTGACCAGTCGCAAACACCGGCAAACACCAGTGGTTCTCGTTTCATCTACTTTTCCCCGAAACAAAAAGAAACGATAAACGCACTCCCAGCCTACCTGTGGCGGTGTTTGATTGCGTCGCGCCCACCCCCAGCAAATACCATGCCGCTTCTGAGCCGGAAGGGCAGACCCGAAAGATCTGCAGCACGGCACAGGTGCATGGGCAAACCCCGCTTCGCTCAGCAAGTCCTTGAGGGGGTGCGAGTATACGAACGTCCCTACGCGAGGGCGTGCACGAACCGCTCCTGATTGGCGAGACAGTTTTGTTAGCCCGATGAGGGGAGAATTTCTTCATAGACCTACTTGTTACGATAGCGACCGGGTCCTTGGCCTGCAGCAACAGGCTTGGTGTACCCCAATTTCCAGGAGGAAAGGGGTGGCAACAGGCTGGCTTGCCAGACTGATGATGCACTGTGCTAGTGCACCTGCACGATCTTGGGTCCCTATTCTAGGGCGTAACAGAGGCTGTCATGTATTTCAGAGGTCGCTCATAAGAGCTCGTCTGATTTCTCACTCAAAACGATTCTGAATTGATAGCGGTGTGGGTGTCTCATGAAATGAGCAAAGGCAAGTCGATGCGGGAAGCGCTTACTGATTCCATCGAAAAACTTGATGGTGTTTTTACCTATCTCATCTCCGATCAGAATTCCATTGGTCTTGCCAAAGATAGATATGCTATCAAGCCATTAGCTACCGTACAGGACGATGGGACGCTCTGCGCAGCTACGGAGGCGCAAGCGCTGCGTCGCATCTTTCCTGACGAGATTAAAATCGTCAATTATGAAGGACCAGCGGAAACAGCAAGCTGGGATAGTGGAGTACAGGTGGCATGAACAGTTTGTATACGCTAGATGCTAGTGAATTGACAACCAAGGGACTGAATAAAGAGATTCAGGAGCTTGCTAATTTTCACCCATATCTACGTCTGGTCAATCCGATGTCGCGCCACAATATTGGTATCGGACTGCCGCCAAATCTTGAGCTCTGTATCGAAGGATCTGCCGGATATTATTGTGCGGGGCTTAATACTCGGGCGACTGTGACGGTTACCGGAGATGTCAGCTGGGGTGTAGGTGAATGCATGAGCTCTGGCCACGTTACCGTGGGCGGCTATGCCGGTACGTCGGCCGGCGCTGCGATGCTCGGTGGACTGATCCACATAAAACGAGATGCAGGACCACGGACTGGAGTGGCAATGAAGGGTGGCTGTATTGTCGTTGGAGGACTCATTGGCGCACACGCGGGATTGGAGATGAGAGCCTGCCAGAAAAAGTAGATGTGGTAATTATCGGCGGAGGAATTATAGGCGCCACCTCCGCATTGGAGCTGACGGAACGGGGACTAAGAGTCGCACTATGCGAGAAAGGGGATATAGGGGCCGAACAATCAACGCGAAACTGGGGATGGGTTCGCCGTCAGGGCCGAGATCCTGTCGAACTACCGCTCGCAATGATTGCCCGCGACATGTGGCGAACATTGGCCACGCGCATCGGCGAAGATATAGGCTATCAAGAGTGCGGAATTTATTATCTAGCATCCTCTCGAAGGGAAATGGCTAAGTATGAAGGCTGGTTGGCGAGAGTGGCGGGGGCCGGGCTGGAGACAAAGCTGCTTGGCCCGAAAGACGTCTCAGCTATGCTGCCAGGTGCTAGTAAAAATTTTTTGGGTGGATTGTACACTGCCCATGACGGGCGTGCTGAGCCTTCCGTCGTTACCGCGGCGGTGGCGGAGGCAGCGAGACGGAAAGGAGCATCTTTACTAACCCGTTGTGCTGTGCGCGGAGTTGAGACATCGGCAGGGGAAGTCAGCGCTGTAGTCACCGAACGCGGGCACATTCGATGCGAAGCTGCGCTTGTAACCGCGGGGATGTGGTCGCGCATGTTCCTTCGGAATCTCGGAATAAACTTTGAGCAGTTATCCGTAACTGCAACTGTCGCGCGAATCGATGCCACGACAACTTCGATCGATGTATCCGTCGGAGGGACCGATTTTGCGTTTCGCAAACGACGTTATGGGGGGTATAGTATTGCTGTTAGAAATATGAATATGGCAAATGTGACTGTAGATAGTTTATTGCTAGCCAAGGAGTTCCTGCAGGCATTACGTGCTTCACGGGGCGACGTACGTCTCCGACTCGGTCGATACTTCATTGAAAGTATGGGGCATAGGAAACGTTGGACAAATGACGATATAACCATTTTTGAAAAGGTCAGAATCAACGGCGCCGATCCAATACGAAATATGGCAACCAAAGCGCTTTATAACGTCGTCAGTGCCTTTCCGGAGTTCAACGGATCGAGAGTTACGGATGCATGGTCAGGGGTAATAGACGTAACACCGACCTCTTTGCCGACAACATCTGCGCTACCAATATCTGGTCTATTCTTAGCGAGTGGATTCTCTGGTCACGGATTCGGTCTCGCTCCCGCAGTTGGCGGGATTACGGCTAGTCTAATTATGGGGAAATCGCCAGGTATGGACTTAAGCGCATTTAAATACAGGGCCTAGCGATTGCGATATTCAGCTATGGCGCTCGGCTAAAACTAATTCGAATTCATCAAAATACATAACTTGACAATATATGTTATTGATAACCGTGAGTTCGTGATCATGCAATTGCTCAGTTGCTGCCGTGCAGCCATCCTCTATCAGCACAACATTAAAGCTCTCATCAGCCAGACTGCGCACCGTTGACGAAATACACTGATCAGTGAATATCCCACAAACTACTACATGTTCGATTGCCATATTTCTGAGTATCAGCGCTAAATTGGTTCCGGTCAGCGCCGAATCAGTTGTTTTGGTAACAACAACTTCTCCGGGAAGAGGCGATAACTCCTCAACTATTTGCGATTCAACGCTGGCATGATAAAGAATAATGTCATTAAAGCCGGGGCGTTTTTGACTTAGGGAGCGATCTCGTCCATCCAATGTCAAACAGGCAATTCTTGCGTAGAATACTGGCAATGACCTCGCTCGAAAAAAATTAAGGAGCTTTTTTGCAGTAGGGATGACGCGATTCTTCAAACGATCGTAGAAATCCCCATCGAGCAATGTGGGCGATAGATAAGCATTTTGAAGGTCAACTATCAGCAACGCGGTTTTCTCCATCACCAAATTACAGTCAGGCACGACTGAACCAGCGTAATAAATAGATTTATGCCTTTCTTTCCAGTGCAGTTTTTTGCGATCCATTTTTCACCTCCGACGTCATAGTTTGGCTTCGGGCAGCGTTTGCCCACCGTCGATTATAATCCCCTGCCCAGTAATGAACCCCGCTTCTCTGCTAGCCAGGAATACCGCCAGCGCGCCGATATCTGCGGGTGTCCCCAAACGCTTCAACGGCACCGACTGCTCCATGAGAGATATATAGTCAGACCCCATCTGTGCAAGACCTTCAGTCAAGATATTTCCGGGTAGAATTGCATTTACGGTAATCCCGTAGGACGCAAGCTCCAACGCGGCGGTGCGCACAAAACCAAGCTGTGCTGCTTTCGAGGCGCCGTAATAAGACCAACCAGGAAAACCAGTGATAGGCCCAGTAATTGACGAGGTGACAATGATACGTCAGTATGCGCTTTTTTTCAGCTCCGGCAAGCTTGCCTGTACGGAGCAAATGGTTCCAAAAACATTGACGGAAAAAACATGGTCAAATAGTTTTGGGTTTTCTTGCTCAAGACTTCCGGATGGGAAAATGCCAGCATTGGCGCACAAAACGTCGAGCCGACCATATTTCTTTACCAATGTTTCTATGCCGCGTTGACATGAACTGGCATCAGAGACATCAACTTTGACACAAAGGGGCTCCGGTAACTTTTCGCCGATGAAAATGGATGCGGCATTATCCAGATCCACTGTACTTCGACCGCAAATTGATACCGCATAACCCGCTCGCGCAAACGCCATAGCGATTCCCAACCCGATACCTTTACTACCTCCCGTCACAAACACCACTCTTTGATCCATGATCCGTACCTCTTTCACAGCTTCTCGGGAACATACGCATGTTACATGCCAAGCGCACGTCGCCCTTGTAGCCTAATCGGCGTAATTAAATGCACGTATATGGTGCATTTTGCGTAAGAAAAGTGCACGCCTATGACAATCGCACTATAGCAGTGCGCGTAAGATGTCGAGGTGGTCAACCATTTTCACCTTGAATTACTATCGCTGGTAGTTACCCGGGCACGTTATTTGCTTAGCAAATTGTGTGTTGGTAGCTGGGATCAAACATTATGGACCTCAAACAGCAGTCCGCTGGATACGACTCTATATTTTCTTCAATTGACCTGATATCCACGCTCTATCCTGAGCTAAGTGGTACGATAACGAAAGTTGACTTTGTCACTAGCTCGGAAAACCTAACCTATCGCGTATCTTGTGGCTCGAGAAATTACGCTCTGCGCGTCCAGCGCCCTGGGTACCATAACGAGGAGGAAATCCATGCAGAATTGGAGTTTGTCAAGGTAGTTTCCGATTCTGGTGTTCGCACCGCCAAACCCCTTCCCCGTTACGATGGTAAGTATGTCTCTGTTATCGGTTCGCCAGGAGATGTGGCGAATCTTATTACAGTTTTCAAGTGGGTCGATGGCCGCCACCCCGAAGAACATGAGTTTTCCGCCATATACGCACGACTGGGCGAACTAATGGGCCATATGCACAATATATCCGCTAGAGTGTTAGGAGACCGCTCCCTACGTCGGCCAACCTGGGGACTTGAGCAAATCATAGGTGATAATGCAGTGTGGGGCAGCTGGTATGACTCCAAAAGTGTAGCTCCTTCTGAGCAGAGACTAATTTGCAACTTTCTTGCAGATTTTCAAACCCGTGCCGGCGACTACATTGATGAGGCAAGAAATATCGGATTGATTCACGCGGACATGCGTCCAACCAACATATTGGTCATAGACAACGATATTGCCATAATTGATTTTGATGACTGCTGTTACTCATGGCATCTTTACGATATCGCGGCATCTGTCAGCTTTCTCGAACATTACGCCAACATGGAGGAATGGGTTGCACGGTTTTTAGATGGGTACAGCCATGAAAGGAAAATGACTCGCGAGGAACTGTACCTATTACCATACTTCATTGGTTTGAGACGTGTGCACTTGATGGCTTGGTACCATTCCCATAAGTCAAGCAGTTATGGAACTTCGTTGGGACCAGATTGGTTCGATGCCTCATTTGAGGTGATCGAGAAAATTAGAATCGGTAAACTCCTAAATTGAACTAACAGGAGATGGATTTTATGTTGAAATTAAATAGCTACAACGTTATACCAGGCGGCTCGGGTCCCGAGTTTGTCAGCCGAAGGCGCGCAGTTCTAAGTCACAAATATGAACTCTTCTACGACAAACCATTAGTCCCGAGCGCTGCGTCAGGTCCGTGGATATTTGACGCGGACGGGAAGCGCTATCTTGATGCATACAATAACGTGGTATCAGTTGGTCACGGAAATCCACGCGTAGTAGAAGCCATAGGATCGCAGTCGGCGACGTTGTGCACGCACACGCGCTATGTCAACGACGAACTTTGCCGGCTCGTAGAACGGTTATCTTCGAAACATGCGATTGGGGAATGGCGAGGAATCCTCACGTGTAGTGGTAGCGAGGCGAATGATCTTGCACTACGCATCGCAATGGAGTTTACCGGAGGCGATACCTTTATCGTTACGGACCATGCGTATCATGGATTGACTGCTATGACGCAATCTTTGACTACGTCGATGGCTGGCTACTCACGTCTTGCGGACCGTCTTGGGGTGAGGGTGCTTCGTGTGCCTGCGCCCGTTTCTCACCAAGACGGTGCTAACGATTTTCTTTTAGGAATTGAAGATGCTCTGCATGCTTGTGAATCTAACGGGCACCGTATAGCTGGCGCAATATTTGATTCGTTTTTTACGAGTGACGGTTTATCAATTATGCCATTTGGATTCCTGACCAAGGCAATTGATATGATTCACGAATACGGTGGCATTTACATCGCTGATGAAGTTCAACCAGGATTTGGTCGTTCCGGCACACATTTTTGGGGTTTTCAAGTTCATGATGCAGATCCAGACATCATTACCATGGGTAAACCCATGGGCAACGGATACCCTACCGCGGGTCTACTGTTGAAGAGTTATTTGGATGATTATATACCTGACAGTTATTTTAATACATTTGGAGGGAACAATGTCGCTGTCGCCGCGGCGCACGCTGTTCTTGATGAAATCGAAGAAAATGAGTTAATGTCTAATGCGCGGAAGCAGAGCCTAATCATCGAAACTGGATTTCGAGATGTTGCAAAACGTTTCCCCCATCTCTCTGATATTCGTATTATCGGATTATCTGTGGGGGTGGATATTATCTCTGACGATGGGCTACCAGATGCGCAGGGAGCTCTTCGTATCGTTGATGCCATGAAAGAACTTGGCGTTCTGATTAGTACAAGTGGAAAGATGG
Source organism: Acidithiobacillus sp. AMEEHan (assembly GCF_030996345.1). Lineage (NCBI taxonomy): Bacteria > Pseudomonadati > Pseudomonadota > Acidithiobacillia > Acidithiobacillales > Acidithiobacillaceae > Acidithiobacillus > Acidithiobacillus sp. AMEEHan. The sequence goes on along the minus strand of NZ_CP118747.1, from coordinate 619,422 downwards.
GTAATACCCTAAAGATTAGGCCGTTATTAATCTACAATAACGAAGAAAGCCTATTTCTTGTCGAACAACTAGATCGGGCCGCGCGCCGCGTTCTGACATAGGAGATGCTTAATGTATATTAAACGTGAGTTTGAGGAAACGAGGCTACAATATCTGCACCAACTCATTCGCGATTATCCTTTGAGCACATTTATTGCTATGGGAGATGATAGCACTTTTGAAGTAAATCACATTCCTCTCCACCTGGTCCACACTGGGGAAGGTTTCGGGCTTTTACAAGGGCATATTGCACGCGCCAATCCTCTTACCAAACTATTAGCTGCTGACGTTGATGTGCTAGCAATATTCCATGGTCCGCAGGCTTACATCACGCCATCTTGGTACGAAAGCAAAATATCTGATGGCAAGGTCGTCCCGACATGGGACTTCGCCGTAGTTCATACTTTTGGTACTGCTCGACTAATCGAAGACCCTATGTGGTTAAGAACACATCTTGAGAGCATGACGGCCGAGAGTGAAGAGAAGTATTTTTCCGATTGGCGGTTAAGCGACGCTCCAGAGCAATTCATCGAGCGAATGCTAGCCGTAATCGTCGGAATCGAGATTGTTGTCAATCGGTATTATGGAAAATGGAAGGTGAGTCAGAATCAACCGCAAATCAATCAAAAAAGTGTCATTGCCGGGCTGCGGTCAAAAGGCCTTCACGACATGGCATCGTTGGTATCCAACTATATTACCTAGTGGGTCTCTAGGCCGACGGCCTAATAGACCCACGAGTCGTTCTATTATGCGCACTTAATTGGAATGTTTTTTATCTCTCCGTGTGCTTTACACAAATCGTTGCATTTACTATCTAACGAACAGCATAACGAGCAGATCGGGCCGTCGTGCGCGGGACAGCATGCCATATCTTCTTTCTCATATTCAAAGCCACAACTTACGCAGTTCAAAACGCTATGGTGCGTTCCGGCGTGATAGTGCGAATCTCTTGCAATGTAGTATTTCCCTCCCGTTAGTATAGCGATTAATGGCGATAGACTAAATGCCAGGAATAGTGCGATAAAGGCGCTAAAGGATACACCCCACGCACCAAATGCACCGAAGAATGCTGCTACTGAAACGATCGACGCAATAATCATTGCTCCAAAGCCAACGGGATTTATGTTATAAAGATGCGCTCTTTTGAATTCAACGTAGGAAGGACTAATTTTTAGCAGTGGCTTGTTAATTACTAAATCCGCAACCACAGCTCCGATCCACGCTACAGCGACATTAGAGTAAAAACCAAGAATGCTCCCAAGAATGGAGAACATGTTGCCCTCCATTAATGCTAATGCTATGCCAACGTTTAGGAAAATATAAATGACTCGACCTGGGTGCTTATGGGTGATCCGCGAAAAAAAGTTTGACCACGATAATGATCCAGAGTAGGCGTTTGTGACGTTTATCTTGATCTGGGACATGAAGATGAATATTGCTGCCAAAACTATGGCAATTCCAGGAAATGCATAACTAAATCCAGTTATATACATATGAATGGGTTCATTGGCGTTGGCCATCGGCACGCCATGCGTAACAGCAATGGAGGAAAGAAATGATCCCATCAATTGTTTTGTTGCTCCAAGTACAACCCAGCCGGGGCCCGCCGCCAAAACTGCAAACCACCATACCCACTTCTTGCCCGAACGTTTTTCTGGCATAAACCGCAAGTAGTCGGCTTGTTCGCCGATCTGTGCGATTAGGGAAAGAGCAATTCCGGCTGCGCTGCCCCAAAGTAGCGGATCAAAATGACTCCCGCTAGGAGAGCGTCCGCCGAAGTTGAGCCACGCTGAAAACGCCTGCGGGTCATTTATCAGGATTGCACAGATGGGGATAATAAATAACGCAATCCAAATAGGGTTGGTCCATTTTTGCACTACTGATAGCGCCGTCATACCAAATACTACCAGGGGAATGATGATTAAAGATGCTATCACATAAGAAAGGGCTAGTGGTATCCCGAAAAAAATGGTTAACGCTTGGGACATCACGGAACCTTCCAAAGCAAAGAATATGAATGTAAACGATGCATATATTAACGACGTGATCGTCGATCCCAAGTAACCAAATCCGGCCCCTCGTGTCAATAAATCGACGTCAACGTTATATTTTGAGGAGTAGTAAGCGATTGGGATGCCGGTCAAGAAAATTATTACTGCAGCGGTCAATATCCCCCAAAACGCATTAGTGAAACCATATTGTATCGCTAGAGACCCACCAATTGCGAGGTCCGCCATGTACGCAATACTTCCCAGCGCCGACATGGCCACGGCATACTCTGACCATTTCCGGTAGCTGGATGGCGCATAGCGAAGTGAATAATCCTCAAGAACGGGGTTGGACACCCAACCTCCAAATTTCCTTTTCACGCTTGTTGTCGCGGTGCTCATCTTATACTCTCCCTATAGATCTCCCGGGGGAGTAGTACAGGCAAGAGCCATGCCAGGAAACCGCATGTCCTGTTTTATCGCTCATCAGAGAAGGCGCTGGCTCAATCGTGCTTACCATTTTCCTAATCAGTGCCTCAGCATGATGGGTCGGCAGCGTTTCCCGGAGTCTTCGTGCCTGACAAGCAGAAGGTGTATCTTATCAGTGATTCTTTTCCACAGAGGGTAAATGCCCACCTTGACCGTGCACCAAAGTAGGGTTCGTGTTGCACGATAATAGGTCAAAAGCCGCGTTATGCGCCCCCATACGGTGCACGCGCTTGAGAAAAATCTCCGCGATGTTAGCGCGTTTGGCGCGGGTGTAGATGGCATAGTCTTTGCTATATCGTTAACAATATTAACCGAAGGAGATATACATGAAACAACCCATGAAAATGTTGGTTCTTGGTGCGCTGTCCACCATTTGCTTTTCCGGTTTTGCTTGCGCAACTGGGTTTTCCATTCCCGCTCCAATCAAGGTCGATGCAGGCCCTATCGGGAAAATTAACGTTCAAGGAGTCGTCTCCGGCTTTGGCTTTTTACAAACTAATCCGGGCACCAGCGGTGGGCTCAATGGGAAAAACGCCGGCGCTGATATCTCCAGTGGTCTGATCACAGTGAGTAAAAATAGCGGTTTGATTCAGTTCAACCTCACCGCCGGGGCGTATAACTTTCCATCCTTGGGAGAACCTTTCAGTTCCACGAGTTCAACCATTGGCGATTTTGGCGCGTTGCCCTACGCATACGTCACCATCGCGCCGCTCAGCAATTTTTCCGTAAGTATAGGTAAGCTGCCGAGCCTACTTGGTTATACGGGCACCTTCACCTACGAACGTATGAATATTGAGGGTGGCTTCCCGTGGTTCCTTCAGACCACAGTCAGCCGTGGGGTGCAGGTCAATTATAGTGTTGGACCCATTTCTGCTTCGGTATCGTGGAATGATGGGTACTACACCAATCGTTATAATGTGATTTCTGGCTTGGTCACTTACACGATCAATTCGGAGAATTCTGTTTCGGTGTACGGAATGGGTAACGCCGGCCATACCGGGTATGCAAATGCAACGGCCAGATATTCCAGCAATTCTTACGTTGGTGGCGAGCTTGATTTAAACAACAGTCAGATGTACGGTGCTTATTACGCATACACCGGCAGTAACCTTACTGTTGTTCCTGAGGTTCAGTATATTTACACGCCAAAGAGCGTAGCATTTGGCGTCGACGAGAGCACGGATAATATCAGCGCAATGATTCACGCTGCTTACGATATTACTGATAACTGGTCAATCGCGGCTGGTGTAGATTACACTCACAACAGTTCGTCGCGTGCAGGCAGTTTTTCTTACGGTTTCGGATACGGCCCTGGTGCGAGTGCTCTGGGTGTCATGATCACCCCGACATACACCGACGGCGACTTTTTCGTTCGTGACGAGTTGTCCTATGTTCGCCTAACCAATTACACCTCTGGATTTGGCGCCGACAACCGACCTGACCAGCTTCGGGACATCCTCGAAACCGGCTTCTGGTTCTAATCTATCCTCGTAGTGGCTTCGGTGCCAGCCCGTTAGGCTGGCACTTTTTTCACGTCATAAAGCTGGTGAGTTGTGCAACCACAGCTTCCAGCCCTTCTCCCGTCTTTAGGTTGGTAAACACAAAGGGGCGATCGCCGCGCATTCGTCGCGTATCGCTTTCCATCACCTCTAGGCTAGCGCCAACGTAGGGAGCGAGATCAATCTTGTTGATTACCAACAAGTCCGAACGTGTGATCCCCGGCCCGCCTTTACGGGGTATCTTATCCCCGGCCGCAACATCGATCACATAGATAGTCATGTCGACCAGTTCAGGACTGAACATTGCGGCAAGATTGTCTCCGCCGCTTTCCACAAATAATAACTGCACGAGAGGAAAACGTATCTCGAGATCTTCGAGGGCCGCCAAATTCATGGAGGCATCCTCGCGGATGGCAGTGTGGGGGCAACCTCCGGTTTCTACCCCAATGATTCGGTCAGCGGACAGCGCTTGGGCGCGCTGCAAGAATTGTGCGTCTTCTTGAGTATAGATGTCGTTGGTAACTACTGCTATCTCGAACTGGTCGCGCAGGCGTTTGCAAAGTGCTTCCAGTAATGCAGTCTTTCCGGAACCCACCGGCCCAGCAATTCCTACACGCAGTGCCTCCATCACTCCTCTCCTTCAACTACGATACAGACGGCTATAGAGCGTTTCATGTTGCACGCTCGCCAAGGCGAGCCCCGTGCTACAAGCGTAAAGATCCTCTTCCACTGCGGACATCGCAAACTCCACGACCTGCTCTACCAATTCTTGTAGATCCCAAAGCAATTTCTGCCCGGCACTTTGCCCGAGTGGAATCAGGCGCACGCCAGCAATGACCAGATTCGCCAGCCAAGAATGAATATGGGTAAAAATCGCCTCTGCAGCAGGTAACTCTGCTGCCACACTCAGCAGCGCCAGAACTGTTACATACTGGCTTGGGGAACGCAGCAAGCCCAGCAGAGCCTCGTTGCCTACCAATTCCCGCGCGAGACGCCAGAGCGCACGCGCCATTTGCGAATTTTGCAGGGCCAATTCCTCGCTTTCCCGGCTGGCGGCCAGCCAGGCATCCCAGTACTCGAGGACTTCTGTCTGATGATGTTCCGCAGCAACGATCATGTGCCGAAGTACGGTAGCCTCCACACGGATTGGTCCATAGTGCAGTTGCTCTTCCAGCCAGCAACGCAGATCTGATTCTCCCGCCAAATGGCCTTGTTGCACCAATGTCTCCAGACCTTCAGAGTAGGAATACGCGCCTACGGGGAGATTGGCACTTCCCAATTGGAGGTATCGCCCTAGGGAGCGAAGACTATGCATGTTCGTGATGATGGTTTCGGTAGGCCCCGTGGTCTGGCAGAAAGGGGGCAATCTCCTCAACACACGCCACTCCGCCCAGATGCTCGATGAGATGCGCCAAGACATGATCCGGCTTAATGCGAAGATAGTCTCGAGCCAGCTCCATCGCGACATGCCGGTTACCCAAATGATAGGCCGCTCGCAACAGAGCAAAGGGGTCTTGGGCGCGCAAGGTAAATACCGGCTCCGCTTGCGCTTGTATTACCGCCACTGGCACGTCTTCCGCGGTACACAAGATTTCGCCCGGCACCAGAACACTTCCTCGCGGTAGCTGCAGAACAAGCTTACGCCCATCGCCGAGTAGCAGTCGTTGTCGTGCCTTTTCCCGCTCCTCCGCGGTCAATAGCAGGACCGGTAGTGATTCTGCCTCCAGCAGATGCGTCGGATTTCGTTTCTGGGTGATGCGGATCGTCATGACTAAAACAGAAAATAACGTTGGGCCAAGGGCAGCTCGGCGGCGGGATCGCAAATCAGGAGCTGGCCATCGGCATGTACCGCGTAGCTCTGCGGATCAACGTCGATGAGAGGAAGATAGTGGTTGTTGACCATGTCTTTCTTCTCGAGATGGCGCGTATTCGCGATAGGGACAACCTGCCGCTGCAGGCCGAGGCGGTGAGCGATGTCATGTTCCCAGGCGTATTGGGAAACGAAGGTAATCGAAGTATCTCTGCGAGCTGCGCCAAATGCCCCATACATCGGCCGCCCATACACTGGCTGCGGGGTCGGAATGCTCGCGTTGGCGTCTCCCATCTGTGCCCAGGCGATCATCCCTCCCTTGAGGACAAGATCGGGTTTCACGCCAAAGAAAGCCGGTTTCCACAAAACGAGATCGGCCAGTTTTCCCACCTCCACCGAACCGATGACCTGCGCCATTCCGTGGGTGATCGCCGGATTAATCGTATATTTCGCCACATACCGTTTGGCACGAAAATTATCGTGCCTCGCACTGTCTTCGGGTAAGGCACCACGCTGCACCTTCATTTTGTGCGCCGTTTGCCAGGTGCGAAGGATGACTTCACCTACCCGACCCATGGCCTGCGAATCCGATGCCATCATGGAGATGGCACCCAAATCATGCAAGATATCCTCGGCGGCAATGGTTTCCTGACGAATCCGTGATTCCGCAAAGGCCAAATCCTCGGCAATGCTGGCGTCCAGATGGTGGCAAACCATGAGCATGTCGAGATGCTCCTCCACGGTATTGACGGTAAAGGGTCGCGTCGGATTGGTGGAGGAGGGCAAGACATTTTTTTCGCCACAGAGTTTGATGATGTCTGGAGCGTGACCGCCCCCAGCCCCCTCGGTGTGGTAACTATGGATCGTGCGCCCGCGAAACGCGCGAATGGTGTCCTCTACGAAACCGGCTTCGTTTAGGGTATCGGTGTGAATTGCTACTTGCACGTCATAGGTATCCGCAACCGAGAGACAACAGTCGATGGCCGCGGGCGTCGTGCCCCAATCTTCATGTAGTTTGAGGCCAATTGCTCCCGCCTCTATTTGCTCCGCCAAGGCTTCTGGTCGAGAGGAATTGCCCTTTCCCAAAAAGCCGAGATTCATCGGAAATGCTTCCGCACTGCGAAGCATCTGCTGCAAATACCAGGGGCCGGGCGTGCAGGTCGTAGCGTTCGTCCCCGCTGCCGGTCCGGTCCCGCCGCCGAGCATGGTAGTAATGCCAGAGGCTAAAGCCGTCTCTATCAATTGCGGGCAGATGAAATGGATATGGGAATCGATGCCGCCCGCGGTAAGAATCATGCCTTCGCCAGCGATGATCTCCGTTCCCGGGCCAATGATGATGTTTACCCCATTTTGGGTATAGGGATTCCCCGCTTTTCCGATGGCGGCGATCCGCCCCTCTCTCACCCCGATATCGGCCTTGACGATGCCCCACCAGTCCAAAATTACGGCATTGGTGATGACCAGATCCATGGCTCCTTGGGCTTGGGTCAGCGGGGATTGCCCCATGCCGTCTCGGATGACCTTACCTCCGCCAAATTTCACCTCCTCACCATACTGCGTGTGGTCCTGCTCGACTTCGATCCAGAGCTCGGTGTCGGCCAAGCGAATGCGATCCCCCTTGGTAGGGCCGTAGTGCTCTGCGTATCCACGTCGATCGATCTGTGCCATACGCTCATGCCCCCGTATCTAGGAAACCTTGAATATGTCCCCGAAAACCATAGACCTTGCGTTCACCGGCAAGGGGAATTAGCGCTACCTCCCGCTCATCACCAGGCTCGAAACGCACCGCCGTTCCTGCAGCAATATCCAGGCGTTTGCCGCGGGCAAGTTCACGCTCGAATTGCAAGGCGGCATTGGCCTCGTAAAAGTGGTAGTGGGAGCCAATTTGTATGGGCCGATCTCCCGTGTTCGTTACGCGAAGCCGCGTAACGACAGCGCCAGCGTTCAATTCCAGCATTCCTTCCTGCGTTTGTATCTCTCCTGGGATCATTGCCTTCCCCGCTCAGCGAATCGGTTGATGTACGGTAACCAGCTTCGTGCCATCGGGAACGTCGCCTCGACCTGAATCTCGTTGATCATCTCCGCAACCCCATCCATCACGTCGTCGCGGCCGAGAATTTCACACCCTTCACTCATCAGGGCACTGACCGACTTTCCGTCACGCGCACCCTCGAGGATCGCTGCGGAAATATAGGCCACAGCTTCGGGATAGTTCAGTTTGAGCCCCCGTGCCTTGCGCCGCTCGGCTACCAATGCCGCGGTGAAAATGAGCAGCTTATCCCGCTCTTGCGGACTGAGATTCATCGATTCTCCTTAGGTATTCCAGACTCGTGGCAAACACAGGGGGCGCTGACGCAGTTGCTGGCGGAGAATGCGCCAGAGCTCCGTAAAGACGGCTTTCGCTTCTGCTGTCGAAGGCCCCAAGTAACGGGCAACGAGCCCTTGCCCACGCGCAACCCGGCCGACGGCCCAACAAGCGGCTCCTCGCAAACCTACACCTACCGATCTGCACAGATGCAACAACTCCTCCGAGATGGCCTCTCCAATCCAGGCAAGGCTCGCCAAGACGGGGTGCCCGCTGAGCCCAAAACGTGACTGCAACAGTGTCGCACCCCCCGTTATCTGCCGACGGTCTATCCACAACGGAACCCCATCGCGCCAGATTTCTGTAGAGGCCCGCCACTGTCCGCGCAAAAAACGTTCACCCGCACCACTGCGCCCAAAACGCCAGATATCCCAGCCCATCCAAGTGGCTTGGGGGGACAAATCTACCCGCATCGAGCTTTGCATGTTGGCACCGTCAAAGAGAATATTTTCTTGCGGAACCCATTCCAGATGCGCGCCTTGCTCTACCCGAGCACGCACAAATTGTGCCGCCTGCCGCGAACTCCCATAGAATTTCCCGGCCCCCGGGGTGGTGAGGAGCACCGCCGACTGCGGGCCGAGATGAAATTCCATCCCTAGCTGATCACCTTTGGCGAAACCTCCAGGCGGGTGGAGGATAACACCATGGCACACCCCTGGCCCCTCAGGATACAACACCTTTTGAAAAGCCAGGGGCATGCTCACCCGTTTCTCGACCAGGCGAGTGGAAGGGCCCAGGCAATCGAATCGCAGAGAGAGATTTCCCTCCCAGCGTTCGCGCCACTCGGCGGTCGTGTTCACGACAAGCTTTTCTCCTCTACCAACTCAAACACAAAGGTACCCTGCCGTTGATGCCGATGCCAGCGCAGGTACAACACATAAGCTACGCCAAGGGCGAGAAATACCAGGACGGTGCTATCGATTCCAGGGGCAATGTACTGCGGACCAAAGTAGAGAAACAGCAGTTCGACACTGGCCAACGTGAAGACCACAAAGAGGGAGGCAAGGAACAAGGCCCAGTGGCGATGCCGAGATAGGCGCTGGTGCTGATGCTGTTCCCGTTGATGATGTCCAGAGGCGAGAAAGTAGGCCATATTTATGCCATCGAGTAGAAATTCGGCGACGAGAAAGAAACCAGCCGCACTCAATACCAGATCAAACAGCGACCTCGTACTCGGGAAAAACAGTTGTAGCGCAACGATCAACATCGAGAGCACGATTGGCAGCACAATCGCCCAATGCGGTGCGTGCGCTCGATTGAGTCGGGTAAACGGGCTTGGCATGATCCGGTCCCGCCCCATGGCGAATAAGGCACGGGACAGGATGAAGGTCGTTAACCATAGGCTGCCGGCTGTCGATGCAATGACGGCAATCTGCATCCAAGGAACGAAATTTGGAGCCACGTGCGCAGCCCACAGGCCCAAGCTGTTACTGCTCTGCTGTAACCCTGCCAAGGGAAGCTGATGCAGAAGCAGTGGCCAGATGAGCAAGTAGTAGGCAACCACACTACAGGCGCCCACCACCCCACCCCAACCTGGGGCGTGCCGGGGTTTGTGCGATTCCTCCGCCGCATAGGTATCGATCTCCCAACCATCAACAATGGTCGCAGCCACTACCATGCAGACTACCACCCCCACCCACTGGACGTGAGAAAGAGAGAATTTCCCCGCGCCCAGGGCAGCAGGACCCCAATGGCTATACCCCAGAACCGCCATGAAGGCGACGGATATCACCTCGATGATCAGAAAGACTTGGGTGACCCGGGCGGTAATCGACGCACCTTGGAGAAGTACCCAGCCCGCGAACAGTGCCCAAAAACCCGCCAAGGCTAGGCTGTAGGTCGTCGTCGAGGGCAAACCTAGCGCGCCGAGGGTAAATTGCGCAGCTGGCAACAAAATGGGGGGGATGGACCAAAAATAGGCCATCAGCACGATCCACGCCTGGAAGTTGGAATAATTACGCCCCAGGATGCGTCGAGACCAATGATAGGATCCACCGGCATTGGGGAAGTGCTGATTCAACGAGAGAAAAATCCAAGAACTCAGAATGAAAGGGATAGCGATGAGCAAAATCGCGATCGGCACATCCACGCCCGCAGCCTGGGCCATGGCTGGCCCAGCTGCTGCGACGCTGAAAATCGGCGCGACGCTAGAAACCGAAAGAGAGGAGAGATCCGAAAACCGCAACGCCGCGCGAAGAGGGGGAACATTATCCATCGTCTTCAAGTTGGTCTGTCTCCCTCTCCAGCAAAACCGAAAAGAGGCATAGGAGTTCCGCTGCAATCTGAGCACCAGCAATGGCGGTTATTTCGCCATGGTCGTACGCTGGAGCAACCTCCACAACATCGGCGCCAATGAAGTGCAACCCAGCCAGCCCACGCAGCACCGCAAGTATACTCGGCGTGGACAAACCACCAATGACGGGGGTGCCCGTTCCAGGTGCATAGGCAGGATCGAGGCAATCGATATCGAAGGTCAGATATACCGGCCCGTCACCAAGTACTGATCGGATGCGCGCAATCACCTCATTCTCACGCATTTCGTGAAACTCCACGGCGGAGATTTGATGAATACCCAGCGTGTCATCATTCCAAGTTCGTATTCCAACTTGAACGGAATGTTCAACATCGATAAAGCCCGCATGTACGGCCTTATAAAACATCGTGCCATGACTTATGCTCGTCATGCTTGGATCTGGCCACGTATCCGTATGGGCATCGAAGTGCAGTAAACGCAAGGGGGTTCCATACTTATGGAAATGCGCTGCCAACAAAGGATAGCTAACGTAATGATCTCCCCCTAACGTCAGCAGTTTTCCTCCCCGCGCCAACAACGCGCTCGCACCCTCGACAATTTCCGCATAGATATTCTCCGGATGTTGAATATCTAACTGTAGATCGCCGCCATCCTTTATGCCCATTACATCCGACGGATTGAATCCCCACGGGAACATTTTACGGCGCGCAAGTTGTGCGCTGGCAGCGCGGATGGCAGAAGGACCAAAACGCGCCCCTGGTCGGTACGTCGTCCCCAAATCGAAAGGTACACCCAATATAGTAACTCCGGGAATAGTCTCTTCGTCGCGACGTAGCGGCGGACAGCGCATAAACGTACAAAACGTGTTAAATGTATTGACCTCGGGATGTTGCCACCTGCCCAAAGAGTCGGTCATTGCGAACCTCACAAGAGTAGTAATTATAGCTCAAGCGGACCCATCTCCAAAAGCTGATCCCCAGGCCCGGGATTCCCTGCTGGAGATCTGCCACCCAAGTGTCGAAACACACCCCAGACCGCGTTCAAGGCCGTCTGAATTGCTCCTTCTGCCCATCCCGGTGTCCATGATATATCATCTCCAGCCAAGAAGATCCCTTTCTCCTGAATGGGAAGATCTTCTTGATAAAATTGCGTATACATGGTCCTATTATAACGATAATGTCCGGGCAAAGCGCCCTTGAACGCCCCAAGGAAGTTTTCTTCTAGTTCCCATGAAATACTTACTGGACGGCTTCTTATGTGTCGCTCCAAATCCAAATCGGGGTAAATTTTTCGCAATGCCCCAAGAGACAACCTTGTGCGCTGATCTACGGTCAGAGGTAACATCTTGAGCGCGTCGCCCATCCATGAATAGGTGAGACATATTACCGCCGGCTTGTCCTGGCCGTAGTCGAATAAATATGTTCCTCGCGTTAACCGATCGGACAGTGTGGTTCTCAGCGGAATGCCATTCTTATGGTCATCATTTAGCCAGAATGGTCTATCGACAAGAACAAATGTTTTTGATGACTGCATGTAGCGTGTTCTATCCAATGCCATCCATAAACGATCAGAAAAAAGGCTCTCCTCGACATCAATGGATGTAGTCAGCAACCAACTCTGGCAGGTAACCAGGACGGCAGCAAAACTTTGACAATTCCCCCATTCATTTTCCACGACGATATTGGAACTGTCGCGCGCTCTAAAAATTTTTCTCACCTTGCCCTGCGGGGCACCTTGATTTAGATCAGAGACCGATAGACCCTCTGGGCTACATGGTTTTTTCCACAAGCCTAGGGCTATCTGTTGCGCGCCCCCAAGCACCAAGTATTGATCACTATCAAAATCCGCGTAGATAACGCGAAGGATTTCTAGCATGGTATTTTGAAAGTCCGAATCCCATCCACCAGTTCCAAATCCGATCTGCCCAAAAATCTCTTTGTAATCATATGGAAGCGCCTGGAACGCGGGTGATGCGCAAAGAAAATCGTAGAAAGATCTATCATCCCATTCCTGTACCACACGATTCCATATATCCTTCACTTTGGCGACATCACCATCTTTCCATGCCTGTTTAATCTCGGCCAACGACCCTTGTTGGTTTAAGGACAATCTCCACGCATCCATTATCTGACGAAAATGGTCCGGGAAATCATCCAGTTTACTTCCATAATGTAAGTTTCCCATTAGCTCAATCATTGTTGCTCCACTAGCAGGGCACATGGGATTGGGAAATGGCTTGCGAGATAAATCGAGTATGCTAGCGTAATGCCAAAACAATAAGGCTGAGGCCGGAAAGCGCATACCCCCCAGTTCCGCAATGACGTCTTCATCTACGCCATCGAATCGGTGTGAACGTAGGCGTCCGCCTATCCATCCGGCCTCGTACACGACCGGGCGAAGCCCTGCTTTCGCTAGCTCATACGCAGCTACGGTACCCGCCAAGCCAGCACCTATAACGGCAACACGCTCTCGAGAGGTGGCGGCTGGGAGACTCACAACTCCTTCTGGCGAAGTTATCCAGCGCAGGTAGTCGAACGGAAAATCGGGGCATATCGTATTGTACTTACGTTCATTTATTTCGCGTCGCATGTCAAACGCCTAGATCTGGCATTTTTCCAAGCTGCTCGAGATAGGCGCGCGATTCCTCATGAGGCACCGCGCAACGAAGTGCCAGCCAAAGGATAAATAAACTATACAACGCAACGAATGCCATATCCCAGTAGAAGGAAATCCAGCCGATCCCGCCGACTGCCGATGATGGTCCGAGCTTAGTCAAAACCCACATTCCACCAAAATAAGGAACTAACCACCACCCATATTTCCAGCCAAATGATAATTCGCGATTTCTCTTGGTGATATAGAACCAGGCGATGGCGAGCAAAAGGAATAATAGCAACATCCCAAACAAGAAATCCAATGTTTGCACGCCAGACCAAAAGATAATTAGGTTAGCTGCAATAAACGCGAATGGTGCGATTATAGAGGCGCCCCAAAGGCGAAATGGTCGATGTACGTCCGGCGCTGCGCGGCGCATCTGTAGAAGTACCACAGGGCCGAGACCGTACGATAGGGACGTTACGGATGCGACATAGGTCGTCATTTTTTGCCAGGATGGAAACGGTATCAAGAATAATAACCCCACGGCAACAACGGCAAGCACAGCGATAAACGGAGTTCCAGTTTTATTGATCGTTCTAAGGTTTCCAGTTGGTTTTTTGGGATACAATTCGCCAATTGCCATCGTGATTCTAGAACTTGTTGTGGTGTACATCATGGCAGTACCGGCTGGAGAAACCAAAGCATCCGCGTAGAGCAGGTATCCTAACCATCCCAAACCGATCATACCGGCTATAGCAGCAAAAGGACCATTAATACCAGGGAAGGAGATGTTTTCCCACCCCTTTTGGGCAACATATTTCGGATCTACACCAAGCAAAAAAGCATATTGCAATGCGACATATATTATTATTGCCGTAACCACTGAAAAAATAACGCCCACGGGAACGCTTACCTGTGGCCGTTTCGCCTCCCCACCAAGTTCGACCGCTTGTCGGAAGCCGAGGTAGCTGAACACGATTCCTGTGGTCGCAATGCTTGAAAACATGCCTTGCATGTACGTAGCATGATGATCCGCGGCGACGTGCAAGTTTTCTGGATGAAACGCAAAGCTCAGAAACAAAACGATCGTCAACAATGGAATTATTAACTTTACCACCATCAGCGCTCGACTCACATTAAGAATGGTTCCAATCCTTAACAGGTTGATGGCCGCCAACAGCATCATAAGTCCTGCACTTACAATGAAGCCGAGTCCGCTCAGCAATGAACTATGCACGGCGAGCAAGCCAGGAATGTAGTTATTCGCATAAGTAACTATTGCCACCACTTCAGTGGGCGCGGTGGTGACATACCCCAAAAACAATATCCACGTCCACACCATTGCCAGCATCGGACCGTTACCTACCCGGCTTATGTGTACTGCCGATCCACTGCGCGGAATGAGAGGCCCAAGCTCTGCATAACAGAGCGCGAGGGAGAGAATCAATATCCCACCTATGGCCCACGACCAAACGCCGTATGGTCCAGCTACCTGCGCTGTTTCCATTGGACCGAGAAGCCACCCTGAGCCGACGATACCTGTCAAACTCGCAAAGAGGAGACCTATCGTTGTCCCATCCCGTCTAAGCCCGCGTGCAAGCGAGAGTTTTACTGAAGTTTCAGGAATCATGTTGTCTGTCGTAGCCATTGCGGAATCTCCTTAGTAATTACGACACCGCGAAGCAAAGGTCGTGCCGCATACCAACACCCATCGATAACGTCCCAACACTCAACTCAAGATCATGTAATCAATAAGTTACGCCCCCTTTGGGGAGCCACTCCATGATTTTTAGAATACCCTGAATACCGGCCAGAACAACGCAAACCTGCGCTGCACTATGTTAGTGCAGCGCTTCGCGGCATGCACAGCCGACTAAAAAACATGCACGGCTTTGGTGCGCTGGCTCACACCCGTCGCTAGCTACTTGCCGAGCCACTTTTGCCAAAATTCTGCTGAGCCGCCAATGGGATTACTGTATGGCGAAAAGCCGAGCCGACGATACAAATGTTTCGCACGAACATTCTCCGAGAGCACCTCGAGGGTTATCTTGCCGAAACCAGAGTTCTTGGCATATTCGATCACGTGTGTTAGAAAGGTTGTTCCAACCGCTCTTCCTTGCCATGGTTCAGAGACAAAAAAATCATGTATGTTCAGTAACGGTTCTCCTTGAAAGGTTGAAAATCCCTCAATTGTTATCGCCATGGCGACGGCTTCGACATCAATGTATCCCAAGAACGCGTGCACCCAGAGCCGACGTCGCCCGAGATTTTCCCACAAGCTACTAAGCCTATCTTCCGCAATAGGTTTTCCTTGGCCTATTGGCAGAGTGGCATATTCATTCAGAAGGGTAAGTAGATGTCGCTTGTCGACATCAGAATCATAATTTACCTCGGCAAACCTCAGGTTCTGCATCCCTTACCCTATCCTGCGATGGCTTCGGGAAACACTGAGGAATCATTGACATAATTATTCATTAAGCGAGTTTCCTTGATTTGTTCTATATCAGCATCAGCCATTAGTAGATTTTCTCCCGCACCTGATTTACTTAAGACGTTGCCCAATGGATCACAGATGATACTTTTCCCGAAGTATTCAAAACTGTCATCATCTCCATAATAATTAGCATACACAATAAATACCCCATTCTCCACGGCACGAGCTGGGATTAGTATGTCCGAAACAAAATCGTAAGGCCGCATATTTGCTGTTGGCACCAAAATGATCTCTGCACCTGCCCGAGCGAGGGCCCGCGTCAACTCAGGAAACTCAATGTCATAACAGATCGCAAGTCCATATTTTACACCGTTTATCTCTATCGGCTTATGGATCTTCCTGCCTGCTACAAATTGTGTCCTATCAACGTCTCCAAACAGCATATATTTACGATACGTATCTATTCCGATAGCTGGCGAGATCAGGTTCGCAGAATTATACACATTTCCGAACTTATCCAACTCTGGGTACCCGTAGACGATAGTTATTCGATATTCGGAGGCTAATGTAAACACACGCTCCGCAGTCTCTCCATCACTTTCTTCGGCATGCGAACGCACCTGCTCGCTCCCGATAGCGTAACCAGTTGTAAACATTTCCGGAAATACCAATATGTCGACGGCATCCGCACGGGCTTTTTCGCAAACTCTCTTGATGAGATCGACACGTTCTTGTTTATTGCACGTTACAGATGGGGCACATTGGTACGCCGCCACTCTCGGACTCCGTCGCCGCACGTTTGCCGACATGTCCTGGTTCATCATCGCGCTTGTTCCCCTGGCCGAGTCAATAGTCATCATCTGGCCAACCAAGCATATATCAGGCCACGCGCGACGGCCCCTTATCGCAGATGCTCATGATTACGCGAGGACGCCAGCGCCTGCTGGAGGTGCGCGTGCTCATGTCGCGGGCTGTGGGTGGAGCAGGAAGCAATAGGCAGATACCTTGCGCAAGAAAGCGCGATCATCGCACCGTGCTGAGGAAAAAGCAACGGTGAGGGCATCGTAAGCGGGGGCTCTATCCCCTTGGCTTCAGCTATCACCAGAAGCACGCTATCCGCCCGCGACAGCGTCGAGACACGCCACGCCACTTTCGCCGCTCAGCCTCGTCCGATCAGACAGTCCTACCGACGAGGAATCGTCAGTTCCAAACACGCCTTGATTGCGCAGGAACAAGCGCCAGTGTCACCTGATCGATCCGTTGGAACACATTCACTGCCAACCACTAGACCCACATCCGTTGTTCCGTTTCGGGGCAAATCGCACCATTAGAAGGCATTCCTGCACCACTACGAGGCTTACCGTTCTGCAAACCACCCAAATCAGAAGCTAAACAGCACGCGGCACTTGGCATAGGTTATGCTTAGAATATTAGACAGACGACGATTGCAGGAATGAGTTGTGCTGGAACTAGCTACCAAGTCAAACGATACTCTGATCACACACCTTCGCAATGCTCAAGATGCGCATGGCAGCATATACTTGCGGGACCTACAGAAGACTTATGCGAATGGTTACGTGGCAACTGAAGACGTGACGTTGCACATACCTGCCGGTTCGTTTTTCACCCTACTCGGTCCATCAGGATGCGGAAAGACCACCCTTTTACGGATGATCGCTGGATTTGAGAAACCAAGCGCCGGCGATATATTCCTCAACGGTCAATCAATCGTTGACGTTCCGGCATTTAGAAGGCCAATAAATACGGTTTTTCAGTCGTATGTTTTATTTCCACATCTAACGGTATATCAAAATGTCGAGTTTGGCCTGCGCATGCGCGCTATTAAATCTGCTAAAAGAGCCCACCTGGTCAATGCCATACTCGAATCAATGCAACTCGGATCTTTCGCTCAATATATGCCAGCACAATTGTCCGGGGGACAGAAACAGCGGGTCGCGCTTGCACGTGCGTTGATCAACGAGCCTGAAGTTCTACTACTAGACGAGCCGCTCTCGGCGCTAGACGCTAAGCTGCGCCGCGAGTTGCAGGTAGAATTGCTGCGCCTTCAAAAAAGTCTAGGTACGACATTCATATTTGTAACTCATGATCAGAGTGAGGCAATGATCATGAGCGACCATGTGGGCATTATGCAACAAGGTAGACTGCGGCAGGTTGGACAGGTCCATGAGGTTTATGAGCGTCCGAAAAGCGTCTTCGTCGCGCGCTTCCTTGGCTTGCCTAATATCCTCCGACAAGAGGATCTAGGCGATTGGCTTAAAACATCCAGACCCGCGCACCACGTAATGATGCATCCGGAAAATATCAAGTTCTCCGTTTCTATCTCCCAGAGAGAAAAACATATTAACCTAAACGGCGTAATCAAGGAGCGCCTTTACCAGGGTGCGCGGACTGATTACGTCGTGGCGATAGCCGATCACCCGGATCTTCTGGTTGCGGACAGCAGCGCAGGCCACCGTTCGAGGGACGTAGGCAGCGAGGTTACTCTGTCGATCTCTGCTGACGATATTGTGCCGCTGGAAGGATAGGATGAGATCGTCAATACGCAGACTAACCACAAACACTGACGGCCGAGCCTCATCTAAAGGGAGACACGCGTTAGTTCCTGGCCTTCTCTGGATTACCCTTTTTTTAGTATTGCCAACCTTTCTTTTCCTCCCAATCGCATTCACTTCTACCAACCCCTACGGCCTGCCGGCACTACCAATAACCATGCATGCCTTCCGGGAAGTCATGGGATTCAATTTTCTCGGATGGTCCGCGGCTAACCTGCAGATCATATTCCGCTCTCTGTGGCAGGGCCTAGTAACCACCGTGGTATGCTTGGTTATCGCTTACCCCGTCGCTTTTTTTATCGCAAAGTCAAGAGATTACATAAAACCGTTATTGCTAGTTCTGCTGATTTTACCCTCTTGGACCAACCAAGTAGTGCGTGCCTACGCATGGATGGAGCTATTGGGGCCGAATACGTTTATTTCACATTTTGCGGTAGCTCTCGGCTGGATTGATCAGGATATGGGATTATATCCCAGCGCCGTAGCAGTATTCATTGGCTTAGTATATAGCTATTTGCCATATATGGTCATACCGATTTTCGCAAGCTTAGATGGCCTTGATTGGTCTCTAGTAGAAGCTGCATCAGACTTATATGCGAAGCCATCCCGGGTATTCGTGTATGTTATTCTCCCGCAAACATTGGGTGGAATCTTGGTGGGCGTAATTCTGGTCCTGATCCCTTCCTTTAGTAACTACATAATTCCAGAACTAATGGGTGGTAATAAATCTCTAATGTTGGGCAATTTGATTGCTGGACAGTTTTCTACCACGCCGGACTGGCCTTATGGTGCAGCACTTTCAATCACGATGATTTTTATTTCATTCATTCTCTTGGCCAGTATAAAACTACTGACGAAGAGTGCGACCATGACATCCGGGGCTATGTTGTGAGAAGCATAAACATACATCGCAGCGCCATGGGAGTGGCTTGGCTAACATATATTTTCTTGTATGGCCCCCTTATTCTTGTTTTTTGGTATTCTTTTTTGCGCTCTGGGACCGCTGGTATTAATAGCGGTTTTACGGCACATTGGTACACTGCAGCAGTCGACTCGGCCACCGTTCGCGAAGCTTTCCTAAACTCCATAACACTCGCCTGTGGATCGGCAATCATCGCAACTGTATTAGGCACAGTTCTCGCCTATGGACTCCAGCGTGGGAGCGAACGAGCGCGCGCCGGAGCGAGCTATTTGATATACCTACCGATCATTATGCCGAGCATCATTTTCGGAATTGCCGACATGATCTTCTTTCATTTTATCTACCTTGGTACCGGCCTATTACAGGCCGGGCTTTGGACCATGGTAATTGCGCATGTCACTTTTGAGCTTCCATACGTCGCGCTGCTGGTGTACAGCAAGCTACGTAGCCTAGATCCAGATCTACTGCTCGCTGTCAATGATCTGTATGGCAACGGCCGGAAGGCGCTCCTGCATTTATTTATTCCCATTCTTACGCCGACGTTAATTGGCAGTTTTTTATTGGTTTTCACGCTTTCCTTGGACGACCTGGTAATTAGCTTTTTCACTGCGGGGCCCGAGAGTGTAACAATCCCTATTTATTTATATGGAGCAATTGCAAAAAAAGGAGTGACTCCAGAGATCAACGCGATAGCGTCTATCCTGGTACTCGCGAGCATCGCTATTTCTCTTGCCGGCACAATCATTCGACGAGAGACCAGACAAGCATCGTAAACACTTTTAGCCAACGGCAACAGCACAGGAGATGATTCAAATGAAGACGAATAAGATTCGCAACACTATCGTTGCAGCCGCGGTTTGCGGGGTATGTGTCCCAGCTTTCGCCATGGCGGAGCCGACGTTATACTTATTCAACTGGACAGACTATATGTCGCCAAATATCATTAAAAAGTTCGAGGCGAAATATCACTGTAAGGTAGTGCAAAATTACTACAATTCGCTCGGGCAAATGGAGGCTAAGCTAGAAGCGGGAGGCGACTCTCAATATGATATCGTGGTGCCGTCAAACTATTTTATCAAACGCATGGTAGATGCGGGGCTGCTGAGCAAGCTCGACCCTAAGAAAATTCCCAACTTAAAGAATCTTCTACCACAGTTCAAAAACCCTGAATACGACCCGCTTAATGCCTATAGTGTTCCCTATCAATGGGGGATGACTGGCATCGGCTATGATAGTAGTAAAATTACTCTTCCGAAGAACGTCGATGGCTGGGCAATACTTTTCGATCCCAAGCTTAACGACAAGTATCCCTTTGCGTTAATGGGGGGGAGTGGACAGGACACCATTGGAGCTGCCTGCGCGTACCTGGGATACGGGTTCAACTGTACGGGAACCAAAGATTGGGAAGCGGCGGCAAAACTTATAGTGGCTACAGAAAAACGGCATAACTTTAGCGGGTTTCTTGATGGCACGCCAGCACGACACGCCCTAACGAAAGGAGTCATTGCTGCCGGCATTATGTTTAGTGGAACCATTTCCTACGATATACTTAAACATCCAAAAAAATTTGCACATATTCGTTACGAGTTACCTAAATCCGGTGCAGAGATCTGGGTAGATAACATGTGCATTCCCAAGAATGCGCCAGACAAGGCCCTAGCGTACGACTTTATCAATTTCATTTTGAGCCCCAAAATAGGCGCAGAACTATCTAACTACAACAACTACGCATCTCCTAATCAGGCTTCTATTCCTTATTTGAAGCCGCTCTTGAAAACGCCTTACTACCTTCCTCCAAAATCCGTATTGGCACACCTACGGTATCTACCAGAGTTGTCTGGTAAACAATTGCAGGAATACAACCAAATCTGGACGGCAATTCGAAGTCAGTAATAACAACGGCGTGTCCCACCGGGTTTAGGGCCTGGTGGGACGCATGTCGATATTATTTATTATTTGATCACGTATTCCGGCGCTCAAGCGCTGTGCTCTGGAGAATTAACATGGGAAACAATTTACGTAAAGATAGTCTTTCGTTTCTGGAATCCATTGTTATGGGCATTGCTGGCAGCGCGCCGGCCTATACGATTGCCGCTACCACGGCTGCGCTCGTAGGCACGGCGGGTGTTCTGGCGCCTGGGAGCCTGTTAATTTTTGCAATTCCCATGCTTGGGATCGCCCTTGCATACAAGCTGCTCAATCAACGCATGCCCAATGCTGGTGCGGCTTATGAGTGGACCAGCAAGCTATTTGGGCGCCTAACTGGCTTTTTATCTGGCTGGGCCTTGATAGTCGCATCACTGGTGTTTATGGTCACCGGAAGCATGCCTATAGCCACATCTACGCTCGATTATGTTGCGCCCCATCTCAGCAATAACGTCGTTGTCACGACATCGGTTGCGACGCTCTGGTTTCTTGCTATTGCCCTTGTGCTGATTACCGGTATCAAGCTGACTAGCAAATTGCAGATGATCATGAGCACAATTGAGCTGGTCATACTAGCCATCGTCGGAATCGCAGCATTTGCTCATGTTTCTATACATGGCGCGGTTAACTCTTTTTCCTGGTCATGGTTCGGCTTCAATTATTCTGCCGCTACTTTTGCTGAATCTGCTTTGGTGGTGATTTTCTTCTACTGGGGATGGGATGTCACCTCTAATCTGAGTGAAGAAACGAAGGATGCGAAAAGAAATGCTGGAAATGGCGGTTTTGGCAGCGTTTTTGTCACCATCACGTTTTACGTGGCATTCACTCTCGCGGCGCTATTCCTGTTTTCCGTGAAGGACGCCTCTGGGCTTAGCGATAACATTGTCTATAATATCGCCATGGCATCCGGGTTAGGGAGAAGCGGCGGACTGTTGGCCTCCATCGCGGTGATCTTATCTTCCATAGCGACGTTAGAAACCACCATGCTACAATTTTCCCGCACCTTGTTCGCCATGGGACGTGACGGCGGGCTTTCGCGCTTTTTGGGGGTCGTAGATCCTCGTACCCAAACCCCCGTCCGCGCCATGTACGTGCTGATTGGGCTTGGTGTCGCAACCCTCTGGGCGTCCTCTTTTATGCCTTCTATCAGCATGATCATCAATGATTCCGTCAACGCTATCGGCATACAGGTCGCCTATTATTACGGGCTAGCTGGTCTGGCTGCCGCGTGGCTTATGCGTGGCAGCTTTCGCTCCTCTTGGCTTCATGGGTTGGCATTCAGCGCCTTTCCTGGGCTTAGCGGGATTTTCCTCTTCGTAATGGCCGCCTACGCCGTCACCACCTTCGGCCTTGTAACCAACCTCGTTGGCGTTGGCGGTTTAGTCATTGGCCTCCTGTTTTTCCGGCGCCAAAAGAGAGGCACGACCAGTCCTGCCGAACCTGTTTTCGTAGCAGAATAGTCTACTTTTGATGATCGTTTTGGTAACCGTGGTCGAGAAAACTGGGGCAATTACCCTGATTTCTGGTCACTCTTCTGGAGATCTTCGTTATGCATAACAAACCCGTCGCCGTCGTCACCGGGGCATCATCGGGCATCGGCGCAGAGACAGTTCGGCTGCTTTGCGAAAACGGTTATTTAGTATTCATGGGCGCTCGGCGTCTTGATCGGCTACAGGCATTGGCGGAGAAATATTCTGCCATCCCAATCGTCCTTGACGTCAGTTCTGCAGAATCTGTCCACAGATTTACGGAAGAATTGCCAGACAGTGTCCAAGTACTCGTTAACAATGCCGGCGGAGCCCTTGGTCTGGAGCAAGTTGCCGAGTTTGATGAAGCCCACTGGCTAGAAATGTATCAGTCCAATGTTCTGGGCTTGGCACGCATGACCAAGGCCTTATATCCGCGCCTACTGAGCCGTCCCAACCCAGTTTCTCATGTCTTCAACATTGGTAGCGTTGCGAGTTTTGAGACCTATCCTGGGGGAGCCGGCTACACTGCATGTAAGCATGCCGTTCGTGCCATTAGTGAGACTATGCGTTTAGAGTGGCTGGGCAAGCCTATTCGTGTTACTGAAATCGACCCCGGTTTTGTTGAGACCGAGTTCAGTTTGGTGCGCTTTGGCGGCGATGTCGCTCGGGCAAGCAGCGTTTATGCCGGAATGGTGCCACTGACGGCAACCGACATCGCCGAAACCATTCTCTGGTCCATTTCGCGGCCACCGCACGTCAATATCGATGTCATGGTTGTGCGACCTTTAGATCAAGCCCGCATCGACAAAATCCATAGAGAGGCATAATGGCGGCAAAATCCGATTACCACAAACAACCTCTCATTGGCCTAAGTAGTTATGCCATGGATGAAAATGGACGCTACACCTTGCCGGCCGAGTATGTCCAAGCGGTATGCAATGCGGGGGGTATGCCGGTGCTTTTACCCCCGACTGAGGTGGCCAGCAGGAATCTTTTGTGTCGGCTGGACGGGGTAATCCTCACCGGGGGAGGAGATGTCTCGCCCAAGCTATATGGCGGCAATGAGAGGCATATCGCGCTCTACGGGCAGAGTGCCGTGCGCGATGAGTTCGAATGGCGCCTGATTGATTCCATTCTCGCCTATGACATCCCACTCCTAGGTATTTGCCGCGGTATGCAACTGCTCAACGTGTATCTGGGCGGTACGCTGCATGAACACCTACCAGACATTTTTGGGGAACAACTGCCCCATCGCAGTGATAAGCCTGGGCCAATCTTGCATCCGGTCTCTTGCGACCCGCGAAGCCGGCTTGGGGGCATATTGGGTGAAAGCGAGTTCGAGGTTGCCTCTTGGCATCATCAAGCAGTTGATCGCATTGGTTCCGGGCTGACAGTAGCTGCATGGGCGAGTGACGGGGTGGTGGAGGCCATAGAACTTGCCCAACATCGCTGGTGTGTAGCGGTTCAGTGGCATCCAGAACTTCCCAGTGCCGGTAACCGATGCCAGGAGGCCCTTTGGTTGGGCTTTGTCTCCGCGTGCGAACATTATAATAGACATAATATCGAATAACCATTGACGGAAGTATCATCAATGACGTATAGTGTTTAATATACTCTACGAGAGGGCAAAACCATGAGCTCCCAGGGCTTCACAGCATGGTTCACGCAAAACGGCATCACTGAGGTCGAATGTTTAGTGCCCGACCTTACCGGTATCCCGCGCGGCAAAATTGTTCCGGCTGGCAAATATCTGTCCGGTGGCACCCTGCGCTTACCCGAATCGATATTTTCGCAGACCGTCACGGGGGAGTATCCCGAGGACGAAGAGACAGGCTCTGATCCTGCCGGCATCGACATGTTTCTCCTTCCTGATGAAAGTACGCTAAGAGTGGTGCCTTGGGCGAAGGAACCCACAGCCCAGGTCATCCATGATTGTCAGTACATCAAAGGTGGCATTGTCTCCATCGCCCCACGGGCTATGCTTCGCGCAGTGCTTGAACTTTATGCCGCGCAGGGTTGGCGGCCGGTCATCGCACCTGAATTGGAGTTTTATTTGGTCGCTCGCAATACTGATCCCGACTATCCATTGGCGACGCCAATAGGTAGGTGCGGCCGGCAAGAGTCAGGGCGTCAGTCGTATAGCATTGATGCGGTGAACGAATTTGATCCGGTGTTCGAAGAGATGTACGACTTTTGTGAGCTGCAGGGTCTAGACATTGATGCGTTGATTCACGAGGAGGGCGCCGGGCAAGTTGAGATCAACTTTTTGCACGGCGATCCCCTTCAACTAGCGGATCAGATCTTTCTTTTCAAACGGACCATGCGGGAGGTTGCATTGCGTCATGAGATCTTTGCGACTTTTATGGCCAAACCCATGGAGAATGAACCTGGCAGTTCGATGCATTTGCACCAAAGTGTCGTAGACGCAAAAACTGGCGAAAATCTCTTTGGCGATAGAGACGGAGAGACCAGCAACGCGTTTCTTTCCTTTATTGGTGGATTGCAGAAATATCTGCCAGCAGCAATGGCTATTTTCGCGCCAAATGTCAACTCCTATAGGCGGCTTACACGTCATTCCGATGCGCCCATAAATTTGCAGTGGGGATATGACAACCGTACCTGTGGTTTGCGCGTCCCATATTCTGATTTAGCTAATACGCGAGTTGAGAACCGTGTGCCGGGTGCCGACGCCAATCCCTATCTAGCAATCGCTGCATCACTCGCGTGCGGTTACCTCGGTATGATTGAAGGATTGAGTGCGACGCCGCCTTATCGTGGTTCCGCGTATGATCTGCCGTATGCTCTTCCACGTGAGCTTTCCCATGCAATCAAAATCATGGAGAACAGCGCAGAGCTACAGCGAGTCTTGGGGGAGCGTTTTGTCAGAGTCTTTTCCGCCGTAAAACGCTTGGAATACGAAACGTACCTGCACGTAATCAGCTCTTGGGAGCGGGAACACTTACTGCTTAACGTCTAAATTCATAGGACGAAGGGGACTTCCATGGACCTATCTGCAAGCCATTTACGCAATTGTGACCTCGAACATCATTTACACCCTTTTACTGACTTCGCTGCGTTGGCTGCAGAAGGGGGGTCGCGCATTATCAGTCGTGCCGAGGGTGCCTACATCTGGGATATTGCGGGGAACAAAATCCTCGATGGTATGGCTGGGCTCTGGTGCGTCAACATTGGTTATGGTCGAAAAGAACTGGCTGAAGTAGCCAGTGCGCAAATGCAAACGTTGCCATATTACAACACTTTTTTTAAGACAGCGACGGTTCCAAGTATCAAGCTCGCTGAACGCCTAGTAGACCTGACTCCTGCAGGTCTCAACCACGTCTTTTTTGCCAATTCTGGTTCCGAAGCCAATGACACCATTGCGCGGATGGTGCGCTATTACTGGGAACTAGAGGGGCAAGCGCAGCGGCAAATCATCATCGGGCGACAATTTGGCTACCATGGCAGCACTACCCTTGCCGCGAGTATTTCTGGGCCTCACATGCACGGCCAAGGTGGCGTGCCTTTGCCGGGATTTTCTCATATTCGCGCACCTTATCGCTTTGGCGCCGAAGACCCCGGTCAGGACGCCGAAGCATTTGGACGTGCCGCGGCACAAGCATTGGAAGAAAAAATTCTCGAGCTTGGCGCTGAGCGCGTGGCTGCCTTTTATGGTGAACCTGTGCAAGGCTCTGGTGGCATGATTGTCCCGCCATCGTCTTACTGGCCCGAAATCCAGCGAATTTGTAAAAAATATGGCGTGCTTCTCGTTGTAGACGAGGTGATCACTGGATTTGGCCGCACCGGACGTTGGTTTGCTTCGGAGCTCTACGATATCCAACCCGACCTCATGACCCTTGCGAAAGGGCTTTCCTCAGGCTACCTCCCAATATCTGCCGTCATGGTCGGCGATCGCGTTGCCGACACGATTATCCACAAAGGGGGGAGTTTGCGCACGGGTTTACCTACTCCGGCCATCCCGTTTCTGCAGCGGTCGCCCTAGAAAATTTGCGCATCATTGATGAGGAACACTTGATCGAAAACGCAGGCAACGTCGGGGCATATTTACAAGCATGTCTGCACCACCTGGAGGATCACCCTCTGGTTGGTGAGGTACGCGGGGTCGGGCTGCTTGGAGCGATTGAGCTTGTGCAATGCAAGTCGCCTCGTCAGTTTTTCTCTCCTCTCGGCGAAGTTGGGACGCGCTGCCGCAACCATTGCTTTGCCAATGGACTGGTCATGCGCGCTGTGCGTGACACCATGATCATTTCGCCGCCGCTCATTTTTACCCGAGCGCATGTCGACGAATTGATCAGTAAGGCGCGTATCGCCCTTGATCTGACCTTGGCGGATTTGGAGGCAACATCTCCAAAGGACATCAATCATGCGCCAATATCCTGATCCCTCGGGCGTTGCAGAAGAGACAAGGATTAGTAGCCAAACCGTAGATTTGCTCCTGCCTGATCTGAATGGTATTCCTCGTGGGAAAAGAATCCCTGCAAGCATGCTAGATAAGGTCTTACGCGATGGTGTCAGTTTACCTGCATCCATCTTTGCCATTGACATTACGGGAAATACCGTCGAAGCGACGGGCTTGGTCTGGGAGTGCGGGGATGCCGACCATCTTTGTTTTCCAGTGGCGGATAGCCTGCATGCTGCTCCTTGGCGAGGCCCGTCAGCCGCGGATCTGTTGCTGACCATGTCGACACCATCAGACGCCAGCTTTTTTGGTGAGCCTCGTGCTCTTGCACAGCGCATGATTGCGGCGCTCGCGGCCTTAGGCCTCACGCCACAGGTCGCATTCGAGCTGGAGTTTTATCTTCTCCCACGGCGCGATGGAGCGTCTGTTGCGCCAGATACGTTGAGCGCGCCAGGAGACATCCAAGTTTACGATCTCGATAGCATTGACGCATACGGACCCTTCTTTTCCCTACTTGAGAGCACCTGCGCAAAATATGGCCTGCCTCTCGAGGCGATCGTTTCGGAAAATGCCCACGGTCAATTCGAGGTAAACCTTCACTACCAAAAAAATGCTTTGCGAGCAGCTGATGACGCCTGGTTTCTAAAGAGAGTAGTGAAGGGGGTGGCTGCGTCCTGTGGTTACACGGCGACCTTCATGGCCAAACCTTACGCGCAAGATGCGGGATCGGGTCAGCACGTCCACGTCAGTCTGGTAGACGAGGCAGGAGACAACGTATTCTCGCGTAGTCCGGAGCACTTGCACCATGCTTTGGCAGGGCTGCTACAAATGCTGCCCGAATCAGTGGCCCTATTTGCCCCCCATGCGAATTCCTACCGCCGTTTTCAGGAGGGCTCTTATGCGCCAACTCTGGCGTGCTGGGGGGAAAACAATCGTACTGCAGCATTACGTATTCCTCGCTCCGAGGCAGACGCCCGACGTATCGAACACCGCTTTGCCGGTGCCGACGCCAATCCCTATCTCGTCCTTGCCGCAGTCCTCGCAGGAATTTTGCACGGCTTGCGTGAGCGTCTGCCCGCACCCTCTGCAATCTCTGGCAATGCCTACGCAAATGGCGTCGCCAGCAGCGACCGTGGCACCATGCTTCCGCGCGACTGGCAGTCGGCACTGGATTTTTTGCTTACTGGGTCGCATTTGGCAGCCATGTTTGGCGACCCCTTCATCCACCTTTACACAACAGTAAAACGCCACGAGCTACAGACCTTACAAAGTAATTATCACCCCCTCGAATATCAATGGTATTTCGAGCGTAGCTAGGGAACCCGATGATAGACACTACCAATTATTATCAGGCGACCCGAAATCGCTCTCTTTCTACCGCAGAGTTGGCGGAGGACGTACGGGCCGATGTTTGTATCATCGGTGGCGGTCTAACGGGTGTATCAGCAGCTTTAGAACTTGCTGAAAAAGGCTACAAAGTCGCTCTAGTGGAGGCTCAGGACATTGGTTGGGGTGCGTCTGGCCGGAATGGTGGTCAGATTGTTCCGGGGCTTGCAACTGATATTCGGGTGCTAGAGAAATTGGTGGGGACGGAAACGGCAAAGATACTTTGGGACTTTTCTTTGGGCGCCATCGAGTCGATTCACTCGCGTGTTCAGAAACATCAAATTGACTGCGATTTGCGCTCTGGCTATCTCCACGCAGCAATAAAAAAACGTCAGGTGGAGGATCTTCTCTCCTGGCAAACTGCGTTAGATCGTTTTGGCCATCCACCAACAAAACTGCTGCGCGGTGCCGCGCTCCGTGGCGCGCTGGATAGTCCTCGCTACCTCGCAGCTTTGTCCGACCCTGCTGGCGGGCATCTGCATCCATTGAATTACACTCTGGGTTTAGCTCAGGCTGCGCAAGAAGCAGGGGCACAGCTTTTTGTACGTAGCCCAGTACGACAGATCAAACCCGGAACAGAGATCGTCGTAGAGACACCGAAAGGCGCGATACGCTCAGGGTTTTTGCTCGTCTGTGGGAACGCCTATCTCGGGCAATTACTGCCCAGCATTTCTCCCTATGTTATGCCCGTCGGTACCTATATCGCAGCTACCGAACCACTCGGTGAAGATCGCGCTCGGGCGCTGATCCCGAGTCTCGCGGCTGTAGCTGATCTGAATTTCGTTTTGGATTATTTTCGCTTGTCTGCTGACTACCGTCTCTTATTTGGCGGCCGCGTAAGTTATTCCACTGTACCGCCACCGCAATTAGGTAGCGCCATGTTACGACGCATGCACAAGGTTTTTCCTCAACTTATCGGCGTGCAAGCAGAGTACGCCTGGGGTGGGAATGTGGCGATAACGCGCAACCGCGCTCCCCACCTTGGGCGCTTACGCGATAACCTATTTTTTGCCCAGGGCTTTTCTGGTCATGGTGTCGCGCTGACCGGTTGGGCAGGCAAGCTGATGGCGGAATTGATCGCCAAACAGTCGACAGATTTTGACGTTTTTACCCGTATTCCGCATCGCAAGTTTCCGGGTGGACGATGGTTGCGTACCCCGGCCCTCCTCCTCGCTACTACTGCCTATCGTTTGCTCGACCTTGTGTAAGGAGATCCTCATGTCCACAACAGCAGCCCTCGAAGCCTTTTGGATGCCCTTTACCGCGAACCGTCAGTTCAAGTCCGCACCACGTCTTTTGGAACGCGCCCAGGGTATGTTCTATTGGGACGATCAGGGATGCGAGATTCTGGATGCCACCGCTGGGCTCTGGTGTGTGAATGCCGGGCATTGCCGGCCAGAGATCCACAGCGCGATTACCGAACAAAGCCAAAAAATGGATTTTGCGCCGACCTTTCAGATGGGGCATCCTCTTCCCTTCCAGTTCGCCGACCGGCTGATCCGACACACGCCCGCTGGATTGGACCATGTTTTTTTTACCAACTCCGGATCGGAGTCTGCCGATACCGCCCTGAAAATTGCGCTCGCCTACCACTATGTGCGAGGAGAGACGGAGCGAAACCTATTTATCGGGCGGGAAAAGGCATATCACGGTGTTGGTTTTGGTGGCATCTCTGTGGGCGGTTTGCCAAATAATCGTCGTGCCTTTGCCGGGAACCTCATCCCCGCCGACCACTTACCACATACCTTGGACCAAGAGCACAATCGTTTCCATGCAGGCTTACCCCCCTATGACACCTCACGCGCAGATGCTCTTGAAACGCTGATTAGCAAACATGGTGCGCAGCGCATAGCAGCCGTCATCGTCGAGCCGGTGGCGGGATCAGCAGGGGTAATAGTACCGCCGGAGGGATACCTGCAGCGATTACGTAAAATCTGCGACGAACACGGTATTCTGCTGATTTTTGATGAAGTCATTACCGGTTTTGGACGCCTTGGCACTCCTTTCGCGAGTCAGTTCTTTGATGTCGTTCCGGACATCTTAACGACAGCTAAAGCGTTGACTAACGCCGCCGTGCCAATGGGTGCCGTCTTTGCTAGCACAGCAATCCACGACGCTTTCATGCTTGCTCCGGAAAATCAAATCGAATTTTTCCATGGCTATACGTACTCTGGGCACCCCTTGGCCTGCGCAGCCGGGCTCGCGACTCTGGATATTTATGAGGGCGAGGGACTGCTGACGCGCGGCGCAGAGATGGCTGCTCCCTTTGCCGAGATGGTGCATAGCCTGCGCGACAGCCCAAATGTGCGGGATATCCGCAATCTTGGCCTAATGGCTGCCATCGAACTCGAACCCCGTTCTGATGCCATTGGTGCCCGCGGTTACGCGGCAATGGTTGAAGCATTTTATCGTGGGCTTCTAATTCGTGCCACAGGGGATACGATTGCGCTATCTCCTCCCCTAATCATCGAACTCAAACATTTGGACCGGATCTATCAAACTCTGCGTGATGTATTGCGCTCTATCTCGTGAGGACATTTTATGAAAATCGGTGTTCCTAAGGAAATCAAAAACCATGAATATCGGGTGGGTATGACACCTGCAGGTGTACGTGAGCTTTGCGCGAGCGGGCATCATGTGTTTGTTGAACGGCTTGCCGGCGCAGGCATCGGACTGAGCGATGAAGACTATCGCAAGGCCGGCGCAGAAATTTTGCCGGATGCGGAGGCAGTGTTTGCTGCCGCAGACATGATTGTAAAGGTCAAGGAGCCACAGCCGCAGGAGTGCCAACTACTGCGCGCAGAGCAAATATTGTTCACGTACTTACATTTGGCCCCCGATCCAAAACAGGCGAAACTCTTGATGGAATCAGGCGCAGTCGCCATTGCCTATGAGACGGTTACGGATGCAAATGGCCGCTTGCCGCTCCTCGCACCAATGAGCGAGGTCGCCGGCCGCATGGCAGTGCAGGTGGGGGCTTACTGTCTGGAGAAAGCACAAGGTGGCGCAGGGATTCTCTTGGCTGGTGTGCCTGGTGTCGCCGCTGGCAAGGTGGCCGTTCTTGGCGGCGGCGTCGTCGGTTTGAACAGTGCACGTATGGCGGCAGGACTCGGGGCCGATGTCACCATTCTCGACAAATCCTTGCCAAGATTGGCGGAAATCGATGCACTCTATGGTCCCCGTATCAAGACCTTGTATGCCACGACAGAAGCCATCGAAAAGGCGGTGTTTGACGCCGATCTGGTCATCGGCGCCGTCCTGGTTCCCGGCGCCAACGCTCCCAAGCTGGTCAGCAGAGCCATGTTGAAACAAATGCGTCCCGGCTCCGTTCTGGTCGATGTGGCCATTGATCAGGGAGGGTGTTTCGAAACCAGTCATCCCACTACCCACGCCGATCCAACCTATGTGGTCGACGGTATCGTGCATTACTGCGTTGCCAACATGCCTGGCGGTGTCGCGCGCAGCTCTACTTACGCTTTGACCAATGCCACCCTGCCTTTCGTCAAGCAGCTGGCAGATCTCGGTTGGCGTGGGGCGCTGGCGAGCAACCCACATCTGCGCGCTGGACTGAATGTCGTGGATGGCCATATCGCGCATCCCTCGGTTGCCTCGGCGCTTGGGGAAACGTTGTTTGAAATACATCAACTTTTTTGAGGGAGGTCACTATGCACAGCATTCCCGAACGAGCCTATTGGTGCAATCTAGCGGAAAAAATACGTTTTCCGAATCAACTACTGATTGATGGCAAATGGTGTGACGCGCAATCAGGGAAACGCTTCCCCACTATCAACCCTGCCACTGGTGCAGTGCTGGAGTTGATCGCCGAGGCGGATACCGCCGATGTTGATCGCGCCGTCAACATCGCGCGTCAGGCTTTTGCTGACGGTCGTTGGTCCGGCTTGCCGCCACGTGAGCGGGGTCGGCGATTGATCGCGCTCGCATCGCTCATCGAAAATCACCGGGAAGAGCTTGCATTGCTAGAGACACTCGACGTGGGAAAACCAATACGGGACAGTTTCTTGGTCGATCTGCCGGGAGTGGTGCGCACTTTCGCCTGGCATGGAGAAGCCGTCGATAAGGTGTATGATCAAATCGCACCGACCGATAAAGGTTCCATTGGCATGATTACCAGAGAGCCTCTGGGCGTTGTCGCTGCCGTCGTACCGTGGAACTTTCCTCTGGAAATGGCCGCTTGGAAGGTCGCGCCAGCGCTGGCAATGGGCAATAGTGTTATTCTCAAACCCGCAGAGCAATCCCCCCTCACCGCACTGCGTCTCGGGGAACTGGCACTCGAAGCTGGAATACCAGCCGGAGTGCTCAACGTGCTACCAGGCTATGGTCCGACGGCTGGCAAGGCATTGGGCCTGCATCAGGATGTCGATTGTATTGCCTTTACAGGTTCTACCGAAGTCGGAAAATATTTCTTGCAATATTCTGGTCAGTCGAACATGAAGCGTGTGTGGCTGGAATGCGGTGGCAAAAGTCCCAACATCGTCTTTGCCGACTGTCCGAATCTCGAGGAAGCGGCTCAAGCTGCCGCTGTTGCAATCTTTTTTAACCAAGGAGAGGTTTGTAGCGCTGGATCGAGACTTCTGGTAGAAAACTCTATACGCGAAGAGTTTCTCGAAAAACTCATTGCAGCAAGCAAAGACCTCCAGCCTGGCGATCCCCTTGATCCAGCGACGCGAATTGGCGCGATTGTAAGCGATGAACAGCTCCAACGAGTCATGGGTTATGTAGCCACCGCTACGCGCCAGGGCGCGCGCCTGCGCATGGGTGGAAATCAATTACGCACCGAAACCGGTGGTTACTATCTGGCTCCCACCGTATTCGACGGCGTCACCAGCGACATGACTATCGCCCAGGAAGAAATTTTTGGCCCCGTACTGGCGGTCATTGGCTTCGATAGAGAGGACGAGGCACTCATGATTGCCAACGATAGCATTTACGGGCTAGGGGCAGCAGTTTGGACGAGCAATATTGACCGCGCCCATCGTATGGCCAAGAAGATTCATGCCGGGACGGTGTGGATCAATAGCTACGAAGAAGGTGACGCCACGGTTCCCTTTGGTGGCTTTAAACAGTCTGGATTTGGGCGGGATAAATCGCTGCATTCGATGGATAAGTACTGTGACCTGAAAACCACCTGGATTCATCTGGACGTAGAAGGGTAGTACTAGAGATTGCCTCCTCCGTGACGCTCCCGTTATACTTCTCTTCGATCTGGGAGCCCACGGACACCTCACAAGCAATGAAAATCGATGAAGATATCGGCAAGAGACTGCAACTTGTACGCAAAATCTATGGGTTAACACAAAGAGAGTTATCGCGGCGTGCCGGGGTTACTAATGGAGCGATCTCACTAATTGAACAAGGCAGGGTAAGCCCATCAATTAGTTCACTCAAAAAAATTCTTGACGCAATTCCCATGTCGATTTCCGACTTTTTTACTATCGACTTGGTTGCAAGTGATAGCATTTTTTTCTCCGCGCAAGAAATGCCTGACATCTCTCTCGACAAGAAAATAATGATGTGCCTGCTGGGCGGTTCAACAAAGGGCCGCGCAATACAAATACTTCATGAATATTACCAACCGGGATCCGACACCGGCGAAACCATGCTGCGCCATCATGGAGAGGAGGGTGGTATAGTCATAAAAGGGTCTATTGAAATCACTGTTGGTGACAAAAAGAAAGTTCTGAATGCTGGCGATGGATATTACTTTTCGAGCCAGATTCCGCATAGATTTAACAATATAGGAGAAGAAGTATGTGAAATAATCAGCGCTAATAGCCCGCCGACATTTTAGGAAAGCTCCGCACCGTCTAGGTTCGCAAGTCCAGTTGGTCGGAAATACGTCGCCCTACTTGCTGTAGTCCAGATTGCTGGTCACCGTGATACTCACCTGCTCATAGCACGCAGCAATGCGGTCGTGGATACCCTCGTCCGGATATGACGTAGAGAGGCTTGAGGCCAAAATCGTCGATGATGAGCAGCCACCCGATTGCGCAGCTGATTTCGTCCTGGAGCAAGAGCGCCAGGAATTCCGTGTAAGTCTGCTCGCCCTCGATGGCTTGGCGACTGCGTGCTTCTGGGGATTGCGTCATGCCGCTGGAGATAGAGCGGCTACTGCTGTCGACTAGGGAGAATTTTCGTGTTGGCCCGTGAGATCACATCGACAAAGAAAAATAGGCGCAGCTGCACTATCCTGAAAGTAGCGGAAAATTGAACGGGGGCTTTCGTCCCAAGGAGATGGTGATGGCGCTGTGGGATGAGCCGCAGGTACAGGAGAAAATCCTGGATTATCTTGATGCACACCAAATGCTGGCAAGCTTTACCGGTATTGGTGGGGTGGCCGTGCGGGACGGGGCACACTGCCAGTGTCGATTGGTAGAAGCCGGCCAGGACCAGAACCTTCTAAGCTGTCTGGTCGATTTCGAGGAAGAAGTGGGCTTCGGTGCTGCCGAGCGGCAACGCCTGCGTCAGCAGGGTGAGCTGCACGTGGTCCTGGGCAGCGACGGGGTGGTGCGCGACGCCTGGCTGTGCCGTGGGGGAAGTTGCTGAGCGTTCATTCCGCCGCTCGTACAGCGCGTTCAATACGGCGATCGGGGACCAGCCAGAGTAGGGCTACGAGTACATATGCTGGCAAGGCCGGCCAGGGATGACCAAGAGCAGCGGCAGCAATACCTAATAGGTAGAGTAGTGGGGAAATTTTTTCCTTCCAATTTCGTCTTACGGCCGCGGCCAGCGGTGATCGCGGACCTTGGAAGGCGATGATCCGCGATTGCAGCAGCCAATATGCCAGGGCCGCGGCCAGCAAGACCATCCCATAGAGTAGGCCCGGAAGCGCGGCAAAATGATTTTCTCCCAGCCAGCCGGTGACAAAGGGAAAAAGAGACAACCAGAACAACAAGTGCAGATTAGCCCAGAGGATGCTGCCATTGACCTTGGGGCAAAGATGCAAGAGATGGTGGTGGTTATTCCAGTAAATCCCGATGTAGATAAAACTGAGAATGTAGCTGAAGAAAACCGGAAGAATCGGGATCAGGGCACTCAGGGATGTGCTCTCCGGCGGGCGTAGATCCAGAACCATGATCGTAATGATGATGGCGATAACGGCATCACTGAATGCCTCTAGGCGAGTTCTACCCATGTGTACCCCTTCCCTCGCGAAAACCTGCTTTTCAGCGGTACAGGTTTGCCTGCCCCGGACGCTGCCGGATTTGGCTCGGGCGCGCGCCTTTGGCGGCTGCCTGTCGCACCACCTCATCGATATCGTTCAGGAGTAACTGCCGTTGCGCCTCGCTGAGCAGTGGGTTGCGGGCGATGGCGTAACGCACGTTGGGATCGCGATCTTGGCAGAAGGCAGCGACTTGACCGGGACTGAGGTCAGGCCGCTTGGCGATGCACAGACGGATCACGTAATCGTAACCGGTCTCCCCGCGGCGTTCTTTATGCGGGCTTGCGGACGTGATACAGCGGAGAACGCAGGGGGTTGGCGGCGAAGTGCTCTTTCCAGAGTCTTGGGGTGAGCTGCGCCACGTCCTTGGCGGGGTGGGTGGCCACCCGTTGCAGGACATCGACGAGGTAGTCGTACGGGTCCACCCCCTGAAGCCGGCAGGTACTGAGCAGGCTCTGGATGATCCCGAGATACTCGGCGCCCAACTCGGTCCAGCAAAAGAGCCAGTTCTTCCGGCCCAGGGGAATCGGTCGGATCTGTCGTTCGATGTGGTTGCTGTCTATGGGTACGTCGGGATCTTCCAGAAAGACTTGGAGCGGACCTTTGCGGCTATGGACATAGGCCAAGGCCTTGGTGAAGAGGTTGCTCGGTAGCAGGGCGATGTCCTGGAGCTGTTGCTCTACCCAGTGGAAGAAGGCTGTCACCAGCGGCAGGGTATGTCGTCTGCGGTATTCCCGCTTGGCCTGCCCGGTGAGTTGTTTCTCCTGGATTTCTTCCTCGATGCGATAGAACTCCCGGATCTGCCGGAGGGCTTCGGCCACCCGCTCGGGCTCATGGGCCTCGGCCTTGACGAATTCTCTGCGGCTATGCGCCCAGCACTGGGCATGGACTAGCCCTTCGTTCTCTTTCTGGAACCGGGCATAGGCGGCATAGCCATCGCTCAGGAGTACGGTGCCCGGCGGCAGCTTGCCGAGTAGCTCTTCGATGTGGACCGTGCCCCGGGTGGCGGCATAGGGAAAGCAGATCTCCTGGGCATCGCCAAAGACGGGCCAGAAATACCCTCGGTGCATCTTGCCCTTCCCTGACAATCCGGCCTTGATGGGGGTTTCATCCATGGTCAGCACCCGCGATTGGCGAATGCTCTCGAACTGCGCCGCATAAATCGGTGCAAGCAGGAAGATGGAGCGTTGCACCAAGTCCGTGAGCCAGGAGCGGCTCACCCGCAGCCCCTGCTGGGTCATGCGCTGATGTTGCCGATACAAGGGCAGATGGTAGAGGAATTTGTCGATCAGGATTCCCGCCAGGAGACTGACGTCAGCCCGACCACCCTCCAAGACCGCGGCAGGCGCCGGGGCCTGGGTGATCTTTCCGGAGTCGCGCAGTTTCACTACGGGCCGCTCGTATTTGAGAACTACATAGCTGGCGGGCTCTTGGGCCAAGCGATAGCTGATCTTGGTGTCGATGATCTCATAGGCCGAAGGGTCCAGCCCCTGGGTCTCGGGAGCCGGCAGCACGATGGTTTCGACCGGCAGGCGCGATTCGTCGAAGAAGGGCAGGCTCTCTGCCTTCTCCTCGGGGCGCTTGGCCACCGTGCGGGTATGGGCAGCGACGGTACGGGTAGGAACCGGCTGTTTTTCCTGCGCCTCGAAGATCTCGCCGAGACTGAGCTGCTCTATGGGAGGAGGCGGAAGACGGCGCTCGCTCTTGGGTCCGAAGAGCTGGCGGCGAAACCAATCCAGCTGGGCTTGAAGACCTTGGATCTGTGCCTGAAATTCTTCCCGCAGGGACTGGTTGAGGAGCACCTGCAATTGCCAAGCGGCGAGGGCTTCGGGGTAGTTGCGTGGGAGCGAGGAAGTCTCTGTTTCCATTGCAGAATCATAGCGCTAACTCCCAGTTTCCGCCAGTTTTTCGGGGACTTGGCGCTGATAGCGACGGCGTGTTTTGGCCACTTCGAGGCCCTCGAGCAGGAGTTTCAAACCGGTCCAATCCAACTCCCCCGCTGGAGGTCGCTGCCAGCTCCAGAATTGGCCGCGCTCCAGGCGCTTGGCCCAGAGGCAATACCCTGTGCGATCCCAGTAGATCACCTTCATCTGCGTGGCGCGGCGGTTCACGAAGACGAAACAGTGCCCAGACAAGGGATCCTGCCCCAGGAACTGCCGCACCAAAGCCGACAGCCCGTCAAAAGACTTGCGCATGTCTACCGGTACCCGGCAGACGAAGACCCGGATGCGCCCCTCGGGAAAAAACATCTCAGCCGCGGCGAATGGTAAGGGTGCAGCCGGCGCCCAAGTCCAGACGAATCTCCAAGGAAGAAATCCCTGTCTCCCGCTCGCTTGGCAATCCCAGCTTCAGGAACTCGGGCAAGGGGGCAACGCTGGAAGATGCCGCCGTCTTTTGGCTGGCCCCACCCCGCAGCCGCTGCCGCCAGTAGTAAAATTGCGAAAGAACCAGACCCTGCCCTTGGCAAAACTGCGGCGTTGACAGCCCGCTGGTCTCTTGTGCCGTCACCATCTCCTGCCAATACCGCGTCTTTTCTTCCGAGCTGCGCATGATCTTACTTCTCCAAGCGTCCCAAGGAGCCATCATGCTGGCAACACAATACCCTCAACGAAAGAACGCCGCGGAGCGATCGCTTACACGTAATCGTCGTCGTTGGCGAATCGCGCGACTTCTTCGGGCCGCAGGTCTTGGCGACGGGCAAAATAACAGCGCGTTTGTACCCATTGCTCCTGGGCCAAGGCGTGCCGGTAGACGGTAGGAATTTCCGGGCTCAGGGCCCAGCGCAAACGGGTCTCGAGATCCAGGCTGCGCCAGTCGGGTAGCTCGCTGTCTTCCGTCATCCGCTACTGCGGGGTGCAGGTATAGCCTGGCGGGCAGCTGGGCGGTGGGGTGTTTTGGATACAATTGTATCCCGGCGGGCAGTTGGCCGGCTGCTGCTGTTGGCTTTTGGAGATTGCATAGCCTGCCAGCCCTCCCAGCCCCGCACCAATCGCCGCTCCCGTCAGGGGGCTGCCAGACTGATTGCCAACCACGGCACCGGCAACGGCACCCAAAGCGGCGCCTGCGGCAGTATCAGTGGTGGTTTTACTGTTGCCCAGAGGGCTGCTGTTGTACCCATAGGGGTTGCCATAGGGATTGTTCGCACAGCCGGCCAGCAACAGCGTTGCCAGCATCATGCCCAACCATTTTTTCATTGTCCTTCTTCTCGTTCTCTCGGTCGCAGAGTAACCCTAAGCCAGATAGCAGGAACCATGCCGACCACAGCAACTTCGGAAAATCAGGGTGTTGCCAGCACCGCAGCAATCCCCTGTCGGGACCTGGCGACATCAGCCTGCCG
The DNA here is from genome assembly GCF_030996345.1 of Acidithiobacillus sp. AMEEHan. Taxonomy (NCBI): domain Bacteria; kingdom Pseudomonadati; phylum Pseudomonadota; class Acidithiobacillia; order Acidithiobacillales; family Acidithiobacillaceae; genus Acidithiobacillus; species Acidithiobacillus sp. AMEEHan. The sequence goes on along the minus strand of NZ_CP118747.1, from coordinate 580,736 downwards.
ACGCCGCCATTCGCTTGCGATACTGGCTCAGATCCTTGGCGCTGCGGATTGGTACCTCAAGGAGCGCCGACAGATTGCGTAAGATGCCGTTGACCACCTTGCCCTCCCAGATACTATCGAAATGAATTTGGGTATCTAGCCAACGTTCCAGCCAGCCGGGATCGGGCAGGTGACTCTGCACGCTGTCTTGGGGATACATTTCCTTGTTGACGTGTAGGTTAGTGGGGTGCAGGGCCTTTGCGGTCTTGGTATTGGCCATCAACACGCCGATCTTGGCAAAGGCCAAGCGGGCAGAATCCCCCAGACGCTCTACCGCACGGCGCATGTACTTGAGATAGATGCCGGCGTGACGCGCCTCATCCCGCGAGAGCGTCTCGTAAATGAACTTGATGACTGGCTCTTGATGCCACTCGGAGGCGGCCTTGTACCAATGCGTAAGACGAATTTCACCACAGAAATGCAGCATCAAGGTCTCCATTGCTGGCGCTGGATCGAACTCGAAGCGCACTTGGTGCAGTTCTTCCTCGGTAGGCAGGTATTCGGGCGCGAAGCGGCGCAGGTACTCCATGAGGACTAATGCGTGTTTCTGCTCTTCATAGAACCAGATCGACATGAAGGCCGAAAAATCCGAGTCGTCGCGGTTGTCGCGCAGAAACATCTCGGTGGCAGGCAGGGCAGACCACTCGGTAATGGCGTTCATCTTGATGGTTTGCAGATGCTCCGGGGTGACCTTGCTGGCGTCGAACTGATCCCACGGGATGTCCTTCTCCATGTTCCAGCGGGCGGCCTCCAGGGCACGGAACAACTCCGGGTATAACATGTTGCCACTCTCTCCACAAAACAGGGCGCATATGCGTCGCGGGACTACCTTCCTGTAGAACAGGACTACTTCTCATTCTACGGCAAAGTTGGGAGAAGGGAATACCCTTTCCAGAAATCTGTGAGGGGAGGGTAAAAAGCCCCGCCGAGGCGGGGCGATGGATAGGGCGGATCAGTCCGCCTGTCGGCGCAGGAAGGCCGGAATGTCGAGGTCGGCGTAATCTGCCACGGGGCGTGGGGCGCTGCGCTGGTCGGTGCCGGTTGCGGCAGATCGCATAGCCTGCTGGCGCAGGGCTGCGGGACGATCCAGCTGACGCCAATCGACGGCATTGGCGGGCGTGGTTACCTCCGGACGCAGACGGTTGTTTTCTACCGCCAGCCGCACGGGTTCGCGCTGCAGACCCGTGGCGACGACGGTGACGCGCATTTCCCCTTCCAGGTTTTCGTCGATCACGGTGCCTACCTTGACGTTGGCGTCGTCCGAGGCGTAGCTGCGGATCAGCTCACCGACTTCCTCGAATTCGCCCAGGGACAGGTCGTTGCCGGCAGTGATGTTGACGAGGATGCCGCGGGCACCGGAGAGGTTGATGTCGTCGAGCAGAGGGCTGCTGGCGGCACGATTGGCGGCATCGCGGGCGCGACTCTCACCGCGGGCGGCGGCAGTACCCATCATCGCCAGGCCCATACCCGACATCACCGTGCGGACGTCGGCAAAGTCGAGGTTCATCAGGCCTGGACGAGTGATCAGCTCGGAAATCCCCTGCACCGCACCCATCAAGACGTTGTCGGCAGCGAGATAGGCATCGCGCAGGCTGATCTGCTTGCCCAGCACTGCCAGCAGTTTTTCGTTGGGGATGATCACCAGCGAATCGACGTGCTGGGCCAGTTCATCGATGCCCGACAAGGCGTATTGCTGACGCTTCTTGCCTTCAAAATTGAAGGGTTTGGTGACCACGCCGACGGTCAGAATGCCCATGTCGCGGGCGATGGCGGCGACCACTGGTGCGGCACCAGTACCCGTCCCCCCACCCATGCCCGTGGTGATGAACAGCATGTCGGTGTTTTCGAGAACGCCCCGGATCTCTTCCCGGCATTCCTCCGCCGCCTTGCGACCGATCTCGGGGTTGGCCCCCGCGCCCAGACCCCGGGTCAGTTCGCTGCCAAGCTGCAGGGTGCGCTGGGCATGGGAGTTGCGTAAGGCCTGGGCATCGGTATTGGCGCTGATGAACTCCACGCCTTCCAGGCCGGTCAGGGCCATGTTGTTGATTGCGTTGCCGCCACCGCCGCCTACCCCGATGACCTTGATGACGGCTCCTTCCTGCTGCATTTCGTTCAGTTCAAACATTGTCGATTCCTCTCGCTGGATCTGTGGGACGGGGGGACTCAGCCGAAGCTGGTCTGTACCCAGTTGCGCAGTTTGCCGAAGACGCCGCCTATGGCCGCGGCGCGATGGCCTTCGTCTCGCACCGTGCTGGTGGCGGCAGCGGGTTGTTGCACCGGCTCGGCCTGGCCGGCCAGCCCGTTGTGCATGCCGTACATGACCAGGCCGACCCCGGTGGCATGCCAGGGGGCGCGAACTACGGTTTCCATCCCCGCCAGATGCATGGGTTCGCCGGTGCGCACCGGCAGGTGCAGGATCTCTTCGGCCAGTTCGGCCATGCCCTGCAGTCGGCTGGAGCCTCCAGTGAGCACGACGCCGGCGGCGACGAGGTCTTCGAAGCCGGTGCGACGTAGTTCGGCCTGAATGAGTTCAAAGAGTTCTCGCACACGCGGCTCGATGATGTCATTGAGCACGCGACGCGAGATGGTACGCGGGGGACGGGCGCCGACACTCGGCACGGGGATGTCGTCATCCTGTTCAATCAGGTCGCCGAGGGCGCAACCATAGAGCTTCTTGATCTGCTCTGCCTCGACGGGTGGGGTACGCAAGCCCAGGGCGATGTCGTTGGTGATCTGGTCGCCGGCAATGGGAATGACCGCCGTATGGCGCACGGCGCCATCGCGGAAGATGGCGATGTCGGTGGTACCGCCACCGATATCGACCAGGCAGACACCCAGTTCTTTTTCATCCGCTGTCAGCACGGCATCGGCCGAGGCCAGCTGTTCGAGTACCAGCCCCTGCACCTGCAATCCGCAGCGTTCCACGCACTTGGCAATATTTTGGGTGGCGCTGATGGCGCCGGTGACGATGTGCACCTGAGCTTCCAGTCGGACCCCCGACATGCCGATCGGCTCGCGCACCCCCTCTTGGCTGTCGATGGTGAATTCCTGGGGTAGCACGTGGATCACATTCTGGTCCTGCGGAATGACGATGGCGCGTGCGGCATCCATGACCCGACCGAGGTCGTCATTGCTGACTTCCTTGTTCTTGATGGCAACGATGCCATGGCTGTTGTAGCCGCGGATGTGCCCACCGGCAATGCCCACGACCGCGCCGTGGATCTGTACCCCGGCCATGAGCTCGGCTTCCTGCACCGCGCGGTTGATGGCCTGCACGGTGGATTCAATGTCGACGACCACCCCTTTTTTCAGGCCACGGGAGGGATGCTGGCCAACGCCGATGATTTCCGCCTCGCCCGTGGAGCGTGCTTGCGCCACGATGCAGGCGACCTTGGAGGTACCGATGTCCAAGCCAACGATGAGTTCCTGATTGCCGCGTTTCATTTTCTTTCACTCCTTGGGGCTGCCGGCCCCTCACTGACACTCGTAGAAGGCGCCTCAGGCAAGGCGACCGCGAAACCGTTGTTGTAGCGCAAATCCATGCTGGCGCCGGGCACCATATATTGTTGGATCTCCGGGACGACGCTGACCCAGCGTTGCACACCCTCCATGATCTTTTCTCGACCGAGGACCAAGCGGACCCCGTTACTGAGGATGCAACGCCAGCCACCGCGCGGATCGAGCTCCAGAGCGTGAACCTGCAGATGCACGGGCGCCAGGGCTTGGTCCAGCTTTTGCCGCTCCTGCAGCATCTCTAGCCCTGCATCAGCCGGACCAATGAGGGCGGGGAGCTGCTGCGGGATCTCGTCTGCGGGTACTGGATAGACTTTACCGTCTTTCCCCAGGACCTCGCCGGCGCTCCCCAGCCAGCGGGCTGCCGGCAGCACCGCCTGCAGGTCGATGTCGATGCGATCGGGCCAGACCCGGCGCACATCGGCACTGGCCACCCAGGGCACTTGCTGCAGGGCGTCGCGCACCTGGGTGAGATTCAACCAGAGAAACCCCTGCCCCAGGAATGGAGCAATGGCGCGATTGATTCGATACACCGGGATCTTGGGCGAAAGTCCTTCGATGTGGATGCTATCGATGGGCATCAGCGAGGGTTGGCGTACCCAGTTCCAGGCCTGCCAGGCGCCGAGGCCGAGGGCGAGCAACAGCCCCCCCGCGAGGGTTCCGCGTATGGTTTTGCCCCAGGGGAAGGGGCGACTGGGAGCACTGGCCGCGGCCGGTTTTTGCCTCTCTTGCGGTGGCGGCGCCTTGGCGACCGGTTCCCGCCGGTATCCTTGCAAATCGCGAATGGCACTTACCATGATTTAACTCCCTCCCCTGCGTCCAGGATACGCCTGCATAACTGGCCAAAACTCCAGCCGATGGCCTGTGCCGCCATGGGCACCAGACTGTGGCTGGTCATGCCTGGCACACTGTTGATTTCGAGCAGCGCCGGCGCTCCGCTCGTATCCAGTAAGAAATCCACCCGGCCCCAGCCGCTGCCACCGATTTCGCTAAAGGCCTGCAAGGCAAGATCCTGCAGTCGGCGATCGAGCGCATCGCCGAGCCCCGAGGGTAAGAGGTAGCGGGTGTCGTTGGCGATATATTTGGCGTGGTAATCGTAAAACTGACCGCTGGCCTCGATGACGATCGGTGGCAGGGCACGTCCGTGGACGATGGCGACGGTCACTTCCTTGCCACTGATGGCGGCTTCCACCAGCACTTCGCTGTCGTGGGCGAAGGCCGCGCCGAGGGCAGTTTCCAGCTCCTGCGCGTTGCCCACGCGACTGACGCCAATGCTGGATCCGCCGCGGTTGGGCTTGACGAAAAGCGGCCAGCCCCAGCCGGACAGACTGTCGGGCAGGGCGTCATCGGCATGCAGCAGGATGCCGCGGGTGGTGGGGAGGCCAGCGCTCTGCCAGAGACGTTTGCAGCGCCACTTGTCCATCGACAGGGCACTGGCGAGTACTCCGCTTCCGGTGTAGGGGATACCCAGGTTGTCCAGACTCGCCTGCAGATGTCCGTCTTCGCCGAAAGCGCCATGACAGACGTTGAAGGCCATGTCGATGGCCGCATCGTGCAGTTGCGCAGCAATGTTTTGCGGCTCGACGTCGATGCCGCAGGCGTCCAACCCGGCATCCTGAAGCGCCCTGAGTACCGCCGCACCACTGAGCCGGGAGACTTCTCGCTCCTCCGAGGGACCGCCGTAGAGTACGCCAATGCGCTGCGGTTTCGACATCCTGTGCTCAGTCATCAAAATCCTCCCCCAGCACGCGCATTTCTGGCCGCAACACGACGTCGAAGCGTTTCCGTACTGCTTCCTGCACCTCCACGACGAGGGCCTCGATGTCGCGCGCGCGCGCCTGTCCGCGATTGAGAATGAAATTGGCGTGTTGCGTGCTCACCTCGGCATCGCCGATCCGGCGTCCCTTGAGTCCTGCCGCCTCGATCAGACGCGCGGCGTAGTCGCCTGGAGGATTGCGGAAGACCGAGCCACAACTGGGCCAGGCCAGAGGCTGCGTTGCCGCCCGCTGATTTTGCCAGGCGCGCAGCTGCGCGCGCAGTGCCTCGGGCTCTCCCGAGGGCAAACGCAGGCCGGCGCGCACAAAACAGGCATCGCCCTGGCCGCGTACCGACCGGTAGCCCACCTGAAATGCCGCTGCCGGTCGACGCTCCAGCTCACCGTTGGGGTGGAGCAGTTCGACCCATTCCACCAGAGGCCAAGTCTCTCCACCATGGGCACCGGCATTCATTGCCAAGCAGCCGCCCAGGGTTCCCGGAATCCCAGCGAGAAATTCGGCGCCCGCCAGACCAGCGCGGGCGGCAAAATGCGCCAGTTTCACCGCGGATACTCCGGCCTCGACAACCAGTTCGCCATGCTCGCCGGTCGCCATCTGATCCAGACCATGGGCGAGGCAGACGACCGTCCCAGGGATTCCTCCATCGCGTACCAGGACGTTGCTGCCAAGGCCCAGCCAAGTGATCGGCCCGTAGGAAAAATTCCGCAAAAAGCCGACCAGATCCTCTATGGTGGCGGGTAAATAGAAACGCTCTGCTGCACCCCCTACCCGCCAGCTGCTGTGCCGGGCCAGAGATTCACCGAGGCGCAGACGACCCCCGATCATGCCTGCCTCCCCCCAGCAAAGACGGCATCCCACTGACCGGCAAGCTGGCTGATATTGCCCGCTCCCATACAGAGCAGCACCGCATTCTCCGGTAGCTGGGCAGGGATCTGTGCCGGCTGCTGCAGGGCGCTGGGGAGATGTATTGCATCGACTCCCTGCTGCTCTAGGGCTGCTACCAGACTGGCGCTGTCGGCGCCGCTGATGGGAGACTCACCGGCGGGATAGACATCGAGCAGAATGCTGCGGTCGGCTTGCGCCAATACCGCAACAAAGTCGGTGAAAAGGTCCCGGGTTCGGGTAAAGCGATGCGGCTGAAAGAGGAGTACCAAGGGGCGTTGCGGCCAGATCCGGCGCGCGGCGGCGATGGTAGCGGCCAGTTCCCGGGGATGGTGACCGTAGTCATCGACAATGGTGTGGCCCTGCCAGTCGCCGAGCAGCTCGAAGCGCCGCGCCACGCCACGGAACTCGGCCAAAGCTTCGGCGATGGTCTCTTGGTTGACTCCGACCTTGCTGGCGATACCGATGGCGGCCAGGGCATTGAGGACGTTGTGTTCGCCGGGAATGTTCAGTTGCAGGTCGAACCAATGTACCGCCTGGCCATCGACCCGGCGCCAGATTTCTATCTCGCTGCCCAAACCGCGATAGCGGATGTTGCGTGCCTGCAGGTCACTATCCTCGGCCAGCCCATACCCGAGTACTGGAGTGCGTAACTCCGGCAGCAGGCCGCGCACCATGGGCTCATCGGTACAGAGTACCGCCAGGCCATAGAACGGCAGGCGTTGCAGGAATTGCAGAAAGGCGGCGCGTAATTGCCCCATGGTATTACCGTAGGTTTCCATATGGTCGGCGTCGATATTGGTGACTACCGCCATCACCGGAGACAGGTACAGAAACGAGGCATCGGATTCGTCGGCCTCGGCCACCAGATATTCACCGCTGCCGAGGGCGGCGTGGGTCCCGGCGCTTTTCAGGCGCCCGCCAATGACAAAAGTGGGATCCAGGCCCGCCGCTCCGAGGATGCTTGCCACCAGACTGGTGGTGGTGGTCTTGCCGTGGGTACCGGCGATGGCGATCCCCTGCTTGAAGCGCATCAGTTCTGCCAGCATCTCCGCACGGCGGATGACGGGGATACGCTGTTCGCGGGCGGCGACGATCTCGGGGTTATCAGCGGGGATGGCAGAGGAGACGACCACCACATCTGCGCCGCGCACATTGGCTGCTGCATGACCACTGAAGATGCTCGCGCCCAAATCACTGAGGCGCAGGGTTGCCGGACCAGGACGCAGATCGGAGCCGGAGACGGCGTAGCCCAGATTGAGCAAGACCTCGGCAATCCCCCGCATACCGGCACCGCCGATGCCCACCAGATGGATTTGTCGTACCCAGTTACGCATGTGCCATTCCTCCGCAGGCATCGGCGACATCCGCCGCGGCGTTGACCCGCGCCTGGCGGCGGGCCGCCTCGGCCCAGCGTAGTCGTAGCGACGGATCCTCGAGCAGCGGCAACAGAATACGGTGTAGTTGCGCCGCGTCGAGCCCCTCCTGACGCAGCATGCGACCGGCTCCGGCATCTTCCAGAAAGCGGGCATTGGCCGCCTGGTGATCATCCACGGCATAAGGAAAGGGGATCAGGAGACTCCCGAGGCCGGCGGCGCAGAGCTCAGCCACCGTCGCTGCGCCGGCCCGGCAAATTGCCAGATCGGCCCAGCCGAGGGCCTCGGCCATATCGTCGATGAAGGCATCGACCCGTGCGCTGACGCCTGCGGCCCGGTAGGCCGCCTGGGTCTTTTGCAGATGCGCTTTGCCACACTGATGCCAGATTTCCGGGCGTTGCTCTGGCGATAACTTGGCCAAGGCGGCAGAACAGATCTCGTTCAGGACCTGAGCTCCCTGGCTACCTCCCATGACCAGGACACGCGCCTTCCCGGTGCGTCGCGCAAAGCGGAGATCTGGTGCCGGCAGGGCGGCAATCTCCGCCCGCACCGGATTGCCCACCCAGCGGGCTTTCCTGAGCCCGGTATCGGGAAAACCGGCAAAGACCTCGGCTGCGAATGGCGCCAGCAAGCGATTGGCCAGTCCGGGAATGGCATTTTGTTCGTGCAGGCAGAGGCGCCGACCCAGGCTCCAGGCGGCAATCCCGGCAGGGGCCGAGACGTAGCCCCCCATGCCCAACACGGCTTGCGCATCGCACGCGCGCAAGATGCGCCGGGCCTGCAGTGTCGCTCGCCCCAGGCGCCAAGGAGCGCTGAGCCAGCGTTTCCAACCCTTGCCACGCAGACCCTGCATGTCCAGTTGGTGTAGAGGATAGCCAGCGGCGGGAACCAAATGCTGTTCCATGCCTTGCGCCGTGCCAATCCAGTCGACGGCGACGCCTCGCGCACGCAACTCCCGCGCCACGGAAAGGGCGGGGAAAATATGGCCGCCGGTGCCGCCGGCAGCAATGACGACGCCCCTAGCCATGCGCCACCTCCTCTGCCTTTGCCTGCTGCACCTTCGCCTGTTTGGCAAGCGGCGGATAGCGACGGCTTACCGCGAGCACCACCCCCAGGGTGGCGCAGAGGAAAACCAGGGCGCTGCCGCCATAACTGATCAGAGGCAGGGCAAAGCCTTTGGTCGGCAGGGCCCCCAAGTTGACGCCCATGGACATCACTGCCTCGCCCCCAAACCAGACCAGGGTGCCGTAACAGAACAGGGCATAAAAGGCGTCACCGGCGGCCGCGGCGCGGCGGCCAATGCGATAGATGCGCCAACAGGCCACCGCATAGAGGAGGATCAGGGCCCAGATACCGATCATGCCCAGTTCTTCGCCGATCACCGCCGGAATGAAGTCGGTGTAGGACTCCGGCAGGTAGAAATACTTCATGATGCCGTTGCCCAGTCCCACCCCAAACACACCGCCGCGACCGAAGGCGATCAGCGATTGCACCAATTGAAAGCCGCTACCGTAGGGATCGGCCCAGGGGTTGGAAAAAGAGGTGATGCGGGCAAGGCGATAGGGAGCGGATACGGCAAGTACCCCCAGAGCCGTACCGGAGGCGATGCCGGCAATGAGCACGTAGCGCATCGGCAACCCACCCAGGAAAAGTAATGTGCCAGTGATCGCCACGACCATGAAAAAGGAGCCAAAGTCGGGCTGCAAAAGTAGCAGCACGCCCAAAATGAAAAGCAGGATGAAGATTGGCCACAGACCGTCCTTGAAGCTGCCGAGCAACGCTCCTTTCCGCACCACATAGCGGGCCATGAACAGGAGCAAGGCAAACTTCAGTAGCTCTGAGGGTTGCAGGCGGACGATGAGAAAATTGATCCAGCGGTGCGAGCCATTCACTCCCACGCCGATGATCGGCACAAAGACGATCAGAAGAGCGATGAGAGAGATGCCCATGAGCGGAAAGGTCATTCGTTCCCAGAATTCCAGCTCGATGCGGCTGATGTAGTACATCCCTGCGAGTCCGAGGATGGCGTAGAGCACCTGTCGCTCGGCAAAAAAGAGGGGGTTGCCGGTTTCCTGTTGGGCGACCGGAGCGCTAGCGGAATAGACCATTACCAAGCCAAAACAGATCAGGATGATCAGGATCCACCACAGCAACGTATCGGCCTTGCCGTTTTCCGCCAACCACCAATTGGGCCTACGCATGGGCAGCTCCGGCCAGGGCATGGACGGCAGCGGCAAATTGCTGTCCGCGGTCATGATAGTCCTGGAACATGTCGAGGCTGGCACAGGCAGGGGAGAGCAGTACTTGATCGCCAGATCGGGCGAGGGCCGCGGCCTGACGCACGCATTCTTGCATGCCGCCTCTTCCGGTACGGCGGATGGGCAGCTTGCCAGCGAGGATTCCCGCCAGTTCCTCTTCTGCCGTGCCCAGAAGCACGGCGCCGCGCTGCCCGACGCAGGCCGCAGCCAGTGGCGTAAGGTCAGCACCCTTGGCGTCGCCTCCCAGAATCAACACCAGTGGTCCGGCGAGCGCCTCGATGGCACGCAGGCTCGCGCCGAGATTGGTACCCTTGGAATCATCGAAATAATCGACCCCATCTACCGATGCTACCCACTGCAAACGATGCGGCAGACCGGTGAAATTCTGCAGAGCCTGCCGGATGGCCGTCTGCGGAATCCCCGCCGCCTGTGCCAGAAGTGCCGCCGCTAAGGCGTTCTCCTGATTATGGAGTCCGGGAATACGGAGCGCACTGACGGGCAGGAGCATCTTGCCATCGATGACGATTTGCGCGTCGACGATCTCGCCTACGGCACCGGGGCCGAAGCGGCGTAATGAGAGCTCCGAAGAAAGGTTGGGGGAGGCGTTTGCAGCTCCGCATCCTGACTGGGCAGCACCAGGGTGTCCCCAGCGCCCATGCACCGGGCGATGCGCCATTTAGCAGCGACATAGCTGGCGAAATCGCCATGCCAGTCGAGATGATCAGGGCTGATATTGAGGATGGTCGCGGCGCGTGGGCGCAGGCTCTCACAGTATTCCAGTTGGAAGCTGGACAACTCGAGGACGTAGAGCTCGGGTTCCGGATCTCCTTCCTCCGCCAGCAGGTCCAACGCCGGCGTCCCGAGATTGCCCCCCACCGCCACCTGCAGCCCCGCCGCTTGCGCCATCTCGCCGACCAGGGTGGTGACGGTGCTCTTGCCATTGCTGCCGGTGATGGCAATGACGGGCGCCTCTGCGCATTGGGCGAAGAGTTCGATGTCGCCCCAGAGCGGAATCCCCGCGCGCCGCGCAGCCGCCAGGGCCGGCGTCATGGGCGACAGTCCCGGGCTGCACAGCACGCGCTCATAAGGCAAAAAGGCATCCTCTGGCCAGTCGCCAAAATGGATATGGACTCCCGGATAGCGTTCCCGCCAGGCTTGGGCGTCCAGTGTTGCACGGGTATCCCACAAAGAGCACTGGGCCCCCCGTGCCAAGGCAAAGCGCAACAGGGACTCTCCGGTCTTGCCGGCTCCGGCTATTGCCACCCTGCGTTCTCGCCAGTCGATCTTCTTCATCGGATTTTCAGGCTCGAAAGGCCAATCAAGACCAGGATCACGGTAATGATCCAAAAACGCACTGCCACCCGTGGTTCCGGCCATCCTTTCTTTTCGTAGTGATGATGCAAGGGAGCCATGCGGAAAACGCGTTTGCCGGTCAGGCGGAAGGATGTGACCTGGATCATCACGGAGAGAGTCTCGACCACGAAGACTCCACCCATGATCACCAGCACCAGCTCCTGCCGGGCGACGATGGCGACAATGGCCAGGGCCGCGCCCAGGGCCAGGGCGCCGGTATCGCCCATGAAAACCTCGGCGGGGTAGGTGTTGAACCACAGAAAACCCAGCCCCGCGCCGACCAAGGCGCCACAGAAGATGATCAACTGGCCCGCGCCAGGGACGAAGGGAACCTCCAAATAATTGGCAAAGACGGCATTGCCTGCCACATAACTGAAGATGCCCAGCGCCCCAGCCACCATCACGGTGGGCACAATGGCGAGACCGTCGAGACCATCGGTGAGGTTGACGGCATTGGAGGTGCCGACGATGACGAAGTAGCTGAAGACGATGAAGCCGATGCCCAGCGGAATCAGCACATGCGGGACGAAAGGCACGATCAGGCTGTGGGGTACGCTCCCCTGGCCCCAGATGTACAGGGCGGTGGCGGCGGCGATGGCGAAAAGCGACTGTAAGCCATATTTGCCGCGGGCTGAAAGTCCCTTGCTGTTCTTCCGGCGCAATTTGCGCCAATCATCGATGAAACCCACAGTGCCAAAAGCAAGGGTCGTCAGCATGGCGATCCATACCATGGGGTTGCCGAGATCGGACCAGAGCAGAGTGGTCAAGAGCACGACCAGCAGAATCAGGGCGCCGCCCATAGTCGGGGTGCCCTGCTTGCTCAGATGGCTCTCCGGTCCATCACTGCGCACCATCTGTCCGATTTTGTACTGGCGCAGACGGGAAATGACGATGGGGCCCAGACCCAGAGATAAGACCAGGGCGGTGAGGATGCTCAGGACCCCGCGCAGGGTCAGGTAAGAGAAGACGTGAAAGCCGTGGTAGACACTCTGTAGCTGGAGCAGAAGATAGTAGAGCATTCAGCTAGCCTCCTGCCGCAGGGCAGCGACCGCCCGTTCCATATGGGCGGCACGAGAACCCTTCACCAGCACCGTGACGTCGCTCGCCAGTCGTGGCTGCAGGGCGGCAACGAGGGCGCCGATATCGGCAAAGTGGCTGGCGCCGCTGCCGAAGGCGTCCACCGCTGCCGCGCTCAGGGGACCGGTGGCAAAGAGCCCGTCGATGCCCAACTCCCGCAGACGTTTCCCTGCCTGGGCGTGATAACTGCGTGCCTCCGGGCCCAGTTCAGCCATATCCCCCAACACCAGAAAACGTCGGCCCGGCTGTTGCGCCAGCACCTGCATCGCCGCCTCCAGGCTCGCCGGGTTCGCATTATAGCTATCGTCCAGGAGACGGCTGCCCTGCCGCCCCGCGACCCACTGCAGGCGTCCGGAGACGCCACGCAGCTGGGCGACGCTACGCACGATCGCGGCGATGGGAGTGTCGAGAGCCAGGGCCGCGGTGACCGCCGCCAGGACATTGGCACCGTTATGCCGGCCAGGCAGGGGGATTTGCAGGTCAAAGCTTCCCTGCGGCGCCCGTACCTGCATCTCCCCGCCCGTCGCACTCGCCCGCCAGCTGCCGCGCACACGCGCTGGCTGGTCTTCCAGGCTGAAACGCCAAACTTCACCCGGTGCTTGGGCCGCCCAGTCCGCACAAAAGCGGTCATCAGCGTTGAGCACGGCGATGCCATGGGCGCCCAATCCTTCGAGGATTTCTCCCTTGGCCGCGGCAATGGCCTCCACCGTCCCCAGATTTTCCAGGTGCGCCGTGCCGGCATTGTTGATGATCGCCAGGTCGGGTGCCGCAATACGGCTCAATGCCCGAATTTCGCCGGCGTGGTTCATGCCCATTTCCACCACCGCATAGCGATCCGTCGGACGGAGACGCGCCAGAGTCAAGGGCACGCCGATGTGGTTGTTGAGATTGCCCTGGGTGGCGATGCCCGGTCCGGTCTCCTGCAGGATTGCCGCCAGGATTTCCTTGACGGTGGTCTTACCGCAGGAGCCGGTGACGCCGATGATCTTGGCAGGACAAGCTTGGCGCCAGGCAGCGGCCAGGTCTTGCAACGCCTGCAGGGTATCGGGGACCAGGACCCCGGGCTCGGCTACCGCCCTGCTGACGAGTACTGCCGCTGCACCGTTGCTGCGTGCCTGGCCGACAAAGTCATGGGCATCGAAATGCGGTCCGGAGAGCGCAACGAAAAGCGAATCGGCTGGCGTGCTGCGACTATCGGTGCTGAGCCCGCGAATGCGCAGCTCTGCCGGGCTACCGGGAAGGACTTTCCCGCGACAGATCTTGGCGACTTCCCGGAGACTCAGCTCGATCATTGGCGTAATGCCTCCTCTGCGTGCTGTGCGTCCGCAAAGGGCTGTTTCTGCCCGCCGCGATCCTGATAGCTTTCGTGGCCTTTCCCGGCGATCAGCACCCAGTCGCCGGGCTGCGCTTCGGCGATGGCCAGCCGGATGGCGCGCGCCCGATCATGTTCTACGACCGCCCGACCGGCCGGGATCCCGGCCAGAATCTCGGTGGTGATCTGCTCCGGGTCTTCCCTGCGTGGGTTGTCGTCGGTGACGATCACCCGATCCGCCAGACGCGCGGCGATGGCGCCCATCTGCGACCGCTTGCCGCGGTCGCGGTCACCGCCGCAACCAAAGACCACCGTGATCTTCCCTTTGGCGATAGCACGCAGGTCTTGCAGGACGGCATCCAGGGCATCGGGGGTATGGGCGTAGTCGATCATCACCCGTCCCTTGCCTGGCACTGCCGGCAGACACTGGTAGCGTCCGGCCGGCAGGTCGAGGCGGGCAATCTGCTCGTCATCGAGCTCCCAGCCGAGGGCCGTCGCGCAGGCCAGTGCCGCCAGCAGATTGTAGGTGTTGCTGCGCCCGAGCAGAGGACTGCGCAGCCGACGTCTGCCCTGGGGCGTATCCAGCTCCAGCAGCGTACCGCTGGCACCCGGATGGTAGTCGCGCACGGCAATGGCACCCGCGCCGAATCCATAGTCCAGAATCTCGACCCGCGCGGCAATTTTTTGTCGCAGTTGCTCAGTGAAGGGATCATTGGCGTTGAGGATGGCATATTGCAGTTCCGGCATCTGAAAGAGCTGCGCCTTGGCCGCGCCATAGCTGGCCATGTCGCCGTGAAAGTCGAGGTGATCCTGGGTGAGGTTGGTGAAGACGGCGACGTGGAAGGGGACCGCGGCCACCCGCCCCAGGGCAAGGGCGTGGGAGGAGACTTCCATACTGACCGTCTGCGCCCCGGCGGCACGTGCTGCGACCAGCAGGCGCCACAACTCGACCGCCTCGGGGGTGGTGTTGGGCAGTGCCTGCAGCGCATCCACCGGCCCATGGCCGAGGGTGCCGATGATCTGTGCCGGCGCCGGCGCCAGTTGGGCGATCAGCCGTGTCACACTACTCTTGCCATTGGTCCCGGTCACCCCGATGAGCTGGGGGCTTGCGTCCGCATCCCAGCGGTGGTGGCGGCGCAAGGCCAGCCCCAGGAGCGCGCGGGCATCGGGGCGCGACCATACCGGACCGGCGTCGGTTGCTGTAAACCCTTCCTGCTCCGCTTCGACGATGGCAGCGACGGCACCCGCCTGCCAGGCATCGGGCAGAAAATGCGCAGCGGATCCATGGCGCGTGTTCAGGGCGACAAAGAGCCCACCATCGCGCAGGCGGCGGCTGTCGCTGTCGATGCCGGTAATCGGAATGGCTCGTGCAGGCTGCAATTCCGGGAGGAGCTGGTCGAGGGTGTCAATGTTGGACATCACCCGCTCCTTCTGCCCAGCGCTGCTGTTCGGCAAGGCTCCGTGGGCGAATGGCCTGGGCAGTCCCTCCCTGGGGCGGAATGCCGGCGTTGCGCAAGGCCACGCTCATGGTGCTGCGAAAGACGGGTGCCGCGACGACACCGCCATAGCGCCACCCTTGGGTAGGATCACGCACTGTCACGGCCATGACGAAGCGCGGATTCTGCGCCGGCGCAAAGCCGACGAAGCTGGTATTGACCTGATGCCGGTGAAAACCACCCTTGCCGTTGGCCATGGCCGCCGTGCCGGTCTTTCCGGCTACCGTGTAGCCGGGGATGGCCGCGAGAAAGCCGGTACCCCCCGGGGCGACGACCCCGGCCAGCCACTTGCGCAGATCGGCGGCGGTGCTGGCCGACATTACCTGCCGCTCGTTGCTTCGCTGTCCCAACAGCAAATGCGGTGTGACGTAGACGCCATCATTGGCGATTGCCGCATAGGCCGCGGCCAGTTGCAGGGTATTCACCGAGATGCCATAGCCGTAGGCGATCGCGGCATGCGCTGCTGGTCCCCATTGTTGATCGGCAGGCAGGCGGCCCGCGCTCTCGCCGGGCAACCCCAAGCCCACGGATTGCCCGAACCCAGCGCGGCTGAGCAAGCCATAGAGATCTGGCGCCGGGGTACGCAGCGCAATCTTTGCTGCACCGATGTTGCTGGAGTATTTGAGAATTTGGCCGATGTCGAGGGTGCCGTGCCGGGCGTCGTCCTGAATGCAATAATTGGCGACACGAAAGCAGTTGGTATTCACATCGAAGTGGCTAGTGGCCTGAATACTGCCGCTATCCAGAGCGGCGGCAACGGCAAAGGGTTTCATTACGGACCCGGGTTCGAAGGTATGGGTGATGGCGCGATCCGTGGCACCGGCGGGATCATAGTGCTCCCGATCGTTGGGATTGCTCGCCGGATAGTTGACCATTGCCAGTATGGCACCACTGTGGGCATCGAGGAGGACGGCTGAGCCGGAGCGCGCGGCAAAACGCTGCACGGCAGCCGCCAGCGCCGTGTAGGCGGCATACTGCAGGCGGCGATCGATCGTCAGGGTCAGGGGCTGGCCGGAGTGGCTGATATGTTCCGGGGCGCTGGACAGCAAGTGGCCGTGATTGTCGCGCAGAACTTCGCGCTGGCCAGCTCGGCTGCGCAGGACGTGATCATAGGCCAGTTCCAAGCCTTCACTACCAACTCCTTCGATATTGGTAAAACCCAGCAACGGACCAGTGATCTGCCCGCTGGGATAGAAGCGTCGGTACTCCTGCATTTCATGCAGCCCGGGGATGCCCAAGGCGAGCGCCCGTGCGGCCAGTTGCGGGTCGATCTGCCGAAGCAGATAGGCAAAGGCGCTACCGCTGTGTTGCAGGCGTTTACCAATCTCTGCTGGCGATATTCCCAAGACCTTGGCCAGCTCTGGCCAGCGCGCCTGCTGTTGCGCAAAAACCTTGGGGTCTACCCAGAGGGTGCTGCTGGGCACGGACAACGCCAGGGCTCGGCCATCGCGATCGAAGATCTCCCCGCGCGCTGGCGCTGGCAGTGGCAGTTGCCGCTGGTAGCGCTGCTGACCCTGGGCGCGCAGGAAACCGCTCTGCTCCACCTGGGTCTGCCAGGACTGGTAGAGAATGGCGCAAAATCCAGCGCCCAGCATCCCGAAGATCAGACGCGGTCGCCAAACCGGCAGGGGCGCTTGTGCCAGCGTGCTCACTGTGACTTCACCATGATGATCTGGCTGTTTTTCGGCGCCTCGAGCCCCAGCTTTTGGTGGGCGATGTCGCCAACACGAGTATCGGAGGCCAACGTTGCCTGCTCCAGCTGCAACTGCCCCCAACGGTTGTTGAGGCTGAAGATACGATTTTGCAGTGCCTGCAGATGGATGAATTGCGCCCGGCTGCTTTCCCGGGCGGCGACAATGCCAAACAAGGTCAGCGTGATCAGGATGACAAGAATGATCGTACTACGACGCATGGCGAAACTCCGGATTCTTGCTCGCCGCACGCAGTACCGCCGAGCGGGCACGAGGGTTGTGAGCGATTTCGGCTTCTTGGGCGCGTATGGCGGGGCTGATCTCCACCCACGGATGGGCGGGCAACTCCGCCGCACGCAACGGCAGGCGAGGATCGGGACGCGCTTCTTGCGCACGGAAAAAATGCTTGACCAGACGGTCTTCGAGGGAATGAAAGCTGATGATCGCCAGTCTGCCACCGGGGCGCAGGGCAACCAAAGCCTGGGGCAGGAAACGCTGCAGTTGGCCGAGTTCGTCATTTACCTGGATGCGAATCGCCTGGAAGCTGCGGGTGGCGGGGTGGATGCCTTTGCCTACGGGGAGCAGGTCCGCGATCAGCTCCGCGAGCTCGCGCGTGCGCAGCAGAGGTCTTTCCGCGCGTCGCGCGATGATCGCCTTGGCGATCCGCGTTGCCGCCCGCTCCTCGCCATACTCCTGTAGTACGCGCCGCAAATCGCGAAACTCCACTTGCGCCAGCCACTCGGCAGCAGACAGCCCCTGACTGGGGTCCATGCGCATGTCCAGTGGACCGTCGCGCAAAAAACTAAAGCCACGCTCGGCCTCATCCAGTTGTGGCGATGATACGCCCAGGTCGGCGAGGATCGCGTCCACCCGTCCGAGCCAGCCGCGTGCCACCAGCAATTGCGCCAGGGCGTCGAAGGGTGCTTGCACCAGATCCACGCGCGGATCGTCGGCAAAGCGTTTGGCAAGCGACTGAATGGCCGCCGGATCGCGATCGAAGATACAGAGCCGATCATCGACTTCCAGTTGTGCCAGGAGCAGGGCGCTGTGGCCGCCCCGTCCTCCGGTGACGTCCACCAGGCGTCGCGGCCCTGGGGCCTGCCAGACCGGTTGCAGCGCCGCAAGCACTTCCTTCGGCAGTACCGGCTGGTGAGCGCCGCTCATAGCCGCAACTCCCCAAGGCCGGCGAGCAGGTCTTCGTCAAGGGACAGAGACTGCTGTTGCTGCCAGAGCTCTGCATCCCAGATCTCGAACTTGCCGACTTGCCCCACTAGCACGACGTCGCGCTCGATCTGCGCATATTGCCGCAGATTGGCGGACAGGAGGATGCGGGACTGATTGTCGAGACGGAGTTCTTCCGAGTGGCCGATGAAGAGGCGCTGGAAGCGGCGGGTGCTGGCCTGGGTGCTGGGAAGATCGGCTACCTGCCGTTCGACTTCCTCCCAGCGGGGCAGGGGATAGGCCCAGAGGCAGCGCTCGGCAGCTTCGTTGGTGGGGTTGATGGTGAGCACGATCTGCCCGTCGCACAGGGCGTTGAGCTGGTCACGAAAGCGCGCCGGCACGCTGAGACGTCCCTTGCTGTCTAGAGTATGACAATGCGTGCCGCGAAACATGACCGGGTGGCTCTCCGTTTTTTACCACTTTGCCCCACTTCTTCCCACATCGACAAGGTTAAGGATCGGTCTTGTTTGTGTCAAGGCAAAAAGACTTATATTTTCTGTATCTTAGCGATTCCTGAAGTGATTTTCGTGCGACTTCTGAGGAAAAGTCGACAAGCATCTAAATTTACGTGGATTTTTTGCCTAGATGGCGAGAACGACTGGTCAGTGGGGAAAAGTGGAGTGAGTCGATAAGCCGGGTTCTGTCGTGGACGACCATTCCTCTAGGCCGACCCTTACGAGCCGGCTCCAGCAACCTACCCGCGCACGCTGCGGGCCACAGCCTGGTGCGCCTATTTGGTCTTGCTCCGGACGGGGTTTACCCTGCCACTCCCGTTACCGGGAGCGCGGTGCGCTCTTACCGCACCTTTTCACCCTTACCGGCGTTTGCACGCTTGGGCGGTATGTTTTCTGTGGCACTTTCCGTAGACTCACGCCTCCCGGCCGTTAGCCGGCGTCCTGCCCTGTGGAGCCCGGACTTTCCTCCCCGGATCGCTCCGCGGCGGTCGTCTGACTCACTCCACGGCGCACTATACGCACTTTGCTGCGCGGTACAACTCCGCGTCCCACTGGACGGGTACTATACTCAAAACACAAGTTGATGCGAGGAGGGACTGCCATGATCGATGACAAATTTCTGGATGAAGCGCGCGAACTGCCGTCGGTGACCCCCATAGAGCGGGTGGTGGCGTGGTCGGTGTTTCGCAGCAAGGACGCGGCGCGACAATTGCTGGAGCATGTCCATCTGGCGCCAGGTCAGGCGCTGGTGGGCGGGCATGGCAAGGACAGCGTGGCGGAGTATTGGTGGGTAGGGGTGCAGGTGCAGAATTTGGAAGCCTGGGGCCACAGCGCCTCAGTACACAAACATGGGCGCATGGGCGACTAGCCTGCAGCGCTGGATCAGCGCTGCAGGGCGGTGAGCTCTGCGGCGTAGCGTTCGGCGACCCGGCGCCGTTTCACCTTCAGGGTGGGTGTGAGGGTGCCGGCGCTTTCACTCAAAGGTTCACGCAAGATGGCGAAGCGCCGCACCTGCTCAAAGCTCGGCAGGCCATGCAGGGCGTGATCGACGGCTTGGCGGAGGGCCTGTTCGAGCTGCCGTGCATCGGGATTTTCCCCCAAAGTGTCGCGCACGATCTCCGGATCGGGGTAGAGCAACGCGATCAGGTAGGGAAGATGATCGCCGAAGACGACTGCTTGGGAAATGAGCGGCTGGCTGCACAGGCGCATCTCGATTTTTTGTGGCGCGATGTTTTCCCCGGCACTGTTGACGATGATCTCTTTTTTGCGCTCGGTGAGGTGCAAATATCCATCGGCATCCAGTTCGCCCACGTCACCGGTGTGTAACCAGCCCTCCACGATGGTCTCGTGGGTTGCGGTGTCGTTGTTCCAGTAGCCCTGCATGATGGAAGGACCACGGACGAGGATCTCGCCATCCTCGGCAATGCGCAGCTCGATATTGGGCAAGGGCTTACCCACGCTTCCCGGATGAATGGCGTGCAGTGGGTTGGCGGCGATGACCGGGCTCGCCTCCGTCATGCCATAGCCTTCGAGAATGGGTAAGCCGAGCTGCAGAAAAAACCGGGCAATGGCCGGGTCCAGAGCGGCGCCGCCGGAGACGAAGTATTGCAGCCGTCCTCCAAGCTTCTTGCGCAGCCGTTTGCGCAGCAGATAACTGCTCACCGCCTGTTGCCAATTCGCCCGCGCCTGTCCTTCTAGCCCCATGCCTTGGCGCAGAAATTTCCCCAGCCAGTCATGTCGATCATTGAGGGTCCGCAAAGTGCGATCGTAGAGCACTTGAAAAATGCGTGGAACGGCAATCAACAGATCGGGACGGGTGACGGCCAGATCGCGCAGCACGGTATCGGGCCGTTCGGCATAGGCGGTCTCCAGACCCAGGAGATAACCGCCAAAATGGCCGGTGGCACGTTCAAAGACATGACTGAGGGGTAAGACGGAAAGGAGTCGTTGCCCAGCGCGTAACGGTACCAGGTGCAAAAAGCCCTCGATGTTGCTGAGAAAGTTTCCGTGACTCAGCATGACGCCCTTGGGCCAGCCAGTGGTGCCCGAGGTATAGACGATGCTGGCGAGGTCTTGCCGACGCAACGGCTCTGCAGGGACCGCCGGTGACGCCTCCCCATCACCTCCCAAGGTGTCCAAGTCTTTCCAAGTGGCCATCCCCATCGCGGGCTCCTGCAGAAAGACATGGCTGGGCGCGACCCCCCAGGCCGCGGGCTCCAGACGGTTATAGATCTCCCCATTCTGCAGCAGGATCAGGCTGGGGCTGCAGTCACCGAGAACATAGTGAATTTCGCGTGCCCCAAGGCTCGCATAGAGCGGCACGGTAACCGCGCCAATGCTGAGAATGGCAAAATCGAGAATGGCCCAATCGACGGAATTGGCAGCCATGAGCAGAACCCGGTGCCCGCGGCGGATGCCCAGACGGGATAGCGCCCGCGCCCGGCGTCGCACGGTTTCCGCGAAGTCGGCGGCGCGCAGGGGAAGTAACTGCTCCCCCACCCGCTGCCAGGCGATATTTCCGCTGGGATCGCGCTGGCAACGGGCGAAGAGCCCGGCCGCGAGGTGATCGAGACCGGTTACCGAAAGTGCCATCAGCGCAGCGCTTTTTCTGCCGGGGTCAGGCTACGCTGGAAGCTTTCCAGAGCAAAAATCTGTTCCGCATAATCTCGGGTAGCCTTGGCCCCCTTGGGAATCTCGATGCCGAGACTTGGCAAGCGCCACAGCAGTGGTGCCAAGGCGCAGTCGGCGATGGACAGCTCATCACCAAAAAGGTAGCGTTGCTGGCTGAACAGGGTGCTGAGCTGAGCCAGGGAACGACGCAAGGAATCCTTGGCGGCGACTTTGTCCTGCTCGCTGTATCCAGGTCGGAATAAGGGGTTGAACCAGTCGCGATCAAATTGCATCAGTCCCACCCGGACGCGCGCGCGCGAGATGGGGTCGACGGGGATCAGGGGAGGGTGGGGAAAGCGCTCGTCGAGATATTCGATGATCAAGAAGGATTCGATGACGGCCAGGTCACGGTCCACCAGGGTGGGTACCTCGCCGTAGGGATTCAGTGCGAAGAGGTCTTCCGGCTTGTCAGCGAAGTCGATATCGACTACCTGATACTCCATGGCCTTCTCTTCCAGTACGAAGCGAACGCGATGGGCAAAGACGCAGTCCTGCGCAGAATACAGCGTCATCAGGGTCTTCTTGTTGCTCGGTGTTGCCATGCAAGGGTCCTCAAAATATCTAGTGGAATGTTTCGCCGCAGTGTTGGAATGATGAGTGTATCAGAACGTGTGGAGGAATGGGTGGGGAATCGTGAATGGATGTCAAATGTGATTGCGCGGCCCTGAGGGGTGGCGTTACACTGGCGCGACAGAAGAAAGTTGTAACTTCGCAACAGTCGTTGTATCGTTAGCTCTAGTGAAACGTGGGAGGGCGATCCCGGCGATCGCAAAAAGGTAGATGATTCAACAGCGCACTCTGAAAAACATGATCTGGGGCACCGGGATTGGTCTGCATAGTGGCAAGAAGGTGTATCTCGGTTTGCGCCCAGCGCCAGTGAATACGGGAATCGTCTTCCATCGTAGTGATCTCCCCGGCAAAGCCTACATCAAAGCCGATCCTTTGCATGTGGTCGACACGCGCTTGTCCACCAATATCGGCGATGGGGAAATGCGCGTTGGTACCATCGAACATCTGATGTCTGCCCTGGCTGGCCTCGGGATCGACAATGTGTATGTGGACCTGGACGGTGCCGAGGTGCCGATCATGGACGGTAGTGCCGCGCCCTTCGTCTTTCTCATCCAGTGTGCCGGTGTGGAGGAGCAGAACGCTCCCAAACGCTTCATCCGCATCATCAAGACGCTGGAGATGCGCGATGGCGACCGTTGGGTGCGTCTCGAGCCTTTCGATGGCTTCAAGGTCAGCTTTACCATCGATTTCGATCATCCGGTCGTGCGCAATGGCGGCCAGGAAGTCAGCGTCGATTTTGCCCACACCTCCTATCTGAAGGAAGTGTCGCGAGCGCGTACCTTCGGTTTCATGCGGGAAGTGGAGACCCTGCGACGCATGGGGCTGGCATTGGGCGGAAATCTCGACAACGCCATCGTTGTCGATGACTATCGCGTGCTGAATGAAGATGGCCTGCGCTACGCCAACGAGTTCGTCCGTCACAAAGTGCTCGACTCCATTGGTGATCTCTACCTGCTGGGGCATCCGTTGCTGGGGCATTTCTCTGGTCACAAGGCGGGGCACGCCCTCAACAATCAGCTTCTGCGCCTGCTGCTGCAGCGCGAAGATGCCTGGGAATATGTGGATTATTCCTCGCCGGAGAAAGCACCGTTTTCCTTTGTTGATTCACTGGCGACGGTCCCGGCCTGATCCAGGGTCCGTACCAGTCGTTGGAGGGCGGCGCCGAGGGCGCCGTCGCTGTTTTCTGCCAACTTGCGCAGGGCGTCCGGCGCGGGTCCGGCGATCTGCGTACGGTTGACTGGACGCGACGTAAGCATCGGCGGCCGCCACGGTCGCACCACGGCAACGATTCGTTCCACTGGTTCATCGGGAAAACGGCTATTCCACTGCTGGCAGATGCGTTTCTGGTTGCGTCGCAACCAGGCCAGCCAGACGCTGCTCTCCACCAGGACCTGCAGAGTTCCCTCCCGCCAGTCCAGCAACCAGCTGCGTTCCTGGGCCTCCAGGCTCAGCAGGGCATTCCAATCCATCTGCCGACCATGCAGCGCTTGTCCATGACGGAACACAGCAGCGAGAGCGGGCCCGATTTGGTCGCGGGCGCGGCGTTTCGTCCGCGCGGGCTTCGTGCTACCCTCGGGCATATTTTTTTGACTTAGAGTTTTGGCATTCATGCTGGGAACCATCATCCGTCATGTGGTGGGCAGTCGCAACGACCGCCTGATCAAGAAAGCCCGCGCCGTTGTCGCCAGGATCAATGGGCTGCAGGAGCAGTATCGCGCCATGAGCGATGCGGAGCTACAAGGGCAGACGATGCGCCTGCGCGAGCGGGTCGGAAAGGGGGAGTCGCTGGACGGCATCCTGCCCGAGGCCTTTGCTACCGTGCGCGAGGCGGCAAGCCGGGTGATGGGCATGTCGCACTATGATGTGCAGTTGATTGGCGGCTACATGCTGCACGAAGGCAAGATTGCCGAGATGCGGACCGGTGAGGGTAAGACCTTGGTCGCCACCCTTCCGGCCTATCTCAATGCCTTGTCCGGCAAGGGCGTGCACGTGGTGACGGTCAACGACTATCTGGCCAGGCGTGATGCGGAGTGGATGGGGCGCGTGCACCGCTTTCTGGGCCTATCCGTCGGGACCATCGTTGCCAATCTTTCGCCGGAGGAGCGCCGCGCGGCCTATGCCGCCGATATCACCTATGGCACCAACAACGAGTTCGGCTTCGACTATCTGCGCGACAACATGGCCTTCTCGCCCGCCGAGCGGGTGCAGCGTGGTCTGCACTACGCCATCATCGACGAGGTAGATTCCATCCTCATCGACGAGGCGCGCACGCCGCTGATCATCAGCGGACCCACTGAGGAAAACACCGATCTGTATCAAAAGGTGAATGCGCTCATCCCCCAGTTCGTCGCCGACGAAGACTTCACCATCGATGAAAAAGCGAAGCAGGTGCTGCTCACGGAAGAGGGGGTCGAAAAGGCCGAGCAGTTGATGATCGACAATGGCCTGCTTCGCGAAGGTAACCTCTACGACGTGCAGAATGTGAGCCTGGTACATCATCTCAATCAGGGCTTGCGCGCGCATCATATCTACCACCGCGAGACGGATTATATCGTCCGCGATGGCGAGGTCTGCATCGTCGACGAGTTTACCGGCCGTATGATGACTGGCCGGCGTTGGTCCGACGGGCTGCATCAGGCGGTGGAAGCCAAGGAAGGGGTGGAGATCCAGAACGAAAGCCAGACCCTGGCCTCCATCACCTTCCAGAATTATTTCCGCATGTACGAAAAGCTGTCGGGCATGACCGGCACCGCCGATACCGAGGCCTTCGAGCTCAATCAGATCTATGGCCTCGAAGTGGTCGTCATTCCTACCCATCGCCCCATTCAGCGCAAGGACCTTGCCGATCAGATCTACCGCACGGCGGAAGAGAAGTGGGATGCCATCATCAATGACATCAACGATTGCCAGCAGCGGGGGCAACCAGTTCTGGTCGGTACCACCTCCATCGAGCACAATGAGTACCTGTCACGGCGCCTGCACGAGCGCAAGATCGCGCACGCGGTACTCAATGCCAAACAACATGAGCGCGAAGCCGAGATCATCGCCCAGGCGGGCAAAACCCGTGCGGTGACCATTGCCACCAACATGGCGGGGCGGGGCACCGACATCGTCCTTGGCGGCAATGTCGCGCATCAGATCGAGATGATCAAGGCGCGGGAAGATCTCGACGAGGCCAGCAAGGAAGAGCAGATAGCTGCCCTGCGCGATGGCTGGCAGCAGGAGCACGAAGCGGCCCTGGCCGCCGGTGGCTTGCACATCATTGGCACTGAGCGTCATGAGTCGCGCCGCGTCGACAACCAATTGCGCGGTCGTGCGGGTCGTCAGGGAGATGTCGGCAGCAGCCGTTTTTATCTCTCCCTCGAAGACCCGTTGATGCGCATCTTCGGCAGCGATCGCCTCGGCGGCCTGATGCAGAAACTCGGCATGCAGCCGGGAGAGGCCATCGAGCATCCCTGGGTGACCAAGTC
The DNA here is from genome assembly GCF_030996345.1 of Acidithiobacillus sp. AMEEHan. NCBI lineage: Bacteria > Pseudomonadati > Pseudomonadota > Acidithiobacillia > Acidithiobacillales > Acidithiobacillaceae > Acidithiobacillus > Acidithiobacillus sp. AMEEHan. The sequence continues at coordinate 555,578 of NZ_CP118747.1, read as the reverse complement.
CATCGAAAATGCCCAGCGCAAGGTCGAGGCACGCAACTTCGATATCCGCAAACAGCTTCTCGAGTACGACGATGTCGCCAATGAGCAGCGCAAGATCATCTACGCCCAGCGTAATGCCTTCATGGACAGTGACAACTTGCACAGTGAAGTGGAATCCTTGCGGGTCGATGTGCTGGAAGCCCTGCTCGAAGACTATGCCCCGGCGGGCGTCATGGAAGAGCAGTGGGATATCGAGGGGCTGGAAATGTCCCTGGAGCGGATTTTTGCCGAAAAATTCCCGGTGGGGGAATGGCTAGCAGCCGATCGCACCCTGAACCATGAAGGGTTGCAGGAGCGGATTCTGGCGGCGGTGCATGCCCGCTGGCAGGAGCGCGAAGCACTGATGGGCGAGGAGATGGCTCGGCATCTGGAAAAGAGCGTCACCCTGCAGGTGCTCGATAGCCAGTGGAAGGATCATCTGGCGAGCATGGACCATCTGCGCGAAGGGATCCACCTGCGTGGCTACGCGCAAAAGAACCCCAAGCAGGAGTACAAGCGCGAATCCTTGACCTTGTTCAATGCCATGCTGGCGCGGGTACGCGAAGAAATTGTGAGCACCTTGTCGCATGTGCAGGTCAGCCCGGTCAGCGAGACGCCTGCCGAGGCCCTGGACTGGAGCAGTCTCTTCCCGAGTCGGCCGACGAATCAGGGCTTGGTCTTTCAGCATCCCGATCTGCCGGGTGGTTCCAGTGAAGACGAGGACCGCGACCTCCCCGCCGTAGCTGCCTTGGCTGGGTTGGCGGCGATGCCGGTGCACACGCAAAAGGTGGGTCGTAACCAGCCTTGCCCTTGCGGTTCCGGCAAAAAATACAAACACTGTTGCGGTCGCCTCGCCTGAGATCCTGTCATGCCCGTTGCTCTCGATCCTCCCAGTTCCCTTCTGCCGGTTGCTGGCGTGCGTATTGCCGTCGCCGAAGCGCAGATCCGCTATACCGCACGTCGCGACCTCACCTTGATGGAGCTCGCCCCGCGGACGCAGGTGGTAGGGGTCTTCACCCGCAACCGCTTTCGTGCAGCGCCGGTCTTGGTGGCCGAGGCGCACCTCGCCGCCGGCCAAGGCATCCGTGCCCTGATCATCAATACTGGCAACGCCAATGCCGGAACCGGGGAGGCCGGCCTGGCGGCGGCACAGGATTCCTGTCGCGTGCTGGCGGAGGCCCTGGGCTGTGCTCCTTCGCAAGTCTTGCCCTTTTCCACCGGGGTGATTGGGGAACCGGTCGATTTGGCGGGCAAGATCGCGGCAGCGTTGCCACGCTGTCTGCCAGCCTTGGCCGAGGACCGCTGGCTGGAGGCTGCCGAGGCGATCCGCACCACCGATACGGTAGCCAAGGGCGCCTCGCGCCAGTTCGAAGTCGCCGGTAAGCGCATAACTGTCACTGGCATCGCCAAGGGCTCGGGCATGATCCGCCCGGACATGGCCACCATGCTCGCCTACATCGCCACGGACGCGGCCGTTGCGCCGGAGGCGCTGCAGCCGATCTTGGAACGGGCGGTGAATCGTTCCTTCAATCGCATCACCGTTGATGGCGACATGTCCACCAATGATGCCTGTATACTCATCGCCACCGGTCAGGCGGGCAATGCGCCCCTGGCGCTGGGCGAGGCAGGCACCTTGATTGGCGCAATCACCGAGGTGGCAATGGAATTGGCGCAGGCTATCGTTCGCGACGGTGAGGGGGCCAGCAAGTTCATCCCTATCCGGGTCAGTGGTGGACGCAGCGAATCCGAGTGTCTGCAGGTGGCCTACCGGATGGCCCATAGCCCGCTCATCAAAACGGCGTTTTTTGCGTCGGATCCTAACTGGGGTCGTTTGTTGGCGGCTATCGGTTCGGCGGGGGTGGAAGATCTCCTTGTTGAACGGGTACAGATTCATCTTGGCGATCTATGCATCGTGCGCAACGGCGCCCGTGCGGCCGAGTACAGCGAGGAGGCAGGGCAGGCGGTCATGGCTCGGGCGGAGATTCCCATCCATGTCGATCTGGGACGCGGGTCGGCGGAAGAGCAGATCTGGACCTGTGATCTTTCCTACGACTACGTGCGCATCAACGCCGACTACCGGAGCTGATGCATGGCGGTCGTGCCCGTGGCCACAGGGGTTTTGCAGCGCGCCGATGGGAAGGTGCTGATTTCTCTGCGCCCGGAAGGTAAGCCATGGCCGGGGTTCTGGGAGTTTCCCGGTGGCAAGATCGAGCCCGGCGAGGCCCCAGAGGCGGCCCTGGCGCGCGAGTTGGCCGAGGAAATCGGTGTCCGGGTACAGGTAGCGGAGCCCCTGCTGCGCCGGGATCATCCGTACCCGGAGCGCACTGTTGCCTTGCACTTTTATTTGCTGCGTCGCTGGGAGGGCGAACCCTACGGACGCGAAGGCCAACAGATTCGTTGGGTTCATCCCTGGGAGATTGCCGCTCTCGACTGCCTCGCTCCCAACCTGCCGGTGGTGGCCAAGTTGCTGAATGACCTGCTGCCCCAGCCCCCCCTTTGGCTCATTGCCGACCCGGCGCGGGTGGCAACGGAGCGTTTTCTGCCTGCCCTGGGTGCCGCCATTGATGCCGGTCTGCGCGCCCTGGTGTTGCGCTGCAAGACACCTATCGCGGCGGAGTTGGCGCAGCGCTTGCCGGCCTTTCTGGGCGAGCTGCAGGATGCGGGGGTGCAGGTCTACCTGAACCACCCGGACCCCCTGCCGAATTGGCCTGTGGCCGGTCGTCACCTGACCGAGGCACAGCTCGCACACGGCTTGCGTCCCGAGCAAGCCTTTGGCGTCTCCTGCCACAGTCCCGCTTGCCTGCAGCAGGCCGCCCGTCTCGGCGCCCGCTATGCCTTTCTCTCGCCGCTTTTTGCTACCGCCACCCACCCCGGCGCCGAGGCCCTGGGTCCCGAGCGCTTTGCCGAATGGGTGGCGCCGGCTGCCTTGCCAGTGATTGCCCTCGGGGGAATGACACCGGAGCGGGTTGCGCTGGCACGACAGGCAGGTGCACAGGGAGTCGCCGTACTGTCGGGGATCCTCGAAGCCGCCGATCCTGCCCAAGCCACCCGCGCCTATCTCGCTGCCTGGAGCGAAAATGCCTGAATTGTCTGTCGTCATCCCGCTCTACAACGAAATCGACAATGTCGAGCCCTTGGTAGCCGCCCTGCGTGCCGCATTGGCTGATGCCAATGTCGAGGTCATCATTGTCGACGATGGCAGCCGTGATGGTAGCGCCGCCGCCCTCGATCGCGCCCAGGCGGAATGGCCAGAGGTACTGACGATCATCCATCTGCAGCGCAATTTTGGCCAGACGGCAGCGATGCAGGCGGGCATCGACGCCGCGCGGGGCGAGGTCATCGTCACCCTCGATGCCGATCTGCAGAACGACCCGCAAGATATCCTGCCCCTCGCACAACGTTTGCTGGCGGAAAATCTCGATGTGGTAGCCGGCTGGCGCAAGAACCGGCAGGATGGTCTGCTGCTGCGCAAAATCCCTTCACGCATCGCCAACCGCCTCATCCGCCGCCTCACCGGTGTGCATTTGCACGACTATGGCTGTACCCTCAAGGCCTACCGCGCCTCCGTCCTGCAGGGGGTGCGTCTGTATGGGGAGATGCATCGTTTCATTCCTGCCTGGCTCTCGACCCTCACCTATACCGATCGCATCGTCGAGGTCCCGGTGCGGCACCATCCGCGGCGGGCCGGCAAGAGCAAGTACGGCATCACGCGCACTTTCCGGGTCCTGGTGGATCTGCTTTTCGTCAAATTTTTCCTGGGTTACAGCCAGCGGCCCATGCATTTCTTCGGGGTGATTGGGCTGTTTTCCCTGTTCATCGGTAGCGGCATGCTGGTCTATCTTTTCATCGATAAATTTGCCGAAGGTGCCGCCATTTCCGGGCGGCCCATGCTCATTGCCGGGGTGCTCTTCTTCCTTGCCGGGCTGCAGTTCCTCAACACCGGCATCGTCGCCGAGATGCTGTCGCGCATCTATTTCGAAGGGCAGGGGAAGACGACCTACGTGATACGCCGTCGGGTGCCCGAAAAGCCCTGAGATGCCCGCCATCCCGATCCTGATGTATCACAACATCAAGCACGCGCCGCCACGGGTGCGCCTGCGCGGTCTCTACGTTTCGCCGCGGCGTTTTGCCCGGCAGATGGCCCTCTTGGCTTGGGCGGGGTATCGTGGCCTGTCCCTAGCAGATGCCATGCCCTACCTGCGCGGCGAGCGCGTGGGGAAAATCGCGGTCATTACCTTTGATGATGGCTATCGCGATAATCTCGAGCATGCCCTGCCGGTCCTGCAGCAGCGGGGCTTCAGCGCGACCTGCTTTGTGGTGTCTGGTGCCTTGGGTGCGCACAATCGATGGGATGCTGCCGAGCTTGGGGTCGAGAAGCCCTTGATGACGATTGCGGAGCTGCGGCAATGGGCGGATGCCGGGATGGAAGTCGGCGCTCATACCCGTGCGCATGTCCATCTGCCTGCTCTGTCTGCTCGCGAGGCCGAGACGGAGATTGCTGGTAGCAAGCAAGACTTGGAAGACTTGTTGGGCCGGGAGCTGGGGAGTTTTTGCTATCCCTATGGCGAATGGGGTACGCGGGAGAGGGATCTGGTTGCCAAAAGTGCGTTCCGAGCGGCGGTGAGTACGCGCCGGGGCCGGGCGCGGATTGGCGATGATCTCCTTACCTTGCCGCGCATTACCGTGGGCGGACACCATCTTCCCCATGTATTGCCACTGCAGCTCTGGACCCGCTATGAAGATCGCCCGCGGCCTTGAAGGATGCTGGGTGAAGAGGCAAGCGGGATGAGGGGGCCACTGCTCTGGGTGGGAACCAACCCCGGTGGCGGTGGCACCGAGACCCACATGATCACCCTGCTGCGCGCCCTCGCCGGGCAGGGGGTGGAATGCCACGCACTAGTCCATCCCCAAGGCAAGATCGCGGCGGCGCTTGCGGCTTCGCCAGTGCAGTTGCATCCCGGTATCTTCCACAACAGTGCCGATCCGCGCGGTATCGCTGCCCTGGATCGAGCCTTGCGGCAGCTGCGGCCGCAGCTGCTGGTGGGCAGTTTCAGCAAGGAATATTGGCCCTTGGCGCTGCTCAGTCGTCTGCACCGTATTCCCTTGCTGCTGTTCCGGCACATGGATCTGCGCCTACGCCCCAGTACCCGCTGGCTCCTCTCCCATTGGCCGCTGCGCCTCGTGGCCATCTCCCGGTACCTGCAGCAGCGCTTGCGGGCCCAGGGCATTCCTGCAGCACGGGTGGAATATCTACCCAACCCCGTGCGGCTTGCGGATTTCGTCCCGCCATCGGGGGCGCGGGAAGCGCGGCGGGCGGAGCTCGGCATCGGCGATGAGGTTTTTCTGCTCGGCTATGTGGGGGCCTGGCATCGCGGCAAAGGGATTTTTACCCTGGCCGATGCCATCGATGCCGCCCACGAGCAGGACTCGCGCATCCATGGTCTGTGGATCGGTGGTGGCGCGCACGAGGCGGAATTCCGTCAGTATCTGGCAGGAAAGCCTTGGCAGCATTTACTGGGTTGGACTGATGCCGTGACGCCTTGGTACGGCGCCATGGATGCCTTGGCTCTTCCTTCCGTTGAGCCCGATACCTTTGGGCGGGTGCTGGTGGAGGCCCAGGCTGCTGGCTTGCCGGTACTCGGGGCTGAGATCGGCGGCATCCCTGAGGCCTTTGCGCCGGGCAAATCTGGCCTCCTCCTGCCCCCCGGCGAAGTTGGGGCATGGCGCGAGGCCATTCTCGCCCTCGCCCAAGACCTTGCCATGCGAACCCGTCTGGCCGAGGAGGGACCGGTCTTCGTGCAGCGTTTTGCCGCGCAGAGGGTTGCCGAGGAATTTCTGCGTTCTGTTGAGGCCCCAAGGTCGATAGCCTGATATGTTGCGCCGCCCCCTTCCCAGCCATCCCCGGCGTATCCTGCTCATCAAGTCCCATAGTGCCGGCATTGGCGACATTCTGCGCAGTTCTGCAGCTTGGGCGGCCCTCAAAAGGCATTGGCCACAGGCAGAACTGCATCTGTTTTTTCTCACTCGCTGGCCAGGCTACCCCAGCGAGGAACTGATTGCCGAACACCACTTGCTCAGTAGCGCCCATTTCTTACCCCTCAGGGAGGGCCGCTTTGCCGGAATGCGGGGGGTGGGGCCGAAAGGCTGGCGATCATTGCTGCCGGAATTGCGTCGCCTTGGCCAGGAAATCCAGCCGGACTTGATCATCGACCATGAGCCGCATGGTATCGAGACCACGATTGCGACGCGGTATCTGCGCCGTTGGAGTTCACACGCGGTGACCGTCGGGGTGGCCCAAGTACCAGGACGTGGGCTCTTGTATGACTATGCCGGTCCGTCTTTAGAGCGCTATGCCCGGGAGCGCGCTTTGTCTTGGCCAATGGACTACACCGAGCGGGATTTTGCCGCGCTCTCGGCGCTGGGGATAGAGCGCGCGGGACAGCAGATTTGTTTGCAGGTAGGCACGGAAGGACGTGACTGGCAGCAGCGGAATCCGCGGATTTCTGGGATGCCGAGGGTGGGCTTGAACATCGGTTGCGGAACCCCGGACGCCGCGGCCAAAAGACCTTCCCTTAATCTTCTGATCGAGAGCTTCGGAAAACTGATGCAGTTGCGTCCCTTCCAGATGCTGCTCACGGGTGCCCCAAACGAGTGGGCCATCAATGAAGAATTCGTACACGGATACCGTCAACGCTGGGGAGAATCAGCAATCGAGAATCTCGCTGGTACCGGATCCCTCGGTCTTTTGAGCGGCATCATCGATAGCTGCGATCTTTTTGTCTCCAGCGATTCTGGCCCCTACCACATGAGTGTCGCTCTTGGCCGGCCGACCATCGTCCTGTTCCGCTGGCCTAACCCTGCACATTATCATCAGTCTGACAAGTTGAAGATTCTGGTCGAGCCCTCCCAGGAAATTCTGCTCGATGCCTCGTGCAAATTGCTGTCCATTCTTTGAGAGAACACTATGCGCATCCCCGATCCCTGGCTATTCAGCTTTTACGCCTTACCGCTGTTCTTCTTCCCCCTAAGTACCGCGGGATCCGGCATTGCCATGGGTTTGTTATTGCTTGCCTATGGGTTCAGTGGTCACTGGCGCAACTGGCGCTCGATTGGGGAGCGCAGCTGGTGGCTGCCCTGGCTGCTGCTGATGGCCTGGACCGCCATTGGTCTCCTATGGACGAGCAATATGTTCTTTGGACAGAAGGTCTTCGTCTCCACCTTCGATGCCATCTTTGCCTTCATCGGTGCAACGCTACCTTGGCAGGAGCGCTGGGTAAAGTGGGTGATTCGCTGGTTTCTGGCGGGGATTCTGGTAAACGAAGCATTGGCCTTTCTCATGACCTGGAAAATCCTGCCTTGGCACAATACCGATTGGATTCCCTATACCGGCTTCTGCGATCATATTTTCCTGTCTCTGGTCATCGCCCATGCCGTTCTCTGGCTCGTCTATGACCAGAAAATGCAGTGGAACTTCTCGCGCTCAGTCAATTGGCTGCTGATTTTTCTGTTGTTGACGCAGATGGCGTTGACGCCGGGGCGTTCGGGTCAGGTGCTTCTGGTCTTGCTGCTGCCCGTTGCCCTGTTTTTGCTTTACCCCGGGCGTTGGCGCTGGGCCTTGCCCCTCGTCGGATTTCTGGGTGCAATGCTGTTGCTTGCGATTCCAGAAGTCCGCCAACATCTGATGGTTGGTGTGCACGAACTGGTGAGCTTTTCCCCGGCGCAGGCGGACGTGAAGACGAGCTGGGGAATTCGTCTCGTTGCCATGTGGGGTGGCGCATTGCTGTTCTGGCTGCACCCGATCTTTGGAGTGGGTACCGGCGACTTCTACCCCGCTGTTCTACAGCTGCAGGCGCAGCATCTCCTTCCTGCCACTCCCGGCTTCATCATGAATACCGCTGCCAACAGTTTTCTGAGTGAGGCCGCAAGCCTGGGTATCATCGGCCTAGCTCTTTTCCTATGGGTTCTGTGGGCAATTGGTCGAGAGTCCTGGCGAGCGCGCTTCTCCCCCAGGGTTGGTTCGTCTTGAGTTACTTTGCCATTTACGTGATTGGCGGTCTTTTCGATTCCCTGAGCTGGGGCTACGCCGATGCGGTCAATATCGCCCTCTTCGCGGGCATGCCGTTGCTGGCACGTTGGCCGGCAAGGGGGCAGGGATGACGATAAAGCTGTCCTTGGTGTATGTGGCGCAAGATTGCGCCGCTGCCTTGGATCGCTCCCTGCGCAGCAGCGTTGCTGTTGCCGACGAGATCCTGGTGGTGGATGGCGGTTCCCGTGACGCTACGACGACGGTGGCCGCAAGCCATGGGGCGCGGGTTCTGCAACATCCTTGGTGCGGTTTTGCGGCGCAGCGGCAGTTTGCCGTGGAGGCGGCAGGCAACGATTGGATTCTCATGCTCGATGCCGATGAAGTTCTGCGCGCCCAGGGGCGGGAGGCCATTGTCGAGCTCCTGCGTACAGGGCCGGATGCCGGCGCGTACTTCTTGCGTCGCTGCAGCTACTTCCACGGCAAGCGCATCCGCCACGGCGATTGGGCAGGGGATCGGGTGCTGCGCCTCTTCGATCGTCGCCACGGCAGCTATGATCTGTCGGAGGCGGTGCATGAGTCCTGGCATTGCGTTGGGCCGACGGCAGAGCTGGGCGTCTTGGCCCTGGATCACTACTCCTACGAGACGTATCAGCAACTTTTGCAAAAAATGCAGCGCTACGCGCAGTTGAGCGCAGAAAAATTGGTAGCTCGAGGGCGGCCAATCGCCGCCCACGCCCCGATCTCCCACGGCCTGGCGGCGTTTCTCCGCGGGTATGTCTTCCGCCTGGGCCTTCTCGATGGTGTGGATGGTGCCGCCATCGCCGGGACCAACGCCCTGGGAGCGTTCATGAAGTATGCCATGGCCCGGGAAATGCTCCAGGCGGAGCGCAGATGAAAGTTCTCCTCGTCCGCCTGAGTTCCCTCGGCGACGTGCTGCATACCCTGCCGGCGCTGACGGATCTGCAGGCGGCGCGGGGGGATGTGTTGCTCGACTGGCTCATCGAGCCGGCCTTTGCGCCAGTGGCTTCCTGGCACCCAGTCGTGCGCCGGAGCTGGGAATTTTCCCTGCGCCAGCGCCCGCGGGGAGGGAAGGAACTGCTGCGCGCCGTGGGGCGACTGCGGCGGGAGCTGCGCGCCGAGGCCTATGACCTGGCACTGGACAGCCAAGGCCTCTACAAAAGTGCATTTCTAGCCCACCTTGCCGGGGCGAGGGTGGCGGGCCTTTCGACGCGCAGCGCCCGCGAGCCCTTGGCCAGTTATCTCTATGGGCAGCGTCATGTCGTCCCTTGGGGACCGACGGCAATCCAGCGTAATCGCGAGCTCTTTGCCCAGGTTTTCGCCTATCCGCGTCCGGCGGGTGCGGCGGATTATGGTTTGGCCAGCCAGATCGAGCGCTGGCGTGGGCCGGCAGCCGCAGGCATCGAAACCCTGCGCCAGAGTACCCCTTTTGTACTGGGCTTTCATGCCACTTCCCGCGCCTGGCAGAACAAGGAGTGGCCCGCAAATCATTGGGTCCGCCTGGCGCAGCGTCTGGGGGAGATTGGCTATCGGCTGCTGTTACCCGCCGTCGACGAGCGGGAGAGGCTTCGCGTAGAATCCATCACCATGGCGGCGCCGAATGTGCAAGCCCTGCCAACACTGAACCTGGAGGATTTGGGCAGAATCATGGTTGCGGCGCGGGCCTTTGTAGGCATGGATACGGGGCTTTCCTACTTGGCCGCTGCCCTCGGGCTGCCGGGCGTCACCCTCTATGGTCCGACGGCGCCAGAGCAGGCATCGCGGCAGATCACGGTTTTGCAGTCCGCGGAATCCTGCGCGCCTTGCGGTAGTACCCGCTGCCGGCGCATCGCCACGCCAGAAGAGCCGATTCCATGCCAGGAAAGTCTGTTACCCGAGAGAGTCTGGGCGGCTCTGGCCCCATTGCTGGCGGCCCCATGAACTCTGGCAGTGCCCTGAGCCGCGCAGAAACCCGGCGCTTCCGTCGCCACCAGTTCTGGACCGATCACGGCGTCTTCCGCGAACTCTTCTATGCCAATCTGCACGAGGTGGCCCCCGGACTCTTTCGCTCTGCCCAGCCTGCCCCCTGGCAGATACGGCGCTGGCAGGAGGCGCACCGTTTCGACGCCATCCTCAACATTCGTGCACCCGCGCCATCGGAGCCGCACTTTCGCCTCGAGCAGGATGCCTGCGATGCCCTTGGTATTCAGCATCTACCCATCCACGGTTTTGGTTCCCGCGATTTGCCACGTCGCGAGCCACTGCTGCGCTTCCTCGACCAGATTCCCACGCTTCCCCCCCGTCTGCTCGTGCACTGCAAGTCGGGAGCGGATCGGGCCGGCTTCATCGCCACCTTGCTGCTGCACCAGCGCTATGCCGTGCCGCTCACCGAAGCCCGCGCACAGCTGCGCCTTTGGCCCTATGGACACATTCGCCATGCCAACACCGGGATCCTGGACTGGTTTTTTGAGCGCGCCGTGGCGGAACTGACACAAAAGCCAGGGATGAGTCTGCGTTCCTGGGTAGAGATGGAATACGATCGAGAGGAAATCCTGGCTAGCTTTCGCCCTTGGTACCGTCTCGACTGGTTGACGGATCGGATCTTGCGCCGGGAATGATGCCGCAGCTCTACCGCCTGCTCACCTGGCTCCTCACCCCGGTGCTCTTGCTCTTCACCTGGCAGCGGATTCTTCGCCGCCCGGTCTATCGCGCCCATTGGCAGGAGCGCTTCGGCTGGGTGCCGCGGCGCCAGGATCGGCCCCTCTGGATCCATGCGGTGAGTGTGGGGGAGGGGATGGCTGCCCTGCCGTTGATCCGCCAGTTGCGTGAGCGGCACCCCGATCTGCCGATCCTTGTTACTAGCACGACTCCGACCGGGAGGACGTTGCTGGCACGGGAGTTGTCGGGGATGGTCGCACAAGCCTACCTCCCCTATGACCTCCCCGGCGCGGTGCAGCGTTTCCTGGAACGTAGCCAGCCGCGCCTTGGGGTACTGATGGAGACCGAACTGTGGCCTGGTCTCCTTGGTGCTGCGCGGCAACGAGGGATTCCGATGATGCTTCTCAACGGACGCCTGTCGGCGCGCTCGTTGGCAGGGTATCGCCGCTTTGCCTCACTCTTTGCCCCGGCCCTCGCGGGGCTGGACTGGGTTGGCGCGCAGAGTTCGGAAGACGCGCAGCGCTTCGCAGAGCTGGGCGCAACCGACGTCCGCATACAAGGGCAGATGAAGCTCGACCTGCAGATCGGTAGCGGCTCGCGAGAGCGGGCCGCGCTCTGGCGGGAGCGCTTTGCCGGCAGGCGGGTTTGGGTCTTTGCCTCGACCCATCCCGGCGAAGAGGAGCTGGCTTGGAATTCGTTGCCAACCTTGCGCAAGATCGAACCGCAGCTGCTGCTCGTGCTGATTCCGCGCCATCCGGAGCGGGGTGACGCCTTGGCGGAACAACTGCGCAGCATTGGGCTGTCCGCGTCGCGCCGCAGCCAGAGGCAGTTTCCCGGACCGGACGATCCCGTGTATCTGGTCGATACCCTGGGCGAGCTGATCGACCTCTATGGCGCAGCGGACCTGGTGTGGATAGGGGGAAGTTTCGTCGCGCGGGGGGGGCACAATCCCATCGAAGCGGCTGCCTGGGGCAAGCCCATTATCGTCGGACCGCACATGGAAAATTTTTTCGACACCCTGCGTTCTCTGCAAGCGGCAGATGGCATCTGCCAAGTGGCGAGTGCCGAGGAAGCTACGCGCCACAGTGCCGAGTATCTCGCCGCCCCCAAGCTGGCCCGCGCCTTGGGGGAACGTGCCGCCACCTGGCAAGCGCAGCAGGGCGGTCCCGTCGCGCGCGCCCTGGCGGCCATCGAAGAACGTCTATGAAAGCTGGCTGCGATCCTGCAGGCTAACGGCGCCGCCAGACGCTGACTTGAGCAATGCTATGCTGATACTTGCGCGCCGTCTCGCGGATGACGAAGGGCAGATCGCGGGGGAAATCCGCGTGGAGATCGAAATGCGCGGCGAGGATTTCCTTGAGGCCGGTCAAGGTATCACGGCTCTCGCCGTTTACCCGAAGGCCGCCAATCCAACGCTCCTTGGGAGTGAATTCCTCGAGCCAGGTGTAAGGGGAGCTCAAGACCAGCAGGCCGCCGGGGCGGATGCGCTCGGCGATGTCGCGCAGGAACTTGGCCGGATCACTGAGGCGGTCGATGAGGTTAGCTGCGAGAACGAGGTCGAGATCGCGATAGATCGGTTTGAGATTGCAGGCATCCCCCTGCACGAATTGGCAGCGCCCAGCCTGTTCCGCAAGGCCGAGGGCAGCCAAGTCGACCCAATGATGACTCTGCAGTTCGCCTTCCTCGGTGATGGCGTAGGGGAAGCGCAGCTTCTCCTGCAAACGCGCCGCCACCTGCACGAAGCGGGTGGAGAAATCGATGCCAATCACCTCCCGCGCCCGCTGGGCGAGGGCAAAACTGCTGCGTCCCACGGAACAGCCAATGTCGAGGGCGCGTTCCAGGGGGCGATCCCCCAGCAGTCGAGGGCGAGTTCGGCCATGGCCTGGGGATAATTGGCAACGCCGAAGTAGTCTGGGCCATAGTGAAAGTGACAATACTGGGCCACGGCGACATCGCTCTCGTAGACCGGCGTCTCGGGCAGGGCGTTAGAGGACTGCACATAGCGAAAACCGGCATGCTGGAAGAAATGCCGGCGGAAGGCATAACGGGCCTCTTTCTGGCTCTCGTTCCCCAAGCTGATGAAGGAGCCTCCCTTGATGAGGTTGTGGCGCTGATCGAAGGTGGGCACGGTAAAGTCGTCGTAGTACGGATGGACGCGAAAGCCCTCAAAGGGATAGATGGGCGTTTCCGTCCACTGCCAGACATTGCCGACGACATCGAAAAATTCGCCGTGGCGGTGGCGATCCACGGGGCAAGGAGAGGCGCCGTAGGCAAGGCCGATCTGCGCCGGGGCCAGTTCTCCCCAGCCATCGTTGTCTGGCAGAGCGGAGAGATCGCGCAGGCGCCGCCACTCGTCTTCGCTGGGCAGCCGCAAGGGAATGCCCGTCTGCGCCGATTTCCAGCGACAGAAGGCCGCTGCCTCGTGGTAGTTCACCTCTACTGGCCAGGACCAAGGTAGGGGGCGCTCCTCGGCAATCAGGCGCAAGCGCCAGCCCCCGGGGCTGCGCACCCAAAAGGTCGGATGCTCGGCGCCAGTGTAGCGGCGCCACTCGTCCCCCTCGCTGCTCCACCAACGCGCGTCGCGATAGCCGCCATCATCGACAAAGGCGCGGAACTCACCATTGCTGACCAGAAACCTGCTCGCCGCGAAGGGTTCCAAGTTTTGCACGTGACTACCGTATTCGTTGTCCCAGCCATAGTGGGGGTCGTCTTCTGCCTTACCCAGGCGGACTTGCCCGCCAGCCACGGGTAGCAGCCGGTTCTGCGGCCATTCGTCGCTGTGGTCGAGAGTCTCGGGGGTGAAGGCGGCTACTGGACGCACTCGTTCCAGGGGCAACTGTCGCATCAGTACGGAACTCGTCTCGATGTGGATGTTCTCGTGTTCGATGCCCATCAGCACCGCCCACCAGGGCGAGTCCCAGCTAATGGGCAGGTCCAGGGGCAAACGGCTGATCACCCCATCCACCATTTCCCGCACCCGATTGCGGTAGGCGCGCACCCGTTCCACGGGCGGCCAGTCATAGTGGGTCTCGTCGAGGTCATCCCAGGACATCTCATCGACACCGACTGCAAAGATCGCCTCGAGCTCGGGATCGATGCGTGTATCGATGAGCCCGGCAACGAGAAACTTGTTGGTGAAGAAGGTGGCGGTGTGGCCAAAATAGAAAATCAGGGGATGGCGCAAGGGGATGGCCTTTTCATACCAGGCGCGCTCGCCATGCAGGTGTTGGAAGAGCTCTTCGTCGAGGCTGAAGGTCTGGTGAAAAACCCGTCGAATTTCTTCCCGCTTCTCTTCCTGCCCTCGACCATCCAGGCGCAAGGGGTGAATGCGCATTCCGCTCATCGATCATCCTCCCGGATCTACAGCGTAACTCGGCCCATACATACCGTGGTCATCGGGTGCAACTGCGGGAAGCGGCTGCTGGGAGGCTGCTCAGGTGCGAGCGCCGCAGGCCGTCGGTGAAGCGTGCGGATCAGCCGCCCACTTGTTTGCGCCGAAGGCAAGTTGTGGGCGGTTCGCACGCGAACCTTACGGCCTGCCCGCGAGGACGTTTTGCGCCGCCTGGCTGCCGCTTCCCTGGAGTATCGATGGACCGGATCAGTAGGATAACACAGGATACCGGCCGGTCGGAAAGCAAAAAACCCCGCCGTAGCGGGGTTCGTTCTGGGCTCCTGCTTGCCTCAGACAGGTGCGGGGTGGCTGGGCTCGTGCAAGGCAACGACGCGGTCTTCGCCGCTGACTTCCTCCAAGGTTTTGCCGCTCGGCTCGGGGATGAAGAAGATGGTAAGGAGCAGGCCGGCCAAGGCGAAGAAGAAGGTGATCATCAGCGTCCCATGCAGACCGAAATCGTGCAGCAGGACAGGGAAGATGAAGGCACCGAGGAAGGCGCCCACCTTGGCGGTACCGGCAGAGAGGCCGTGGCCAGTGGTGCGCAGATTGACCGGAAAGACTTCGCCGGCGATGACGAAGGTGGTGGTATTGGGACCGTATTCCGCGAAGAAGTAGGACAGGCCGTAGATCACCAGAAAGACACCAATACTGGCGGAAATCGCTGGAAAGGCGCCGATGAGCAGGAACATCAGGCCCATCATGAAGAAACCGAGCATCTGCAGGGTCTTGTGACCGATACGATCGATGGTGAAAGCGGCCAGGAAGTAGCCGGGCACCGCCGCCACGGCAAAGACGATGAGACTGAGGGCGGTGCTCTGGATCACGTCGGCATGGGGGGCCAGGCGATGCATGATCATGGGCGTGGAGATGGTGTTGCCGTAGTAAGCGTAGTCAAAAACGAACCAACTGCCGGCGGTGCCGATGAGGGTCAGGAAATACTTGCTCAAGGGCTGCTTGACGATCTTGCTCTCGGGCTTACGGGCGGTAGCGGTGCCCAGGCTGAAGGAAGCCAGCTCCCGCGCTGCGGC
This sequence comes from Acidithiobacillus sp. AMEEHan, assembly GCF_030996345.1. Lineage (NCBI taxonomy): Bacteria > Pseudomonadati > Pseudomonadota > Acidithiobacillia > Acidithiobacillales > Acidithiobacillaceae > Acidithiobacillus > Acidithiobacillus sp. AMEEHan. The sequence goes on along the minus strand of NZ_CP118747.1, from coordinate 540,460 downwards.
TTCGCTATCCCCCTTGACCCGCGCCAGCCAACGCGGCGACTCGGGGAGGGTGCGGCGAATGTAGATCACCGCCAGAGCGGGCAGGGCGCCGAGCCCGAGCATCAGCCGCCAAGCGAGGTCATGGTTCATGCCTGCGGCAAGGAGGGTGAGAGCCACCACTGGCCCCGTCACCAAACCGATGGCCTGAGCGGAAAAGACCAGCGAGACCATGCGTCCCCGCGACTTGGCGTTGGCATATTCCGACATCAAGACGGCCGACATGGGGTAATCGCCGCCAATACCCAGGCCCAGAATGACGCGGGCGATGATCAGCACTGTAACATTCGGCGCCACCGCCGACATCAGGGCGCCGATGGTCATCAGCAGGGCCTCCAGCCCGTAAATCTTTTTGCGTCCGAGCTTGTCGGCCAGAATACCGAAGAGGTAGGCACCAGCAAAGGTGGCAATGAGGGAAATGGAGCCTACCAGACCGACTTCGTCTGGGCTCAGATGCCACTCTTCCTTGATCAGAACCAAGGCGGTACCGATGATGAAGAGGTCATAGGCCGAGGTGAAAAAACCCATGGAAGAGGCCCAAATGGCCTTGAGATGAAAAGGGCTGAAGCGCGCGGTGTTGAGCGCCTCGGCAATATCGCTGTCCTGTACGGCTGTCGTGCTCACGGGAAACTCCTGGGTAGCGGCGGTTTTGTAAGCCGAAACTCTACACCAAGATTGTGACATTTTGATGAAACTTTTATGTCACTTTTATGACAGCGTCATCTCCCCCGGGGTAACCGAGCTGGCGCCAGGCCTCGAAGACGGCGACGGCGCAGCTATTCGACAGGTTGAGGCTGCGTTGGCCAGGGCGCATGGGCAGGCGAAGCAGTGTCTCGGGAGAGAATTCGGTGAGGATTTCCTCGGGCAAGCCCCGGGTTTCGGGGCCGAAGACCAATACGTCCCCGGCTTGAAAGCGCGCCGCAGCAAAGCTACCAGGCTTCCCCTTGGTGCTGAAGGCAAAGAAACGTCGTCCCGCCAGATGGGCACGGCAATCGGTCCAGGAGGAATGGAGAAGGACCGTGGCGAATTCGTGGTAATCCAGTCCTGCTCGCCGCAGGCGACGGTCCTCCCAGGCAAAGCCCAGGGGCTCGATGAGGTGCAGCCCAACCCCGGTGTTGGCACAGAGGCGAATCACATTGCCGGTATTGGGCGGGATTTCCGGTTGATAGAGTACGAGTTCCAGCCAGGGAGGCGGATTCATAAAGCGCGAGCCAGAATCCACAGGTCCACCCGCGCCACCCCATGCTCGCGCAGCAATTGGGCGAGGGTTTCGGCGGTGCTGCCGGTGGTCATCACATCATCGACGAGGGCGACATGCTGTGGCAGACGGCCAGGTACGGTGAAGGCCGACTGCAGATTAGTGCGCCGTTGATCGCGGCTGCCGCCGACCTGATGCGGGGTATTGCGCACCCGGCGCAGGACATCGCGTACCGATACGTCGTAGTACCGACCCCAATGACGCGCAAGGAGTGCTGCCTGGTTGTAACCGCGCTCGCGCAGGCGCGCGGGGTGTGCAGGTACGGGCAAGAGGGCATCGGGGCGAGGGGGCGGTGTTTCCCAAGCCTCGATCCAGGCCTCGGCCAAGGGCCGGGTCCAATCGAGTCCGTCGTGAAACTTCCAGGCGCTGATGGCCTCCGCGAGAGGCGGCGCATACACGAAAGGGCAAAAAGTGTAGTCGTAGCTGGGCGCTTCGATGCTGCAGACCGGGCAGTCACCCTCGTCATTTACGGGCAAGGCGCACCAGCTACAGCGGTCGACGGGCAGCCGTGGCAGTTCCCGCAGGCAGTCAGCACAGAGGGGCGCTCCCGGCGCGGCGCAAAAGCGGCAGCTTTCGGGCAGCAACCACGGCAATAGTTTCTGGCGACTCCAACGCGACCATTCTGTCCCCCATGTTCCGATGCCACTGCGCAGCATGCCGTCCTCCCCAAGCAGCGGCCATTGTTGTCCCTCAGTCTGCCGTTGACAAGGTACGCGCGCCTCCCCTATACCGTCGCGATGAATCGACGCAGCATGGAAGACGGTTGGGCACAGGCCCTGGCGGAGCGTAGCGCCTTGGGCTTGCTGCGGCAGACCGAAGTCCTGCAGCCAGCGCCAGGAATGCGTCCCCTCTACCACGACGCTGCGGGTAGGCTGCTGCTTTCTTTCGCCAGCAACGACTATCTCGGTCTGGCACGGCACCCCGCGCTCCGTGAAGCAGCGCAACAGAGCTTCGCGGTCGGCGAGTTTGGCTCCGGGGCCGCCCCGCTGCTGGGCGGCGAGCGGCGGCAACATGCGGAACTCGCGGCAGCTCTGGCCTCGTGGCTAGGCGTGGAGGCGGTACTCCTCTTTGGCTCCGGCTACTTGGCGAACCTGGGTGTGTTCGGCGCCCTGACGTCAGCGCAAGATCACCTCTTTCTCGATCGTCTCGCCCATGCCTCCCTCATCGATGGCGCCCGCTTGAGTGGGGCGCGACTGCAGCGCTTTCGCCACAACGATCTCGAACACCTGGAGACCCTGCTGCGCAAGCCCCGCAGTGGCCGGGCCTGGATCGTCAGCGAAGGGGTGTTCAGTATGGATGGCGACCTTGCCCCCCTGCCGGAGCTACTGGCTCTGGCTCAGCGCTACGACGCCGCCCTGATCCTCGACGAGGCCCATGCCTTCGGTGTTCTTGGCCGGGAAGGGCGGGGTAGTGTGGAACATTGGCAATGCGATGGCGATGCCTTGATCCTGCGTATCGGCACCCTCGGCAAGGCCTTTGGTAGCTATGGGGCCTTCGTTGCCAGTTCCGCTTTCCCCATCTGCTGGCTGCAGCAGGCGGCGCGCAGCTATCTCTTTCACACCGCGCTTCCGGCATCCCTGGCGGCGGCTACCCTGGCGGCCCTGCCCCTGTTACAGCAGGCGCAAGACCGGCGTGAGCACTTGCAGAGGCTACGCCAGCGCTTGCAGGCCGGCCTGCACGGACGCCCCTTCCTGCCCAGCCAGACCCCCATCCAGGGCCTGATCCTGGGGAGCAATGCCGCCGCCTTGGCGGCAGCCGCAGCGCTGCGCGCGGCAGGAATCTACTGCCCGGCGGTACGACCGCCAACGGTACCCCAGGGGCAGGCGCGGCTGCGGATCAGTCTCAGCGCCGCCCACAGCATCGAGGACATCGAGCAACTGCTGCATGCCCTGGAGCGCGTATGAGTGTCCCTTGCGAGAGCAAGCCCTTGATCCTGCTCCACGGTTGGGGAATGGATCGGCGCATCTTTGCCCCTTGGCTACCCTATTTACAGCCTGACTTTCGCCCTGGGTGTTGGGATCTGCCGGGGCACGGCAGCCGTCCCTGTCCCCCGGAAGGCTGGGACTGGGAGGCAGAGCTGGCGCATCTGCGCGAGTGTCTGCTGGGGCTGCCCCAGCCGCCCATCCTCCTCGGCTGGTCTCTGGGAGGGCTGATCGCCCTTGCCCTGGCCTTGGGTCCGCAGCCGCCCATCGCCGGTCTGGTACTGGCAGCCAGCAGCCCATGCTTTGTCCAGCGCAGTGACTGGTCGGCGGGGATCCCGGCAGCGCAACTGCAGGCCTTTGCCGACGAACTCGAGGGCGATGCGGCGGCAGTACGGCGGCGCTTCCTCGCCCTGCAGGTGCTGGGCGATGCCGAGGCACGCCGGAATCTGCCGCGGGTAGAAGACTGGCCCTTACCCGATCGGCGCTGTCTGCGCGCGGGGCTGGGCTTTCTGCAGGGGCTCGACCTGCGCCCCGCCCTGCGGTCCTTGCCATTTCCGGTGCTCATCCTTTCCGGCAGCGACGATCGGATCGTGCCACCAGCGGCGGGCAGATATCTGCATCAAGCGCTCTCCGGCAGCGTACTGCACTGCCTCCCCAGCGGCCACGCCCCTTTTCTTGCCCAGCCTGCCGCTTGTGCCGCTGCGTTGCGCGAGGTCTTTCTCCCATGAGCGTGCAGAAGCATCTGGTACAGCGTCACTTTTCCCGGGCAGCGAAGGACTACGAGGCACTGGCCACCCTGCAGGATCAGGTCGGTCAGGAAATGCTTTCCCGTCTGGAGCTACTGAAGATCGATCCGCAGTTCCTCCTCGATCTCGGTGCCGGCACCGGTCTGCAGACCCGCCGCCTCAACCGCCATTTTCCCCGCGCCCGGGTCCTTGCTGTCGATCTGGCACTACCCATGCTGCAGGAAGCGCGGCGGCGCAAATCCTGGCTGCAGCGTCAGTGGTACCTGCAGGGGGATGCCGAGCATCTGCCTCTGCGCGACGCCACCGTGCAGATGATCTTCAGCAATCTCCTTTTGCAGTGGCTGCCGGACCCCCTGCCCGCCCTGCGGGAAATGCGCCGTATCTTGCCGCCTGAAGGGCTCCTTCTCTGCAGTTCCCTGGGGCCGGACAGCCTACGGGAGCTCCGCCAGGCTTTTCGCGCCGTCGACGATGAGCCGCATGTGCACACGTTTTTGGATATGCATGACCTTGGCGATGCCATGGTGCAGGCCGGTTTTGCCGACCCGGTGCTCGATGTCGAGCACTATGAGCTGCACTACGATGATCTGGATACGCTGCTGCGTGATCTGCGCGGTATTGGCGCGGGCAACTCCCAATCACGTCGTGGGCTTTTTACGCCGCGGAAGTTGCAACGGTTGCGCAGCGCGTATGAGGAATTGCGTACGCCCGAAGGCAAACTGCCTTTGCACTACGAGGTAGTCCATGCCCATGCCTGGCGCGCCGCCGAGCGGGCGACAGGAGACGTGCAGCCCTTGCAATTCGTTCCACGGAGGCGAAGTTGATGATAGCGGGATATTTCATCACCGGTACCGATACGGAAGTCGGCAAGACTCGCGTCACGGCAGCTCTTGCCCGCGCCTTTGCCAAGCGCGGCCTGACGGTGGCGGCGCTCAAGCCGTACGCCTCGGGTCAGGACGCCGATGCTACTTGGACCGACATCGAGCAATTGCGCATCGCTAGCCATCCGCAACTGGCGCGCAACGAGTGCAATCTCTACCGTTTTGCGCCGCCCATCGCACCGCATTGGGCCGCCAAGCTCGCGGGGCAGGAGATGGATCGTGCGCGGATGACGGCTTTCGTGCAGGCGCGTGCGCAGCGTGTCGAGCGCATCTTGGTAGAAGGGGCGGGGGGGCTGCTCGTGCCTTTGGGAGCCGGCTGGGACACCCTTGACTGGGTCGAGGAACTGGGATTGCCGTTGATCCTGGTGGTGGGCTTGCGCCTCGGAGCCATCAACCATGCCCGCCTCAGCGAGGCCGTCATACTGCAGCGCGGGGCACCGTATGCGGGATGGATCGCAAATCATTGTCAGGAGCAAGTGGCCGCCGGCACCTTGGAAACCTTGCAGCAATGGATGCGCGGTAGCTTCCTTGGCCACTTGCCCTTTCAAGCCACGGAGCTTGATGGTGTCACGCTTCCGTAATGCCTGAGATCTGTTACACTCCTGACAATGATAAAAAGTGCGCTGCAGGCGCTACCATGCCGCAAACAGTACAGAGACGGGAGCGTGTGGAATGGTGTGGATCAGGGCGTTGCTGTGGTTGTTGCTAAGCGCTTTTCTGCTAACGGTGGAGATGGTGCTGCTGATCTCGCTGGCGCTGCTGCCGTTCTCCAGCAATGGCCTTGCGTATTCGCTGCACACTCTGCTCCCATGGCTGCCGCTCCTGGTTTTTGGATTGAGCCTATTCGCTGCCCTGTTTTTTGGCCTGCTTACGCCTTTGGTGGTCCAGCGCGGGCTGGACTTGCAGCAGCTGGGCGCAATGCCGCGAGAGCGCTTCGCCAGTACCGTTGCCCATGAGCTTGCACAACGCTTGGGAATGCCGACGCCGCAGCTCTACCGCTTTGCCGCCGAGGCTCCCAATGCCTTCGTTCTCGGCTTGGGTCAGCAGCGAGCTTGGCTGGTTTTGTCTTCCGGCCTGTTGCAATCGGCCTCGGATGCGGAATTGCGTGCCGCCATCGCGCATGAAATGGCGCATGTGTATTTCGGAGATATGCTGGGCATGCAGCTTTTGCTGGGCACCAGTATCGTTTCTGCCTTCACCCTTGCGCAGATTTTGGCAACGCTTTTTCACGCCCAACAGCCCTTCCGCTCGCTGCTATTGGTGTTGTTGCAGGCACTGATCTTTCTGTTTGCGCTGCTTCCCATCGCCTGGCTTTCACGGCGCCGGGAATATGCAGCCGATCGTTTCGCCGCCGAGCAATATGGCGCTGCAGGAATGATCTCTTTGCTGCGCCGGCGGGCTTCCAGCATTACTCAGGATGATTGCTGCGGGCCCCTGGCAGCCCTGGCCACCTTCGGCGAGAGTCGAGGAATTCTGGCCGGACATCCGACCCTCGAACAACGTATCTCCGCGCTGCAACGCCAAGACCTGATGCGCTGACGCGAACCATTTACCTCTGCTTGTTCCGCGGAGAACTTCGGTTACGTGCCTCAAAACTCCCTGCTTCCCCGATGCTCGCGTACCTGATCTGGTAGTTTCAGTGAGTACCATGGTGACCAGCAATCTGCATTGGAGTGGGGCGAAGTTTTTTCGGTCAATCGGGGCTTGGGTGTCGCCACCATCGAGCGATTCCGTCGCCATCCTCATCGACTTGTGCCATTTCGGGCGGTGCTGATATTCCGGAGAGATTCCGCGACTTCCGCTGCAAAGCCTCGTCAAAGAATTCCGGGGATAATTTTCTTCGTTACAAGCGCTTGGTATTCAAGGTAGCCAGGAAGGCTTTTCGTCAATATGGATTCTTCGTTTTTGATTCTTAAGAGCTGCAAAGATAATACGGAAAGAAAAAGCAGGACAAATACCGTCCAATAACCGGAGAGAATCCCAATCCCTGATAAAGCGAGAAGGCCGCCAGTGTAGGAAGGATGACGGACGTAACGATATGGACCTCCCGTGACCAGGCGTTGACCATCCTCCACACGCAGCATTATCGAAAAGTTTTTGCCCATGATATGGATGGAATACAATCTAATCGCGTATCCAAACAAAACAAACAATATTCCAATAATCTTCCATGCAATGTATTTTATATCGGGAAGTTCAAATAATCGATTAAGAAAGATTCCGATACCAAAGCTAACATAGATGTCCGCGCCAAGAATCCAAAAATAGTAGCGATCAAAATATGCTTTAGAATGGGTTTTATCTGGATCGTAACTTCGGAAACGAATGCCAATAAAAGTTTCTATGAAAATAACTGATAAACAGACTACCAGGTTTGCTCGATCCATACGTCACCACCTGTTTTTGAAAAGTGTATGTGTTCAAAGAATGGTGCAATAAATTTCCCTTGATTAGCTTGGCAAGATAGTTTGCAGCGATCCATCGTATCCTTTGGCCATCAATTGGCACGTCAAGAAATTATTCTGATCAATGATTTCTTGTAATCATCGAATTCATCAATACCAGACGCCGTTAAACTGAGCAACGTTTTTGGCCTCCTCTTGTGAAATTCTTTTACTACGGAGATATACCCGGCTTTCTCCAATACTTCTATTTGCGCCCCAAGATTTCCATCCGTAGCCCCAGTGATCGCCTTTAACCGGGAAAAATCCAAGGATGAATGGCTGCCATTGCTGGCTAGTGGCCTAAGCGCAGCCATGATTTTCAACCGCACTGGCTGGTGGATGATCTTGTTTATTTCCACGCTTTCAGCCATCAGATTTTCCTTAAGAAGAAACCGCCACCAATCAGAGTGGTGCTGCCCACGATTGCCATCCACCAAGAGAAATAATATGGCATGAAGAAATAACCGATCATGGTTGCCAAGATAACAGCGAGCCCTATTAACACCATTTTACCATGGTTTGACAAGGCGTATATCAAGCCAATAGTTAGTGGAATTACGGATTCCGCACTGACCTTGCTCGGCATCATATTGCTGACAAAATATATGAACAAAGCGACAACGATGATTGGCAATACCGAAAACCACTGAGATTTCCTGGCCACGCCTTTTGCGAGCATTATGGTCCCGGCCACGCCTGCAGTGACCAGTGCCAACCACACCCATGACTCCCACTGGGGAAACAACGCAGCGGAGCCATAACCCAAGAACCAGATGACTCCCCACAGAAATAAAAATGGAGCAGTGAGGATTCCATGGAGTGCTGCCGCGCTCTTCCCTTCTACACGCTTGATGGTATCAAGCGTCTGCTTGGCTTTCGACTGATCAAGTGTCATGACCCACCTCCTGTGTACTCTATTATATAGAGTACTCTGAATAAATAAAGAGGGGTGTACTACGGACTCTAGAAGAAGATCTCGCTTGGGACTTGTTGCCCGAAGGTGATTGCTGCCGCCGCGTAGTCAGCGACAGCGCCGTTGGTAGCACCCGATGTTTCATCAGCTCATCGACAGGAAGCGGTAACTCATGACCTCTGGCCTGCCGGCACGGGTTGCGGTTTGGGATGAGGCAATGTTCAAGTGATGAATAGTGCCGATGATGAGGGACTCGCTACCGTGCGTCTCACTCAAGCGGGCCGTGAGCAGGCGTTGGGCCTGGGCAGCATAGCCATGGCCGCGACGGGTGGGGGCCATGATTTCTTCGATCACCACGTAGCCTCGCACCCAGTCGATTTCGCCCGGTTCTGTTGCGATGAGGCCGGCAACGACGCCATCGATGGTAATAAAATCAAGCGTGCCATTGGTTGCACATGCAGTGAGGTCGTCTAAGTCGGCTGGGTGGACTTCGGCGGCGAGCACGGGCTGATCGATTCTGAAAGCCCGGTACCATTCGACAACAGTAAGCGTACGACGAACCCATCTTCACGCTCGTCGCGTTGCGGTGAAACGGCTTGGCAAGCCTGCTATAGTCCCTGCTTCTTTTCCGCTTCGAGAAGGCTATGCAGTACGCTGCGACCGGCTTATTCAGTCATTTTTCGCCGTGGGCGATTGCGGGCGTCTTTGGTCTCCTGGGCAGTGCCTGGGCGCTTTCTGCCTGGCAGCGGCTGGGGGTAGGGCGGGAGCTCTGGTGGTCGGCGCTGCGCGCCACCGTCCAGCTCGCCATCATGGGCTTTGTCCTGGGCTGGCTGTTTCGGCAGGAGTCACCGCCACTACTGATTCTGTTTCTTGCCCTGATGATCTTCACTGCCGGGTTCTTCAACCGCAAACGCGGGGCGGGGATTCCCCATGCCTATTGGGTGGGAACCGCAAGCATCTTCCTGGCTACCACGCTCACCCTGGCGTGGATGCTGGTCTCTGGTCTGGTCACCTGGAAAGGGCAGTCCCTGGTGCCGATTGGTGGGATGATCATCGGCAACTCGATGAATGCCGTGTCCCTGGCCCTGAATCGTTTACGCAGCGAGGTCGATCAGCGCGAGGATTTGCTCCTTGCCATGCTTGCCTTGGGTGCCAGTGAGCGTCAAGCGATGCGCCAGCTCTACGCGATGGTGGTGCGTAGTTCGCTGATTCCCACCTTGGACAGCCTGAAGAGCGTGGGCATGATCCATATCCCGGGTATCACTGCGGGGATGATTTTGGCGGGTATGGCACCGCTCGCAGCGGTATCGATGCAGTTGGTGGTGATGCTAATGTTGACCGCCGCGGTGAGCCTCAGTGTCGCCAGTGCCGTCGTCCTTGCCGGACCCCGCGCCTTGCGCTTTCCTGCGCGAATGGACGCAGCATGAGCGTGACCCCGATTGCTGGCCGCGTGCGCGGCTTTCTTCCGGTTGTCGTCGATGTCGAAACTGCTGGTTTCGACTGCCAACAGCATGCCCTGTTAGAAATTGCTGCGGTGGTGATTGCCGGGGAGAGTGGCGCGCTGCAACCGGTACAGACCCTGCACTATCACATACAGCCTTTTGCCGATGCCGTTCTTGATCCCCGTGCCCTGGCCTTCAATGGCATCGACCCTTACCACCCCCTGCGCGGTGCCATCCCAGAAGGTGAGGCCCTGCGTGACCTCTTTCGCGCCCTGCGACGCCAGGTGCGGGAGCAAGGTTGCCGTCGCGCGGTGTTGGTCGGACACAATGCCCATTTTGATCTTTCCTTTCTTCTCGCTGCCGCAGCACGAGAAAATCTCAAAAACAATCCCTTTCATCCCTTCAGCACCCTTGATACCGTTAGTTTGTCTGCCCTTGCGCTGGGCGAAACCGTGCTCGCCAAAGCAGTGCGCAAGGCCGGTTTGGATTGGGATGGAAAACAGGCGCATTCGGCCCTATATGATGCAGAAAGGACGGCTGCTTTGTTTTGCTCGATCTGGAACTGCTTTGATCAGAGCGAAATTTCGCCCTTTTCTCCACTTTCCGGGTCGGCGTCTCTTCTCGACAGGAGTAGTACATGACTTATCGTTTACGCATCGAACCGAGTGGCCACGAAATGGACATCGAGGCCAACGAAACGATCCTTGAGGCAGCCCTGCGTCATGGCTATGCCTTACCCTACAGTTGTCGCAGTGGCACCTGTGCCACGTGTAAAGGCAAGATCCTTGCGGGATCGGTCGATTATGGGGACGTTGATGAGAAGATGTTGCCGGATGAAGAAATGGAGGCAGGTTTTGCCCTCTTTTGTCAGGCGACGCCATTAACCGATTTGTCGATCGAGGCGCGCGAGGTAGGTGCTGCCGCCGGGATCGAGATCAAGACAATGCCATCGCGGGTGGCGCGTATCGTTGACCTCGCGCCCGAGGTGCGAGCCCTGTTTTTACAGTTACCAAGCACGCAGGAATTTCGCTTTTTACCTGGCCAGTACATCGATATCTTGCTCAAGGACGGCAGTAGACGAGGCTTTTCCATTGCCAATATGCCGGGACCTGGCGCGCAGCTGGAGCTGCACGTCAAGCATGTTCCCGGTGGCCAGTTCACTGGCCACGTCTTTTCCGGGATGAAAGAAAAAGACATCCTCCGCTTTGAAGGTCCCCTTGGCACCTTCTTCATCCGTGATGACTGGCCGGAGCGCCCGTTGCTCCTGGCGGCAACGGGAACTGGCTTTGCGCCGATCAAGGGAATGCTGGAGCAACTTTTTGCCAATGACGATAGCCGCGACATCCATTTTTACTGGGGGGTGCGCTACGCCCAGGAATTTTATTATCAGGAGCTGTTGCAGGAATGGCAGGCAGCGCAGCCTAAGTTTCACTTCCATCCCGTGGTTTCACGTCCGGACGCCTCCTGGAGCGGAAGAACTGGTTATATCACTGCGGCAATCAGTGCGGATTTTCCCCAGCCAAAAGACCTTGTCGCCTATCTTTGTGGGCATCCGGATATGGTCTTCGACCTGGCCGAAAGTCTGGAGAAATCGGGTCTCGATTCGCAATACATATTTTCTGACGCTTTTGTATTTGCGAAAAGTAAAACGAGCTGACATAATCGCCAACGTTGGCGTAGATGACGCCAAATCTTCGGTAATAGGGAGCTCGGAAAATGGAAAAGCAGAAAAGACATCGGCGTACGGCAGAAGAACGTTTGGCAGATCTGGAAGCCAAAAAACAGCAGATGGAAGCGCGCATGCGCGAGCAGATGAACAAGATTGAGGAGCAGAAGCGCCGCTTGCAGGAGAATCCCAAGCTCAAGCGTGAGCGTGATGCACAGCGACGGATGCTGGTCGACCGAATTTCTCGTTTGGCCAATGGCTGGGAGGCAACGCAGATACTCGCTGCCGTTGCCGAGGTCTACGAAAAAGTGAACGGCAACGAGGCAAAGATGGAAGAGCTGCACAAGCGCGGTGAAGCGTTGATGCAGGAACTGAAGCCTCGTCGCGGACGTCGCCCGCGCAACAGTATTTGATCGCGCGGTTCCCAAGCAAAAAGGGCCTGCTGAATGCAGGCCCTTTGGCTTTGCCCGCATCATTTCCTGCGCCATCGCGACAGGGTGGCAATCCGGTGCGCCATATATGCGCGTACGTACCAGGGCTGACCGCGCTTGCGCAACAGGTTGCGGGCGCGCTGCTGCATTTGTGCCAGTTGCAGATCGGGCTCCTTGAATTTCCCAGAAGCGTAGCAATAGCTGCAGTACGTCTTGCTGCGGCTGCCGTCTGCTTCGCTACCTCCGCCCTCGGGATCGAAGCAGAGAGGCATCCCGCAGCTTTGGCAACGTTGCTTCTCTAATTCCCACTGCCGTCTTAATTTTTTCATAAGATCCTTCCTTACAGGTCTTCTGGAGCTTCCAGTTCCAGGGCCTCCAGGTAGAGGTGAGCCATGCCCAACAGAAATACGACGTTGGGCAACAAAAAAGTGAGAATGCCCGCGGCAAACCAGGACAGGCGTTGCCCGCTATGGGTCCAATGGACGATGGGGGAGACGCTTTGCTGCCATTGCTGCACCGCGACATGCAAATTGGGGAGCCAATCGAGCAAGAGCGCCTCGCCGCCACCATGGTCGTACAGCGCATTCGCCAGAAATGGCGTTGCCGCCGCCAGCGTCAAGGCGTAGCCACCGTATAGAAGCAGGACGATTACCAAGGCTACGGCGCTGCTCAATACGGCGAGTAATAGCATCATCAGCAATACGGAGCCAGGCCGTTTCCGAGCGATGGTAATGGTATGTCGCAAGGCCTTTGCCACGCCCTCGCCATGCCAGAGCGCTGGACCCGACAAATTGAAGACGATGATTGCGAGGATGAGCAATGCGGCGTTGAAAAGGACCGCCAAAGGAAAGAGCGGTACGACGAGATAGGGACCAAAACCCGGAATGCGCGTCAGGCCAAAGGCCAGCATTTCGACGACACCGATCCCCAGCAGAAGCAGTCCCTCCATGACCACTAGCAAGAGAAGGCGCGGCCAGGCCCGCAATGCGAATAGGATACTGCGCCAAATACCAGGGGTGCGCTCGCCTCGGGCGTCGTAGACCAACAGACGTCCGGCGGCCAAGTAGCCAATCAATATGGCCAGGGCAAAGAGGGCCGCACCCAGAACCGCACCTGTCGCGTCCTGCCCCCAGCTGGCCAATGCCTCCCAAAGGATGGCCCCGGCGAGGATGCATCCGCCGTAGACGACATTGGGGCGCCAGAGGGTGACACCACGCAATGCCTGCAAAAGCAGGGTGAAAGAAAAGTCGCTGTGGCTGTTATGTTGGTGGAACATTGGGCACCATACAGAAGAACGGCGCTAAGAATAGCAAATGGCAAAGCCGACTGCATCGCGTGGATGGCGTTTGGAGGCGCTCCAGTGCTAGACTGACCGACGAGTCAGTATCGGTTGTGTGGGTTACCAGAATGGAAAATGACACGCCTTGCGCGAGCAGCGAAGGAGAGGGTTGCCGCAGAATCATCGCGGCGGCAGAGAAGCTGTTTGCCGATCACGGCTTCGATGCGGTTTCCATGCATGCCATCGCCACTGATGCCGGTATCAGCAAGGCCAATATCTATCACTATTTCCCCAATAAAGACGCTCTTTACCTGGCGGTGCTGCAGAGTGCCGCAACCAGTCTGCGCGCCCTGCTCCAAGCCGCGGTGGACGAGAACGGTACGGCCAGCGAGGCCTTGCACCATTTTGCCGTGCATCATCTGCAGCATTTGTTGGCGCGTCCACGATTGGTGCGTCTATTTCTGCGTGAGTTGCTGGAAAAGGGTGAGCCACGCGCCCGCGACCTGGCGGATGCTGGGCTGGCGGATCTTTTCGCCAGCCTGGTGCAGATTCTTCAGCTCGGCCAGGAACGGGGAGAGCTGCGTAAGGATTTCGATCCGGCGCTGGTGGCGACCATGTTGCTCGGTGCTAACGTCATTTTTTTCCAATCGCGCGAATTGCTGCGACAATATCCTGCCGTGACCTTTGTCGATCGCCCCGAAGAATACGACCGGGCGATGGTCGAAGTGCTATTACGCGGGATTCGCAACCGTTCTGAGCCATAGGATATTTCTTCATGAGCATCGACCCTCGTCAGCAGGCCGAATTCCTCATCGAGGCCTTACCGTACATGCAACGCTTCCAGGGCAGCACCCTGGTCATCAAATATGGCGGCAATGCCATGACCGAGCCCGCATTGCAGGAACAGTTCGCCTACGACGTCACACTGCTCAAACAGGTCGGGATGAACCCGGTCATCGTCCATGGCGGTGGTCCGCAGATCAATGCGTTGCTGCAGCGCCTCGATCTGCCTTCGAAAATGCTCGATGGCATGCGCGTGACCGATGACGCGACGATGGAAGTGGTGGAGATGGTGCTCGGTGGATTGGTCAACAAGCAGATTGTCCAGGGAATTCAGCGTGCCGGTGGAAAAGCGGTGGGGCTGACCGGCAAGGATGGCAATCTGATCCAGGCAGATAAGCTGCAGCGGGATGACGGTGTGGACCTGGGGTGGGTGGGGGAGGTGACGCGGGTCAATGCCGAGCTGATCCGCTTTCTCGATGCCGGCGGGGTGATCCCAGTCATTGCCCCCATCGGCGTCGGCGCCGGCGGAGAATCCTACAATATCAATGCCGATTTGGTGGCGGGCGCTCTGGCCAGCACCCTGCATGCCGATAAGTTCGTCCTCATGACCAATGTTGCCGGTGTGCTCGATCCGGCGGGCAAACTCTACGAGCGCTTGCGCATTGCGCAGGTCCAGCAACTGATGGGCAACGGTGTGATCACCGGTGGCATGATTCCCAAGTTGCGTTGCTGCCTAGATGCGCTTGCGGGAGGGGTGCGTGCCGCCCATATCATCGACGGTCGGGTGCCGCATGCGCTCCTGCTGGAGGTGTTTACTCGCTTGGGCGTGGGTACCCTCATCTCGGATCTCGATTGAGGAAACGACGCGGACAGCGACGCGGGGCAGCTCGTGCCGACGCCATTCTGCCCCGCTATCTTGGGCTGCGTCGCCGTCCCTGGCCGGTTTATCTCTTCGATCTCGACAATACCCTCTATGATGCCAATGTACACTGCTTTCCGCAGATGCATGGCTACATGCATGCCTATCTGCAAGAGAGGCTCGGTCTCGGGCGGGCCGCAGCCGAGGCCTTGCGACAGCAATACTGGCGCCGCTACGGGACCACTCTGGCGGGATTGATGCGGCATCACGACATTGATCCCCACGAATTTTTGCAGGCCATTCATCCGCCCGCATTGGCTGCCACGGTACCCGCCAATCCGTCCCTCGACCGCTGGCTGGGCAGCCTCGACGGGCCCGCATATATCTTTACCAATAGTATCGCGGCGCATGCCGAGCGGGTCTTGGCACGCTTGCAGGTGACGCGACATTTCCTGGGAATTTTCGACCTTTCGGCGGCGGGTTTGCGCGGCAAACCCGATGTCCACGCCTATCGCAGCTTGCTGCGGCGTTACCGTGCCGCTGCCCGCCACTGTCATTTTTTTGATGACAGCCGTCCCAACCTGCGTACTGCGCGTCTTTTGGGTATGCGCACCACCTGGATTCACCCGCGTCGCCGCCAGCTTGGGCAATTGGCGAAGCTGCCACCGGCTTGCCGCAAGTCATTGATAGGCGCAAAGTAGATGCACGCAAAACGGAGGTGTCGCCATGAAAATACGCAACGTATCCAGTTCGGTCGGTCTCTTGCTGCTTCTGCCAGTCGCCAGTATGGCCGCCTCGTATCATAATCTGGATGGTAACCCCGATGGCCAGTATCGGATCGATCCCGCCCACAGCGGCGCCTATTTCACTATCGGTCATGTAGGGATTACCGAGCTTACCGGACGCTTCAACAAAATTTCCGGAACCTATCGCTTTGACACCCAGAATCCGGCTCTCGACCGGGTGGACATCAGCATTCCTGTCGCCAGCATCGATACCGACAACCAGGCGCGGGATGCCATTCTGCGCAGCAGCAAATTTTTCGACGCCAAGAAATACCCCGAGATCCACTTTGTCAGTGGCAGCTACCATCCCACTGGCGCAAAAACCGGTTTGCTTACCGGCAAACTCAGTTTTCACGGCGTCACCCATCCGGTGACGTTCCGGGTGCGGGAGATCGGCGCGGGAGACGTACCCTATCTGCCCAAGCCGTGGGGTGGTTACCTTTCCGGCTATGTGGCGACGACCAGCATCGAGCGTTCCAACTACGGCTTAATGGCCTACCTGCCGCAAGGCCTGTCGAACAAAATCGAGATCAAAGTGGAAATCGAAGGCAAGCGCATCGGGCCTGCCTGAGTCAAAGATCAGAAAAACGGTTGCAAGAAGGTTACCCAGCCCGGGATGTCTTTGGTGCTGACGGTAACCGTTGCGCTCGTACCGATGCGCAGGGGGAGCTTCGGATCGGGATTGAGCACGTCGACACGCACCGGCACGCGTTGCGTGACCTTTACCCAATTACCGGTCGCATTTTCCGGGGGTAAGAGAGAAAAGGCATTGCCGGCGCCACCACTGATGCTCACTACCTTGCCTTTGAAGCTGTGGTTGGGGTACATGTCGATGTTGATGGTCGCTGCGAGTCCCGGATGGATGCGGTCGAGATCGGTCTCTTTGTAGTTCGCCTCGATCCAGTAGGCTTGGTCGCCAATCAGCGGGAAGAGATCCTGATTGACGGACACCACATCTCCCACATGGATTTTATCCACCTTGCTGACCACCCCAGCGATCGGGGCGTAGATCGTCGTCTCCGAAAGATCCAGCTTGGCCATACGCACTGCTGCCTCGGCTGCGGCGATCCTCGCTTTGTTCAGCGATTTTTCTGACACGGCCCCGGCAAATGTGGCGCGATTGGCCTGCAATTGCGCTTGCAACTCAGCCGCTTTGGTCTGTGCGTCATCTGCTGCCTGCACCGACAGATACCGTTTGGCGGCCAGCGCCTTGGCGCGATCGGCATTGCGTGCGGCGTTGGCATAATTGATCTGATTGGCGCGGATTTGCGCCTGTGCCGAGGCGATCTTGGCAGCGATGCTGGCACGCTGCCGCTGTGCCTGGGCGAGTTCAGCCTCGGCCTGCTCTAATTTATACTCATAGGCCCGCGGATCGATTTTGAGGAGAGGCTGTCCCCGCTGGACGATCTGGTTGTCGCGCACGTAGAGGGCCACGATATGACCAGTTACCCGCGGAGCGATGTTGACGACATGGGCGTGTACATAGGCGTCATCAGTACTTGGGTAGTAGTCGGAGATCTGAAAATAGGCATAGGCGCCGAAGGCAACCAGCACCACAATGATGAGCACCGCAAACCGCTTGATCCATCGCATGGCGATTTCCCTTCTCCCGCAGCAATACGTAGGGCGTGTCTTTCGGCCTTGGTACCTGTCCAGCGTTAGAATCTTTGACGGAATTCGTAACACAAGACATACTGACCGTTCGGTCGATAAGGTAGCGCATGGCGCGCCTGCGGGCAAGTAATTTTTGAACAGAGACTAAGGAGTAGCGAATGCGGATTTCTTCCCCGAAGAGGTTATTTGTAGGTGCCGCAATGCTGGCTTTTGCGCCTTTTGCCAGCGCCGAAGGGTTGCATGTGATCCAGAGTGGGCCGGCCTACCTGAGCGCCGGTGTGGGGGTTTTCAACGGGGTCGGGATTCACCCCATTTCCGGCCCCAATCCGCGCGTACCGGAGATCAACGTCGAGTACCAGTCGGCCTCGAAACTTTTTGGGATTGGCGCCGTCTGGGGCCTCATGGCCAACACTCGGGGCGGATTCATGGGCTATACCGGCTTTTACTCGGATATTGCCTGGGACCGTTGGGTCTTGACCCCGGTTCTCGGCTTTGGTGGCTATGATGCTGGGAAGAACGGCAAAGATTTGGGCAGCATCTTTGAATTTCGTCTGGAATTGGGCCTCGCCTATCAGTTTGCCAATGGCGGGCGGCTCGGGGTCAAGATCGCGCACATTTCCAATGCCTACATCGTCAGTCAGGATCCTGGCGAGAACGAGGCTCTCGTCACCTATTCCTTCCCGCTCTCCTTCGGTGATCAGTAGGGCGCTGCTTGCAGTCCTAATTTGGCGAAGAGACCTGCGTCGTGATCGCTGCTGGCATTGTTGGTTGTCAGCAGACGATCTCCCAAGAAAATACTGTTGGCGCCGGCCAGAAAGGCCAATGCCTGTAATGCGTCACTCATCTTTTCCCGACCGGCGGCCAAGCGCACGTAACTTTTGGGAAATAGAATGCGCGCTACGGCAATGGTGCGCACGAATTCAATCTCGTCGATGGGTTCGGCTTCGGCGAGAGGAGTACCGGCAATGGGCACCAGGGCGTTGATGGGAATGCTTTCCGGCGCCGGCTCCAGAGCGGCCAGGCTTTGCAGCAGGCGGGCGCGGTCACGCCGACTTTCTCCCATACCCAGGATTCCGCCACTGCAGACTTTGATTCCGGCGTTGCGCACCGCCTCCAGGGTTTCCAGACGTTCCGCGTAGCTGCGCGTGTGAATCACCTCGCCATAGAACTCTGGCGAGGTATCGAGATTGTGGTTGTAGTAGTCCAGACCGGCCGCCTGCAGGCGCTCCGCCTGACCGGGCTTGAGCATCCCTAAAGTGACACAGGTTTCGAGGCCCAGGTCCTTCACTGCCTGCACCATCTCCGCCACTTTCTCCAGGTCCCGTTCATGCGGGCTGCGCCAGGCCGCTCCCATGCAGAAACGTTGTGCCCCCGCATCCTTGGCAGCTTGTGCGGCAGCAAGCACGTCCGCCAGGGGCATCAGCGGGGTAACCGGCAGTTTGGCCTCATGATGCACGCTTTGCGCGCAGTAGCCGCAGTCCTCTGGGCAGGCACCGGTCTTGATCGACAGCAACGTGGAACATTGCACGGCATTCGGCGTGAAGTGCTCTCGATGCACCTGCTGCGCGCGAAAAAGGAGATCGTTGAAGGGGAGGGAGAAGAGTTCGAGAATTTCTTCCAGGGAGGGTTGAGTCATGATCTTGGTCCAAAACGGTCAAAGCGGAAAGAGAATACTAGAAACCGCCAAAGAGCAGGCGTGGCAGAAGCATTTTTGCTGCCTCGATGAGGAGCATCGCCACCAGCGGGCTGAGATCGATTCCGCCGAGAGGCGGCAGATGTTGCTGCAGTGGGCGCAGGATGGGATCGGTCACGCGGTCGAGAAAGCGCACCACTGGATTGTAGGGGTTGGGTTGCACCCAAGACAGGATGGCGCGGAGGAAAATGGCCCAGAATAGCAGGGTCAGGGCAAATTCCAGCAGGCGGTAGAGATCGAAAAGTAGCATCTCAGAGCTCTTTGGCCAGGAGTGCCGCGAGCTCCCGACTGCGCTGGCTGGCGGCGTCCAAGGCACGTTTGGCGAGGGGGCGTAGACCCTCTTCCCAGGCCGCGACAGCCGCCGCCGTCGTCCCGCCGGGACTGGTGACCTGGTGGCGGAGCAAGGCCGGTGCCAGCCCGCTCTGCTGCGCGAGTTCCGCTGCCCCGCGCAGAGTGGCAATCGCCAGACGGCGGGCCTGATCACGGTACAGTCCGCCAGCCACCGCGGCGTCTTCCAATGCTTCCAGCAACAGAAAGACGTAGGCTGGGCCACTTCCGGCAAGGGCGGTGGCCATGTCCATGCTTTCCTCGTCGGGCAGCCACTCTGCCAGCCCGGTGCTCTGCACCAGTTGTTCAGCCTGTCGTCGCCGCGCGGCGCCCAGCTCCGCTGGCGCATAGAGAGTGCTCGCACCAGCGCCAATCTGCGTGGGGGTATTGGGCATGACCCGGACGACGTCGACTTCCGGTACCAGCGCCTGTATGGAGGCGAGGCGCACGCCAGCAGCAACCGAGATCAACAAGACTCGGGCAGCGCGCAGCTCGTACGCCCAGGCAGTGAGTATGGCCCGCATCTGTTTGGGCTTGGCGGCATATACGACCACGGCTTCTGGCGGCAGGGGACAAGGCTCGGCGCTGCGGCTGTGAACCCCGAATTCCGCAGCCAAGGCGTCGCGGCGTTCGGGATGGGGAGCATGTACCTGAATCTGCTGCGCAGGGAAACCATCATTGCAGAGGCCGGCGATGAGGGCTCGGGCCATGTTGCCCGCGCCGAGAAAAATGATCTGCTGCTGCAATCGTTACTCCTTGGGGCGGCCGCCAAACAGCGCGGTGCCCAGTCGAATTTCCGTTGCCCCATGGGCTAGGGCTTCAGGATAGTCGCCTGAGGTGCCCATGGAAAGGGTGTCGATCTGCTGATCGGTAAATCGTCCCCGCAATTGTTCATAGAATTCCCGCATCTGCGCAAAATTTTTGCGGGCCTCGCCGGGAGTTGGATGCACCAGAGCCATCAGGCCGCGTAACCGAAGATTGTCGCAGGCGACGATCTGCTCCGCCAAGGGGAAAATGTCCTCTTTCGTGCAGCCCCCCTTGTCCTTCTCGCCGCTGATGGCAACCTCGATCAAGACCTGGAGGGGTGGGAGTCCGGCCCGCTCGCGATCCAGACGCTCGACCAGAATGCTGCGGTCGATGCTCTCTACCCAGTCAAAATGCCGAGCGATCTCGCGGGTTTTGTTGCGCTGGATGCGGCCAATGAAATGCCAAGAAATTTTCAGGTCCGCCAGGGCCGCCATCTTGGCCAGGGCCTCCTGCAAGTAATTTTCCCCAAAATGGTGCAGGCCCAGTGCGTAGGCGGCACGTATACGCTCAGCAGGCACCGTTTTGCTGACCGCCAGCAGGCGGCAGGGCACATCGCCCTGAATCTCTTGTTGAAGTTGCTGTAGGCGTGGTGCAAGGTCCATTCGACTCTCTTTGGGCGGAATCCGGAAGATCGCCTATAGTAATGGCGTAATACTGTTTGCCCAAAGAAGGAAGTCGCCGATGAGCCAAATGGATGTCACCGATCTGCTCGGTTTCGCGGTAAAAAACAATGCGTCGGATATCCACGTTTCCGCTGGCTTGCCGCCCATGCTGCGTATCAACGGCGAGATCAAGCCAGCCAACGTGCCACCTCTGAGCAAGGAGATCGTGCATGCCATGATCTACGACATCATGAACGATGCCCAGCGGAAATGGTACGAAGAGAATCTGGAGATCGATTTCGCCATCGATGTACCTCAGGTGGCGCGCTTTCGTATCAATGCCTTTCAGCAGGATCGTGGTCCAGCAGCAGCGTTTCGCACCATCCCTGCCAAGGTCCTGAGTCTGGAAGAGCTGAATGCGCCGCCGGTATTCAAGGAAATCATCGACGTGCCGCGCGGGCTGGTGCTGGTGACCGGGCCGACGGGATCGGGCAAATCGACCACCCTCGCGGCCATGGTGAACCACATCAACAACCATCGTCAGGACCATATCATTACCATCGAGGACCCGATCGAGTTTCTGCATACCCCCAATAAGTGTCTGATCAATCAGCGTGAGGTCGGGCCCAACACGAAATCCTTTGAAAACGCCCTGCGCTCCGCCCTGCGTGAGGATCCGGATGTGATTCTGGTAGGTGAGTTGCGTGATCTCGAAACCATGCGTCTGGCTCTCACTGCGGCGGAGACCGGGCACGTGGTCTTTGGTACCCTGCACACCAGCTCTGCTCCGAAAACCATCGACCGAATCATCGATTCCTTCCCCGGCGGGGAGAAGGATATGGTGCGGGCCATGCTCTCCGAGTCCCTACGCGCGGTGATCGCGCAAACCCTCATCCCGACCGCCGACCATCGCGGGCGGGTAGCGGCGCACGAAATCATGATTGCCAACCCGGCGATCCGCAATCTGATCCGGGAAAACAAGGTGGCACAGATGTATTCCGTCATTCAGACAGGCCAGAATCAGGGGATGCAGACCCTCGACCAGTGTTTACTCGGCTTGGTCCGGGCGCACAAGATCAGCCGCGACGATGCACTGCGTAGGGCGCAGAACAAAGAGAGCCTCGCCAACGTCGCTTGATGGGAGAAAACCATGCCAGTGCTTGATGACCTGTTACGGTTGATGATGGAAAGAAACGGTTCCGACCTGTATTTCACGGTGGGCGCGCCGCCGGTGATGAAGATCGATGGGCGCGCCGTTCCCGTTGGTGATGAGCCCCTGAGGCCCGCCCAAAGTCTGGCCTTGGCGAAGGAGATCCTGGGTTTGGAGCGTCTGCAGGATTTCCAGCACGAAAAGGAGGCCAATCTCGCCTTGTCCGTCCCCGGTGTGGGTAGGTTTCGGGTCAACGGATTTTTTCAGCGAAACGAGATTTCCTTTGTTATCCGTGCCATCAAGACGCAGATCCCGACTCTCGACCAGTTGCACATGCCGCCGATTCTGAAGGAACTGGCGATGACCTCCCGCGGCTTGGTACTGTTTGTGGGTGCTACCGGCTCCGGAAAAAGCACCTCTTTGGCGTCCATGCTGCAACATCGTAATGCCAGTTCTGCAGGGCATATTCTGACCATTGAAGATCCCATCGAGTATCTCCACAAAAATATCAAGTCGATCGTCAATCAGCGCGAAGTCGGCATTGATACCCTGAATTATGAGAATGCCCTGGAAAATGCCCTGCGTGAGGCCCCCGACGTCATCCTGATCGGCGAAGTGCGAAGCCGCGCGACCATGGAGCATGCAGTGGCCTACGCGGAAACCGGCCACCTTTGTATGTCCACTTTGCATGCCAACAATGCCAATCAGGCGGTGGAGCGCATCATCAACTTTTTCCCGGAGGAGCGTAAGAGGCAGTTGCTCATGGACCTCTCCCTGAACCTCCGCGCCGTAGTTTCGCAGCGTCTTCTCCCTCTCAAGGGCCGACCAGGACGAATTGCGGCAATGGAAGTCCTGATCAATACGCCGACGATCGCCGATCTCATCTATCGCGGGGAAGTCGGCTTGTTGAAAGATGCCATGGCACGGCCCAACGATGTCGGTATGCAGACTTTCGATCAGTCGCTGGTGAAGCTGTTTATGGAAGGCATGATCGAGTACGAGGATGCCATCCGTGGCGCCGATTCCCAGAATGATCTACGCCTTGCGATCAAGATGGAGTGCATGAAGCGCGGCCTGGAGGACCCTGGTTCCAAGGTCGAGGAAGCGACCCAATGGCGTATCGGTGGCAATGCCTGATGTCCTTGGCGTTTGCGGTTGCGGTTTTTCTGGCTTGGATCGTCCTGTATTTGGCCCGAGGAGCATTCTGGCGCGCCGATCAGCGCCTTGTCGTAGGGGAGATTGCCGAGTGGCCGGCAGTCACTGCCGTGGTCCCCGCGCGGAACGAGGCCGCCGGGATTGCTGCCTGTGTGCGCGGGATTCTCGCTCAGGACTACCCCGGAACGCTGTACTTGATCGTGATTGATGACCAAAGTGTCGATGACACCGCGGAGCTGGCGCAGTCTGCGGCTGCCGAACTGGGTGCCGCATCGCGACTGACGGTCCTGCGCGGAAAAGACCTCCCGGCAGGCTGGGCGGGTAAGGTCTGGGCCATGCAGCAAGGAGTGGAAGCAGCGGCCGGCGACACGCCTTACCTGTGGTTCACCGATGGTGACATCGTCCATGCGCCGCAGGTCTTACGCGCCCTCGTCGCCAAGGCGGTAGCAGAGAAGCGCGTTCTGGTTTCACTCATGGTACGTCTTTCTTGCCAAACTCTGTGGGAGCGCTGGCTCATTCCACCTTTTCTATTCTTTTTTCAGAAGTTGTATCCCTTCGCCTGGGTCAATGATTCGCGCCGTAGGCTCGCCGGTGCGGCGGGTGGTTGCATGCTGGTGGCCCGCGCGGCGCTGGAGACGAGCGGCGGGCTGCCGGCCATGCGCGGCGCACTCATCGACGATTGCACCCTAGCCGCGCAACTCAAGGCAGAGGGGCCCATCTGGCTGGGTCTGGCCGATCACAGCATCAGTTTGCGTCGTTATACCCATCTACAAGAAATCTGGCGGATGGTGGCGCGTTCGGCCTACGTCCAGCTCGAGTTCCGCCCGAGCCGGCTGCTGATTGCCACGCTCGCCATGCTGTTCCTGTACCTCTTGCCCTGGGTTCTGTTGGTACTTGGGCTAATGAACGGCCAGCCCTGGGTCTGGGGTCTGTCCCTGGCCAGCCTGTTACTCTCCTGGCGGATATTCTGGCCTACCCTGCACGATTATCGACTTTCGCCAATGTGGGCCTTGAGCCTACAACCGGCGGCCTGGCTGTATACCCTGATGACCCTGGACTCCGCCCGCCGTCACTACGGCGGACGGGGTGGTGCCTGGAAGGGGCGGGTTTACCCGGCAGAACGGGGACGATAGGGGGCCAGATAGCGCCATTCGAAGGCACGTTTGGCCAGATGCCACCAGGAGCCGGGCACGACGCGCGCCGTGTTGGGGGTGCGATACACGAGATTGCCGCCGTCGAGGCTGTCGACGATGCAGATGAGTTCCTGGCGGAATGTCTGATCTGCCGCTTTCCCTTGCAGATGGCAAAGGGCATTGTGCACCGCAGTCTTGGCCTGGAGGTCGGCGCTGTGCCCCTGTTTGGGTAGCCAGTCCGGACTGTCACCGTAGGATGCTGCATCCCCCACCACATAGACCCCAGGCAGTCCGGGAACCTGACAATGATTGTCGGCCTGCAGGAATCCCCCAGGTGAAAGCGGCAGACCGCTGTTGGCAGCAAAGGACGGGCCGGTCATGCCAGGCATGAAAAGGATCAGGTCGGCATCGATGTCGCCTCCTTCGGTATGCACCTGCTGCGCATCGAAGCCCATAATCTTATGCCCGAGATGGGTATGAATCTGGCGCTTTTCCATCTCTGCCAGCAACCCCGCGACGGCGGCGGCACCGAGACGATTGCCCGGCTCGCGCATGGGGTTGAAGAAGGTCAGGGTAAATTTGTTGCGGATACCCTGTCGACGCAGGTAGGTATCGATGCCGAAGAGCAGTTCGAAGATGGGGCCTCCGCGCACAGCACTGGGTTCCTGAGGGTTGCCGGCAAAACCAAAGGCAATGCTGCCGCCCGCTATACCCTGCAGACGCTTGCGAATCTCCTGTGCGGTCTCGATACCGTCACAGATGGCGAGACTGTGCTCGATTCCCGGTAATTTGCGCAGGCCGCGTCCACCGGCGGCAATGATCAGCGCGTCCTGCTCGAGCTGAGTGCCGGATTCCAGCTGTACGCGTCCCTGGGCATCGATAGACTGCACGGTGTCGGCAACGAAATCCACGCGTTGGCGCTCGAAGAAGTCGCGCAGGTCGATGCGCAGTTCCTCGCCCTGGCGCAAGCCGGTAGGTACCCAGATGAGGCTGGGGTAGTAAATGAACTCCGGCTTGGGGGCAACGAGGCGGATCTCCAGCTCTGGACTGCGACGGCGCAGCTCGCGCACCGCCGTCAAAGCACCAAAGCCGCTGCCGATGATGGTGAATTGGGCCATTCAATCCTCCTGTGACTCTCTCTATGCTGGTGGTCAGGATAGCTCAGGCGAGCACGCGCCGGTAGCTGTCCGGCAACGGACTCTCCTGCTGTGCTTGCGCGCCGCCTTTGGCGACGAAGAGGTTGATGACCTGGCCGTGGGCCTTGATCAGCTCGACCACGTTTGGGTCTTCGCTGGTCTCCTCGATCAGTACGCCATCCGGCAGCAGGGTGAGCTCCATGCGGATCTTGTCGTGCTGGGCAAAGAGCTCGGCAAAGGCTGGATCCCAGAAGCGCAGGCCAAAGTTCTCTTCCAACCGTTGCTTCATGGAGGGTACATGGTCGTGCAGGAGCGCGACGATTTCGGGATTGTCGGAACGGGTGCGGGCGCGCACCCCATTCGGCAACAGTTCCAGATCCCGTTCGATCTGCTCGTGCAGGGCCAGGAGACGATGAAAAACCGCTTGGTCATGTTGGTGCCGTGCGGCTCGGGCAGGATCGCCACCGGCGCGCCCGCCACCACCCTGGCCACGAACGCGGAACATTGTAGAATCGTTCTGGTACATTGCTGACTCTCCTTGTCTTACTTTTCTCTGCCGCCCCCGAAGAGGGCGGAATCTCGTCAATGGCGATATCTTGCCCAGGGCAAGGCAAGCACGCATTGATAAAGATCAATCTGGAGTCAACCGGTCGGATTTGGCCGTGGCGATTCCCTGCAGTTTCTGCGGGGCAAGGATTTCGAGTTGGTTGCGGCTCTCGCGCAGCAGTTCCTGACGTTTGAACTCCGCCATGAGACGGCTGACATGCTCTACCGATAGGCCGAGAAAGTCGGCAAGGTCCTGGCGGGTCAGCGGGAAGGGCAGGACACGCAGCCGCGGATAGCGTTGCGCCCATTGCAGCAAAAAAGCAGCCAAGCGAGCGTCTGCCTTCTTGGCTCCCAGTTCCACTACCCGCTCCTCGCTGGCGCGCAGGGCTTGCTGCCAGCGCTGAAAGATGGCCTCACGAATTTTCAGCAGACGCTCCGACAGGCGCTGTAGTTCGATCAGATCGAGGCGACAGAGTTGGCCGGGAGCGAGGCTGATGGCATCGTGGCGGTGCACAGCCTCGTGCATCCCTTCAAAACCGAAAAGATCACCGTGATGCAGCAAGCGCAGAATGATCTCCTGACCGTTGCTCAGGGACTTTACCAGTTTTACCGCCCCTTCCCGCAAAGTGTAAGCGTAGCGGGCTGGTTCTCCCGCCCGGTAGAGGGTTTCTCCAGCGATACAATCGACATCCTGCACCTTCATTCCCAGGGTGCAGAGTTCCACCGGAGTGAGGCCGGCGAAAATGCTTTCGCCGCGCATCTGGCAGTTCAGGCAATCGGAAATGCGCGGTGAGCTCATGTCTTGCGACAAACAAAGCGCAAATCGAAGACCTGGTGGCCAAGGGCCATGCCGCGGCGCTCGAAGCGGGTTGGGATGCGGTTTCCCGGGGGACGGCGTAGTTCCCAGGGCCGGCCAGATTCTCCCAAGCGGAATCCGCCTCCAAGAGCATCAGCATCTGTTCGGCGTAGGGCTGCCAATCGGTGGCCAGCTGCAACTCGCCGTCCGGCTGCACGACCCGGTGCAACACTTGCAAAAAGTCCGGTTGAATGATACGACGTTTGTGGTGGCGTTTTTTGGGCCAGGGATCCGGAAACTGGATGACCACCAAAGCAAAGACACTGTCTGGCAGGGCACGCAGCCACGGTACGATGTCGTCGTGCAATACCCGCAAATTTTGCAGCTCCAGCGCTTCAGCGCGCAGCAACAGGGCGCCGACGCCGGGGCCGTGGACCTCTGCACCCACACAGCCCCAGTCCGGATGCTGCTGCGCAAATTGCGCGAGGTGCTCGCCATTGCCAAAGCCAATTTCCAACATCAGGGGCTGGGAGCCGGGCCAGGGCGACTGCCAGGGCTCCCTGGCATCGATAATGTAATGGCTGCCGCGATCTCGTAATATGCGCTCTTGCGCGTCGGTGAGACGGCCTTGACGCAGGACGAAGCTGCGGACAGGACGAAATTCGGGCTTGAGAGTCGCATTCATGCTCGGCATTATAGCTGGTTTCCGGCGCGTCGCCGAAGGAGAGAATGATGCAGGAAAAGCCGATCATCGGCGTCGTCATGGGCAGTGTGAGCGACTGGGAGGTGATGCAGTCGGCGGCCCAGATCCTGACCGATTTGCAGATAGCACACGAGACCCGGGTCGTCTCCGCCCACCGCACCCCGGATCTCCTCTTCGCTTATGCCGAAGAGGCTGGCACGCGCGGATTGCAGGCCATCATAGCCGGCGCCGGCGGTGCCGCCCACCTGCCGGGGATGCTGGCCGCCAAGACACTGCTGCCGGTGCTCGGCGTGCCCGTACCTTCCCGACACCTGCAGGGGCAGGACTCCCTGCTTTCCATTGTGCAGATGCCCAAGGGGGTACCAGTCGCCACTTTTGCCATCGGCGCGGCAGGGGCAGCCAATGCGGCGCTCTTTGCTGCAGCACAATTGGCCCTGCACGACCCGGCCTTGCACGCGCGTCTGCAGCGCTTCCGGGCAACGCAAACGGAACAGGCCTTGCACAGCCAAGTGCCGCCGCCGGCATCATGATTCCACCCGGCGCTACCTTGGGTGTTCTGGGGGGGGGGCAGCTCGGGCTGATGTTTGCCCTGGCTGCCCGGCGGCTCGGCTATGATGTTTGGGTGTTTGATCCAGACCCGCACGCACCAGCGGCAGAGGCCGCGGCCCGACATTTCTGTTCCCCTTTCACTGCGGAGACGGCGTTGGCAGAGTTCTGCGCTGACGTGGCGGCCATCACCGTCGAGCGCGAGCAGATCCCGCTTTCCACTCTCGTCTACTGCGCCGAGCGTCGCCCCCTGCGGCCAGGTCCGGAAGCCTTGCGCATTGCCCAGGATCGACGTCTGGAGAAGGGTTTTTTTCGGGATCTGGGATTGGCAACCGCCCCCTTTGCCCTCCTCGAGCGAACTGCTGATCTGCCGGCTGCCATGCAGATTCCTTTCCCGGCAATCCTCAAGACCGCCCAGGACGGCTACGATGGCAAGGGGCAGGTGGCGGTAGGCAGCGCTGCGGATCTGGCACGCGCCTGGCAGGAGCTCGGGCAGCGTCCGGCGCTGCTGGAAGCTCGGGTGGCGCTACGCCAGGAGTTTTCGGTGCTTCTCGCGCGCAGTGGCGAGGGACTGGCGGTCTTTTATCCCATTGCTGAGAATCGGCACCGGCAGGGCATTCTGGACCTCAGCATCGTTCCCTGCGAGCTTTCCGAGGAACGGCAGGAACAGGCGCGGCGCGCAGCCCTACGCATTGCCGAGGCGTTACAGTATGTTGGGGTTCTCGCGGTCGAGTTTTTCCTCAGCGCCGACGATGAGCTGCTCGTCAACGAGATGGCGCCACGGCCGCACAACAGTGGCCACTATACCCTCGACGCCTGCGTGCAGAGCCAGTTCGACCAGCAGGTACGGGCCCTGACCGACTTGCCGTTGGGCGATACCCGCCTGCTCTCACCGGCACTGATGCTGAATCTGCTGGGTGAACTTTGGCAGGAGCCTGGTCTGGACTGGCACGCCTGGCTTTGCCATCCGCAAGTGAAACCCTACCTCTATGGAAAGAGTGAGGCGTGGCCGGGGCGCAAGATGGGCCACCTGAACATTCTGGCCGAAAGCCGGATGGCCGCCCTGCGCACGGTGGCGGAGCTGCGCGGCAGCGAAGAAGTCGACTGAGCTATGGATCTGGCGCGACTGCTGGAGCGGGAGATGGGCGGCGACTGGCAGGTGGAAGCCAGTGGCGCCAGCGATTTTTTTCGCATATATCGCGCCCATAGGGCGGATCAATCCCTGTTCCTCAAGGTCGGTAAGGAGCAGGCCCAAGTAGAAGCCGAAGCCGACGGCTTGCGCGCCCTGCAGGCAGCGGGTGTGCCGGTGCCCCGCGTCTATGGACTCTGGGAGGCGGCAGGCGACACAATCCTTGCCTTGCAGCTGCTGAGCTTTGCGCGCAAGGACGATGCTGCCTGGGCTGCGCTGGGCAGCGTTCTGGCCGCTCTGCATGGCCCGGCCTGGCCGCAGTTTGGTTGGCCGCATGACAATTTTCTCGGCGCTACCCGGCAGCGGAATCGACAGACGGGTGGGAGTAGCCCGGCAGACTGGCTGAGCTTTTTTCGGGAGCAGCGTCTGCAGTTTCTCCTCGGGCAGATCGACCTGGAGCGGGACGAGGCCAAGCTGTTCGCGGATCTTTTGGCGGCCCTGCCCGAGATCCTGCGCGATCATGCCCCACAGGGCTCCCTCACCCACGGCGATCTGTGGTCCGGTAATTGGGGCGCGGGGACCGAAGGAGGTGTCTGGCTCTTTGATCCTGCGGTAGCGGTCTGTGATCGAGAAATGGATCTTGCCATGCTGGAACTGTTCGCCCAGCCGCCAGCATCGTTTTGGCAGAGTTATCAAGAATTGGCAGCGCCGGCCTTCCACGCCGAGGCCTATGCCACTCGGCGTCCCCTCTACCAACTGTATCACCTGCTCAATCACTGGTTGCTCTTTGGCCGTTCCTACGCGGGACAGGCTCAGGTAGCCGCCCGGGATGCCCTCAAGGTCGCCGGGTACTGAAGAAAATCGCCAGGAGCAGCCACAGCGCACAGAGCAGAAAGACGGCAACACTCCAATGGGTGATCGGCAGGCCCCAGAATCGCTGCTGTCCCGCAATTGCACAGGAGCCGTGCCCGGCCAGGGCGCTTGCCAAGTTTCCGGCAAAGCTCCCGGATGAGAAATTTTCTTGCGACAGTAATTGAACTGCCGCGCAGGCCTGAACCTTGCGCGTCGCCGCATGCGCCAGATGCCACTGCCATCCCGCCAGTGCTGCCCCGGTCAGTGCCGCCAAGGCAGCCAGAGACCAGAGCCAGCGCCGTCCGACAAAAAAGCCGATGCCGATCGCCGAAAGCATCGCCAGATCCGCCACCCGCTGATAAATGCAGAGACTGCAGGGCTGGATGGCACCGACGAATTGCAGGTACAGCACCGTGCCCAGGGCGGCCAGGCCAGCGAGTAGCGCCAGGATGGCCAGTATCGGGCTCAAGAACCGTGGATGATCTGCTGCCATTGCTGATGGTCAGGGAGCCCGAGGACGTACTGTACCTGCTTGCCACTGCGATACACCAGCATCGGCGTGCTTACCCCCGACTGCTGCACACCCTGCGGATCGAGCAGGGACTCCTTGCCCGCTAGAAAGGCAAAGTTGCGCTGCAGTTTGCCGAGCTGCTTCTGAGACAGTGCGGCGCTTGCTGGCGCAATGCCGCCCTCTGGCGCACCATCGCGGATGGCAAAGCCCTTCTCGTTTTCCTTGAGCGCCTGCACGGGGTCTTTGGCGCCGAGAATCGCCGCTGCTTTGCCCATGCTGGAAGGGGAGTTCGGGAAACCAATGATGATGACGCGTAGGCGGAGCTTGCCCGTGCTGACGGGATTTTGCAGCCAGTCATAGAGCACATGACAGTAGGGACAGTCAGGTTCCAGAAATAGGTAGACCAACGGACCTCGGGTTCCTTCCTGCACATAGTAGGAGTGGCCGAGGGCTTCCCAGAATTGCAGATCGTGATCTGCGGCCTGGGGCGCGGCGTCTTGCGCTCGTACGGGTTGCGAGGGAAACATCACCAGGCTGCCGAGGAGCAGCAGGAAGGCGAGCAAGAATCTATTTCGCATCGATACGCACCAAAGAAATATTTTGTCGGCTGTACATCTCATAGCCAGTATAGAGGACTTTTGCCGATTCCCCAGTATCCAGTTGCTGGCGCAACGCATCGATATCTTTTTGCGGCAGGACCAGAAACAGAGGCCCGTGGCTGGAGCGCAAGATTTCCGGGATTTGTTGTCGGGGCTGTTGGATCTGCGTCGCGGTCATGGCCCCGCGACCGGCGTAAAACAGGAAACTCGGATCCCACCACTGCCAGGTGGCGATGGCGTAGGGCCGCTCTCCTTCCATACTGCGCACCATCTCGCCCATGAGCACCGAGGGCTTGAGGCGATCGAGGGCCGGCATGAGCAGCAGAATCATACAGAAGGCTAGGGCAACGGCCCCCACTCCCAAGCTGCCGATCACGCCCAGGAATTGCTGGCGATAGACAAAATATAGGCCGACCAGGGCGGCAATTAGATAGGGCAGGCCCAGGTAGGCGACCGATCCCAAGGGCGGCAAGCTCTGGGGTACCAGGGTGGCACCCAGCCCGAGCAGGATGCCGCCGACCGCCGCCAGACCCAACAACGAGGCGATGACGCCACGTCCGCAAAAGGCGTGTACACCACTCAAGGCAAGGTCCATGCGCCAGGCGAGGAGGGCGAGTAGAGGCGGATAGGCCTCCCATACATAATTGGGCAACTTGGTCGCACCCAGACTGAAAAAAGCGATCCAGATCCCCGCCCAGAGGCCCAAAAAGAGCAGATCCGGGCGCGAACGGAAATACTCTTTCCGTTGCAGCCACAAGGTGGCAAACATCTGGGGGAAAAATACCGACCAGGGTAGCAGGCCGAGAAAGGTCGTAACGAGGTAATAGACAATAGGCCCTTGGTGTCCCTGCATGGCGCCGGTGTAGCGGTCCACATTCTGTTGGGCAATGAAGAGCAGATCCCAACGCCAGTGAGTCGCGAGGCCAACGGCAACATACCAGGGCAAACAGAGCAGCAAAAAGATCGACAGGCCCCAGCGTAATTGCCCTTCGCGCCAAAGATGCGGAAGATCGCGACGCAGCAGCAGGAAGACGACGATGATCAGGCCAGGCAACAGGAAAAAGATCGGCCCCTCCGTGAGGGTGCCCAAGGCCATGGCGGCATAGGAAAGAAGATATTGCCAGCGCCGCTCCTCCGGGTACATGTAGCCGCGCAGATAGGCCAGGAGAGCGACGGTAGTAAACAGGATGACCAGGGGGTCGGGGACGGCGGCGCGGAAGATGATCTGACTGTGCAATGCAGTGGCGGTAAACAGGCCGCCGAGCAAGGCCGCACGCGCCCCAAGCAGGCGCCGCAGCGCCAGCGTCAGATACAGTACCAAGAGCGCGCCCATGAGAACCGAACCGATGCGCAGGCCCCAACTGTTCATGCCCAGGGCGCGTACTCCCAGGTCCATCAACCAATAATTGAGAATGGGTTTGTCCGGTCGCAACTGACCATTGAAAGTCGGCACCACGTAATTGTTGTGGGCGATCATTTCCTTCAGGCACTGGGCGTTGTTCGGCTCGTCGATGTCCCAAAGACTCGCGTCGCCGGTATGAAAAGCA
Source organism: Acidithiobacillus sp. AMEEHan (assembly GCF_030996345.1). Lineage (NCBI taxonomy): Bacteria > Pseudomonadati > Pseudomonadota > Acidithiobacillia > Acidithiobacillales > Acidithiobacillaceae > Acidithiobacillus > Acidithiobacillus sp. AMEEHan. The sequence continues at coordinate 508,172 of NZ_CP118747.1, read as the reverse complement.
AAGAGCCAGAGGGCAAAGACGAAGAGCAAGAGGGCATGGAGAAGATGGTGCTCGCCGGTCTCCTGCGCCTTAGCCATCGCGTGCGCCACCTTTCAGAATGCGCGCCTTGTCCCGTTGCCACTCGCGTTCTTTGAGCGTGGCACGCTTGTCGTGCGCCTGCTTCCCCTTGACCAGGGCGATCTCGGCCTTGGCGCGCCCCTGCTTCCAGTACATCGCCAGGGGGACGATGGTAAAGCCCTTGCGCTCGACGGCACCAATCAGGCGATTGATTTCCTGGCGATGCATCAACAGTTTGCGGGTACGGGTCGGGTCTGGTTGGATGTGGGTGCTGGCAGTGGGTAGGGGGCTGATGTGCGCGCCCAGCAGCCAGAGCTCTCCATTTTTCATCACCACATAGCTGTCCTTGAGCTGCAGGCGTCCGGCCCGCAGGGACTTCACTTCCCACCCTTCAAGGGCGATACCGGCCTCGAAGCGCTCCTCGATGAAGTATTCGTGTCTCGCCTCACGATTGAGGGCAATGGTGCTGCTGCTCATGACATCCCAAGCTGTGGATCAGAGCGCGATCTTAGCGCAAAGCGCGACGCGGCGCACAAGGTGCGGGGCGCCATAGTCCCGATATGGTGCCTGGGGTAGACTGCCGGCAGGAAGATCCGGCGCAAGGTTGAGCAATGGCGAAAATGGTGAAGGGCAAAGATGGCGCGGCGTAATCCGGCCTGGCTACCCGCTATGGACTGGACACTGCTGACGGAGATGCCAGTCATTGCGCGCCATCTGGTGGAAAAGCTACGTGCTGCGGAGCAGGAAATTCTGTTCGAGAACTATATTTTTCAAGCGGGCAATTGGCCGGAAGAAATTTTCGACATCCTCTGCGCGAAGGCGCGTGACGGTGTATTGGTGCACCTGCGTCTCGATGCGGTGGGTAGTCGTGGATTCCCCGACCGCTGGATTCAGAAGTTGCGTGCCGCTGGTGGCACTTTCGAGTGGTATCACCGCCTTGCCTGGCGCGGTTGGGAGAGGAGCCTGCGCCGCAGCCATCGGCGCATCGTGCTCATCGACCAACAATGGTTGGCGGTGGGCGGCGTTGCCCTTGCCGATGCTTGGCTGCGTGGCGATCCGGGGCAGCTTCCCTACCGTGATACACTCTTTGCCTGTCGCGGGCCGATCGTGCCTCTGGTCCGCCGCCTGTTTCTGAAAAACCGCCCGCTGTCGCACAAGGAATTGCGCGCCTTTCCCGACGGATCCATCGATCGGAGCACCGATGCCATAGTGCGCCTGCTGGCGGGTTCGCCACCGGATCGCTATACGATTCGCCGCCGCTATCTCGCCGCTTTCCGCTCGGCGCGGGAGAGTCTGTGGATCGCTACCCCCTACTTCAATCCCGATCCCATCGTTCTCTCGGCCCTGTATGGCGCCGTGCGTCGCGGCGTGGATGTACGCGTGCTGCTGGCGGGCCGAGTGACGGATCATCCCCTTTTGCGCCTGGGCATTCAGGCGTATTATCAAAAGCTGTTGCGACATCGTGTGCGGGTGTACGAGTATCAGGAAAGTTTCCTGCATGCCAAATATGTTTTGGTGGATGGTCAGTGGGGCGCGGTCGGTTCGGCCAACCTCGATTTTCTGAGCCTCTGGTTCAACCGCGAGCTCAATCTCGAAGTAAAAGGTCTGCCTCCCCTGGCTCTGCTGCGCACCCTGTTTCTGCGCGAATTTGCTCGCTCTCAGGAGATTTCTGCGGAGCACTGGCAACGCCGGTCCATTTGGCGACGGCTGCTGGAGTGGCTGCTGGCCCAGATCGATCGTCGCATTCAGGCGCGGGCGTTGGGCTCGCGTCGCTACTGAGTCGAGGAGCTTGATGCACCATATCCGCAAGACGGCGGTGTTACCCTACAGCGCCGAAGAGATCTTTGCCCTGGTCGAAGATATCCGCAGTTATCCGCAATTCCTGCCCTGGTGTGGCGCCACCCGTATCCTGCAGGATCGTGGCGATGAAGTGGTTGCCGAGATCCGCATCGCCCACAATTCCTTCGGAAAAGCCTTTTCCACGCGCAACCGCTACCAGCGTCCGAAACTGGCCGAGGTGCGTCTGGTCGATGGCCCCTTTCGCTTCTTGGAAGGACTTTGGCAGCTGGAGCCCGTGGAAGGTGGCACGCGAGTGACTCTGGACATGCGCTTTGAATTTGCCAGCCGCCTAATCGGCGCGTTCCTGGAACCGATCTTCAAGCAAGCAGCGGAAACCATGGTGCAGCGCTTCGGACAGCGGGCACGGCAGGTCTATGGTAACCAGCGTCTGGCAAAAAATTCCGGCTGAGCGTTTTGCGTTTTATTTGCTTGCCAGAGCCTTCACGTCGCCGCTGATGCTTTGTAAGCTGCCGTTTCGGGTGAAATGCAGGATGATGTTGCGCACCGTGGTACTGCCATAGGCCGGTTTGTCACTGTAGCTGTAAACCCATTCATCGGAATTCCAGGGGTCCTGCAACAAAGGCGCACCCAGCACTGCGCTGACCTCGGCCTTGTCCATGCCTTTGTGGATTTGCGCCAGTTCTTTCTGACTGACGACATTACCTTGCTGCACGTTGACGCGATAGATGCTGCAGGCGCTCAGGGCGGTGCAGAGAAGGAGGGTGCTCGCGAGAAAAGAGAATGTGCGCATGATCCTTGTCTTGGGCGTACGGTGCCACTATGCTACTAAAAGAACGCGCCACTTGCCATTGGATCGGATGAATAGTGAAGAACTGAAACGGGCTGGTCTGAAGGCCACCCTACCGCGCCTGCGGATCCTGCAAATTCTCGAGGCCAGCGAGACGCGGCACCTGACGGCAGAAGAGGTCTACCGACAGCTGCTCGACGCCGGAGAAGAGGTAGGCTTGGCAACTGTCTACCGCGTCATGACGCAGTTCGAAATGGCGGGCCTGGTACGTCGCCACCATTTCGAAGGCGACCGCGCCGTCTTCGAGCTCAATGAAAGTGGCCATCATGACCACATGGTCTGCACCGCCTGCGGCAAAGTCCTCGAATTTTTTGATCAAACACTGGAGAACCGCCAGTTGCAGATCGCTGCCGAGCGGGGCTTTCATATCACCGATCACAGTCTTTCCCTCTATGGTACCTGCAAGGGCATGCAGGAAAATGGCGTCTGTTCCCTGGAAGGGCAGGGAAGCTGAAGGCCCGCTTCTGGTAACGTCCCTTCCCTAGCTCTGCTGCCGCAGGGCAGCGATGCGCTCCTCGAGCGGAGGATGGCTCATGAACAGGCGCGAGATGCTGCCATGTCCGAGAATGCCGAAGGCGGTCAAGGCCTTGGGTAGATGACTTTCTTCGTGGGACGCACGCAGGCGTTCCAAGGCCGCGATCATTTTGTTGCGTCCGGCAAAGCGGGCGCCGGCGGCATCGGCACGAAATTCCCGCTGGCGGGAAAACCATAGAACTATGCTGCTGGCCAGCAGACCAAGAACCATCTCGGCCACGATGGTGGTAATCCAATAGGCGGGCCCACTGCCCTCGTCATTGCGAAACACGACGCGGTCCACCAAATTGCCGATGATGCGGGCGAAAAAGAGGACGAACGTGTTGACCACGCCCTGAATCAGGGTGAGCGTGACCATGTCGCCATTGGCGATGTGACCGATTTCATGTCCGAGCACGGCTTCCGCCTCATCGGCGTTCATCTGCTGCAACAGGCCGGTACTGACGGCAACCAGGGCGTGATTGCGACTGGCGCCGGTGGCAAAGGCGTTGATCTCGGGCGAGGGATAGATCGCGACCTCCGGCATGCCAATTCCGGCGGCAGTCGCGTGGCGCTGCACGGTTTGCAATAGCCAATGTTCCGTGGGATTGCTTGGCTGTTGGATGACTTCGGCACCGACGCTGCGCTTGGCTACCCACTTCGACATCAATAGGGAAATGAACGCACCACCAAACCCAAAAAGCAAAGAAAAAACCAGCAGAGTCGGTAAGTGGATTCCCGCGCTGGCCTGATCAAAGCCGAAGAGCTGCGACAGAATGGTCCAGGAAATGCTGAGCACCAGCAGGATGGCTAGATTGGTTGCCAGGAAAAGTATGATGCGCTTCATGGTTTGACTCCGTGCGCAGACGCTCTAGTCGTATTAATGCAGCTCTGCGCCGGGATTGCAAGCGTCTGCAGCGATGCGTACACTACGACAATTACATCTCTGGGAGGGGAAATGCAGCACGTGGCGGGAGATTTGGAGCATCACGAGCAATTGCACGGGCATGGTCACCATGGCCACCAGCACCATGTGCCAGCAAATTTTGGGCGGGCCTTCGCTATTGGCATCGCTCTGAACGTCGCTTTCGTTTTGGTGGAAATCGCGTTTGGCATTCTGGGAGACTCCTTAGCCTTGTTGGCAGACGCGGGACACAACTTTGCGGATGTCTTTGGCCTGCTGCTGGCCTGGGGGGGGAGTAAGCTGGCGCAGCGTTCTCCTTCACTGCGCTTCACCTACGGTCTGCGTGGCGCCTCGATCCTCTCCGCCTTGGGCAACTCGGTGCTTCTGCTCCTGGTCACCGGTGGCATCATCTGGGAAGCCATCCTGCGTTTATTGCATCCGGCGCCAGTCGCAGCCTGGGATATCATCATCGTGGCAGCGGTCGGTGTGCTCATCAACACCGCGACGGCTCTCCTGTTCGTCGCCGGGCAAAAAGAGGATCTCAATCTGCGCGCCGCCTTCCTGCATATGGCGGGGGATGCCACACTATCGCTCGGGGTGGTAGGCACGGGAATCGTCATTCTGTTTACCGGCTGGGTCTGGCTCGATGCCGCCGCGAGTATTCTGGTCAGTGCCTTCATTGTTTGGTTTACCTGGGGCGTGCTGCAGGAGTCGATTGGTCTTGCCCTCAATGCCGTACCCAAAGGGATCGATCCGCTGGCCGTGCGGCATTTTCTCCTTGCCCGGCCGGGCGTGCAGGAGGTGCACGATCTGCACATCTGGGCCATGAGCACAAGTGAAAACGCCCTGACGGCTCATCTGTTGATGCCAGACGGACCAAGAGGTGACGATTTTCTGCACGAGCTTGCCGAAGAGCTAGCTGAGCATTTCCAGATTCACCATCCCACCCTGCAGGTGGAAACCGGCGACAGCGAGCAACCCTGCGTGCTTGCCCCGGAGGGGCACATCTAGAACCGTCAGGGGAGCAGGGCGAGGTTGTCGCGGTGGATGAGCTCCACCGCCTCCTGCTCGCCAAATAGCTCCGTAATCTCGGCGCTGTTTTTCCCCAGGCGGGCCAGCACTTCGGCGCTGGCGAAATTGATCAGTCCGCGGGCAATCTCTTGCCCCTCGGGATCCAGGCAGGAGACCAGGTCGCCACACTGAAATTCTCCCTCGATCCCGGTTACCCCTACCGGTAGCAGGCTGGAGCCTTTTTCCCGCAGGACGCGGACCGCGCCTGCATCGAGCCGCAGTCGGCCCATAGGCCGTAACTGCCCAAGGAACCAGCGCTTGCGCGCAGCAAGCCGAGGGATTTGTGGCTGAAAACGGGTGCCGAGCACCTCCCCGCGGTACAGGCGCAGCAACACGTCAGGTTCATGGCCACTGGCAACGATGGTGGCGGTGCCGGAACGTGCCGCCCGGCTTGCGGCCATTACCTTGCTGCGCATGCCCCCGGTACCGACCTTGCTACCAGCGCCGCCGGCCATGGCCAGCAATTGCGGATCGCCGGCGCGCACTTCGTGCAGAAGCATGGCGTCGGGCTGCTGGCGCGGATCGGCTTCATACAGACCCGCCTGATCGGTGAGGATGATCAGCAGGTCGGCCTCCAGCAGGTTGCTCACCATGGCAGCGAGGGTGTCGTTGTCGCCAAAACGCAGTTCTGCGCTGGCAACGGCGTCATTTTCGTTGATGATGGGTAGGCTGCCCATCTCCAGCAGGGTACGTAGGGTGGCGCGGGCGCTGAGGTAACGCTGGCGGTCGCGCAGATCTTCGTGGGTGAGGAGGACCTGGGCGCCGATCATGCCGCCCGCCTGCAGATATCCTTGATAGACTTGGACCAGGGCGGCCTGGCCAATACTGGCCGCGGCCTGAAGTTCGGCCAGGGCGCGCGGACGGGTTTGCCAGCCGAGGCGTTCCATGCCTGCTGCCACGGCGCCGGAGCTGACCAGGATCAGCTCCAGTCCCTGGCGGTGCAACTCGGTGAGCTGCGCAACCCAGGCCGCAATGGCGGGGTGGTTCAGTCCTTTGCCGTCATTGGTGAGCAGGCTGCTGCCGATCTTTACGACCCAACGATGGGTTTCGGCGAGTTCGCTGCGGGTCATTCCTCTTCCTCATCCTCCCAATCGGTGTCGCCCCAATCCTCTTCGTCCCAATCACTCTCTTCGGCGGCGCCTTCCTCGTCATACCAGTCGATATCGCCGCTGGGTTCTGGGGCCGGCGGAATTTCCGGCAGGGCACGCCAGATGGCCTGCGTCACCTCCTTGCAGCCGGCGCCCGTCGCCGCCGAGACGAGAAAGGCCGGACCTTCCCAGGCAAGTTCTTTGCAGATTGCCTGAAAGCGTTGTGCGGCTTCCGGGAGGGGCAGGAGATCGGCCTTGTTGCCGATCAGCCAGCGCGGACGGCCGGCTAGTTCGCTGCTGTACGCCTCGAGCTCCGCCGCCAGGGCGGTTACGCTCTGTGCCGGATCGCTCTCTTCGAGCGGGGCTATGTCGACCAGGTGCAGCAGCAGCCGAGTACGGCGCAAATGACGCAGAAAGCGGGTGCCAAGACCTGCGCCCTCGGCGGCACCGGGAATCAAGCCAGGGATATCGCCGAGGACGAACGACTCGTGTTCGCCCACCCGGACGACGCCGAGCTGCGGGTGCAGGGTGGTGAAGGGGTAACTGGCGACCTTGGGTTTGGCAGCACTGACGGCGCGGATGAAGGTGCTCTTGCCGGCATTGGGCAGGCCCAGCAGGCCGACGTCGGCAAGCAGGCGCAGTTCCAGCCGCAGGTTGCGCTCTTCCCCAAGTCCACCCTTTTCAAACTGACGGGGTGCGCGGTTGACGCTGGTCTTGTACCAGAGATTGCCATGCCCACCGCGTCCACCCTTGGCGATCAACAGGCGCTGTTGGTTTTCGCGCAGGTCACCAAGTAGTTCGCGAGTATCTTCGTCATAGACCAAGGTGCCGACGGGGACGGCAATTTCCAGATCCTTTCCGGCCCGCCCGGTCATTTGTCGACCAGCGCCACCGTGACCATTTTCGGCACGATAGCGCCGCTGGTAGCGGAAATCGATGAGGGTGTTGAGGTTTTCCTGAGCCACGAGGTAGACGTCGCCCCCTCGCCCGCCATCGCCGCCATCGGGACCGCCGAAGGGGATGAATTTTTCCCGACGGAAGCTGACAGAGCCGTGGCCCCCATTGCCGGCTCCCACCGTGATACGGACTTCGTCGAGAAATTGCATGAAAAAACCCCGCCCCGCAAAACCGGGGCGGGGCCTTCCCGATGGCTATACTCAGCCGTTGATGACGCTTACGGTGCGCACCTGACGCGGACCTTTGCGTTCGAAATGTACCACACCATCGCTCAGGGCGAAGAGGGTATGATCCTTGCCGATGCCGACGTTAGCACCAGGGTGATACTGCGTACCCCGCTGGCGGATGATGATGTTGCCAGCGATGACCGCCTGTCCGCCATAACGTTTGACGCCCAGACGCTTGGATTCGGAGTCGCGCCCGTTACGCGAGGAACCGCCTGCTTTCTTGTGTGCCATATTCGTTTGCTCCTGGGTTAGGCGTCGATGCTGGAGATGCGGACTTCGGTGTAGTACTGACGATGACCTTGCCGTTTCCGGAAATGCTTGCGACGACGCATCTTGAAGATGTGGATCTTGTCGGCGCGACCTTGGCTCAGCACCGTAACCTTGACACTGGCACCGGCGACGAGCGGCTGTCCCACCTGGACTTCTTCGCCTTCGCCGAGCAGCAGTACACGGTCGAGAACCAGCTCGCTGCCAGCCTCGGCTTCCATCTTCTCCAGGCGCAGCTTGTCACCTACTGCCACTCGATACTGCTTACCGCCATTCTCGACTACTGCGTACATCAGAACCTCCACCAATGGGACTGCCGGCGTGGTGCGCCGGAAAGGAGCAGAATATTATGGAGAAAGCCCAGACCCGTCAAGGGGCCGTGTACCTCCCGCTCCTTCACCGACCGCAGTGTTCGGGGCGTTGTTGTAGGAATGAGAAAGGCAGGTCGCCAGGTGCTGGAAACCGGTAATCATCAGCAACTACTGCAGGCCGGTGGGCATTACGCAGAACTTTGGACCCGGCAAAGTCGTCCCCAGAAGCATTGATGCCCCCAGAAGCATTGATGTCAGACGCGGTTTGTTTGCTTGAGAAGCGATTGAACGGGCAGTGATTCTTCTCAAATCCGCTATTCCAGCCCCGCAAGACCAGTCACCCAAGGCACTGACCTGCCATTACCGTCTTTCAAGCCGGTAGTGTTGTTGACATTTGCGTGCGAATCGCTACCATGCTATGCAACAGTGTTGCAAAAAGGCGCAAAGCATGTCAGATTCCAGTACGTTACAGCGTGATGTCGTGAGCTTCTGGGGCTTGGTGGGCCAGAGCATATCCGGCATGGCGCCGACCTGTGATGTGGTCGCTTTCATGACTGCCGGTGCTGCTTTCGCCTTGGTAGCCATGCCGCTCTCCTATCTTGCAGCCTTCATCCTGATGTTCATCGAGGTGAACACCATCTACCACCTGACCAAGCATCGGGCCTCGGCCGGCGGATATTATAGTTTTGTCTCGGCAGGTTTGGGGGCGCCAGCGGCGCTGGTGACGGGTTTCATGGTGATCTTCTATCAAACCCTGAGTGTCGGGGCGATCCCCGTCTATGTGGGCGGCGTCTTTCTGCCTGGACTCGCGCGCAGCCTGGGCATCGCACTACCTTCCTGGTTCTGGATTGCCAGTATTTTGTTCTTTGTGGGTGTCCCGTGGCTGCTCAGTGTGGCTGGCATTCGGCCCAGCATTCGTACGGTGGCACTCACCAGCCTGATGGAAATCCTGTTTTTGGTGGGTAGTTCGCTGTTCATCATCAGTCGTGCCCTGCCCGCCCATCCGTGGGCGCCCTTCAGCACCGCGGACGTCGGCTTCAAGGGCGTAGCGATGGGAATGATCTTTGCGATCACCAGTTTTATCGGCATTGGTAGCCACACACCCTTGGCCGAGGAGGCGCGTGGGGTACGCACCCAGAACGGACGGGTGATCGGCAAGGCGGCACTGGTATCCCTGAGTCTGGTCGGCGCAGCGCTGGTTCTGTCAGCCTATGCCTTGACCGTGGGCTGGGGGATGCACGACATGCGCAGCTTTGCTGCCAACGGCGCTCCGGGGGTGCTGGTATTTGAAAAATATCTCGGGTTCTGGGGTGCGGCGGCGTTGGTGATCCTGGCCATCAACAGCGCCATGGCCGACGGTCTGGCCTTGTTGAATGGTTCGGCACGGGTGCTCTTCGCCATTGCTCGCGATCGCTTGCTGCACACTCGCTTCGCTTTGGTAAACGGGCAACGTGCCCCCCAGGGCGCCATCAACTTTCTCACCGCGTTGGCGCTGGCCTTGGCAATCCTGTTTGGCCTAGTTTTCGGGCCCAGCAATGGCTTCAATGTCATGACGACGGCCGTACTGATTGGGCTGGTGACTGCCCATACCCTGATGAATCTGGCCTTGATGCGTCTGCCAGCGGGTGATGACTCCCGCACCGGTCGCGTCTTCTTCCATTTTCTCTTGCCGGTCGTGGCTACGCTGCTCTTCTGGTGGGTGCTTTGGGAATCCCTCTTTCCTTTGGCCTATCCCCTCGGCTGGTCCCTGGCCCTCTGGATAGCGGCGATCCTGCCCGCGCTGTTCTACGCCAGTTGGCGGGCGCGCCGGTTGCCTCGCGAACAGGCGCGCCGTCTGGGGACGCCAGCGCCTTAGCGATCCGCTTGCCTCCTCATCCGATCGGCAAGGCAGGGAGTCCTAGATTACAGCGCGTTCTCGGCTTGATGCCAGAGAGTGCCGATCGTGCCCGCAGGTTTGGCAGCCTCAGCAGCCACCAGCGGGGTTTCGCCAAGCACTTTACCGTGCAGGGTAATCTGTAAGTGGCCCACGACGGCGCCGGCAGCCACTGCTTTGTCCCCCAGCTTGTCGTAGCTGACTGTGCGCTGCAGATCCTTCTGCTCCCCCTCCGGTACGGTTACCCAGACATCCTCTGCCGCCTTGACCGCGAAATCCTCCGGGTCCAGTTGCGGATCGCTGTATTTGCCCAGCACGGTCCCTGCCTTCACTGCTTCCACATCGCCGGTGAAGGTGTAGCCATAGTCGAGCAGGGCGACGACATCGTTCACGCCGGCAGGCCAGTTCGGCGCCCCCATGACGACGGCGATCAAACGCCGTCCGTGGCGAATGGCGGTGGTATCCATGCAGTGACCAGCGGCATTCGTGTGGCCGGTTTTCAGCCCGTCGATGCTCGGATGGCCAAAGAGGGCGGGATTCCAACTGCGCTGCGTGATGTGGTTGTAGCGATAATATTTGATCTTGGAAATGTCGATCACCTGCGGGTATTTCTGGATCAGATTGCGGGAAATGGTCGCAATGTTCATGGCCGAAAGATGCAGGCCGGGGTCAGGCAGACCATCGACATTGCTATAATGCGCCCCTTCGAGTCCCATTTTCTGCGCCTCGGCATTCATCTCCTCGACAAAAGCGGCGCGATTGCCAGCGACCGCCTGGGCTAGGGCGACAGCGGCGTCGTTGCCGGAGTCGATGATCAGCCCGTGCATGAGCTGGCTAACGGTGACCGGCAGGTTGGGCTGAATGAACATGCTGGATCCGCCGGTGTGCCAGGCCACGTTACTGACGGGTATCTGCTGATTCCAATGCAGGCGTCCCTCAGCGAGGGCGCGATAGGTCAAATACGCGGTCATCAATTTGGTGAGACTCGCAGGTGGCAGCTGCAGGTCTGGATCTTTTTCGGCAATGATGGCGCCGGTGCGAAAATCCATCAGCACGTAGCTCTTGCAGTCGGGAATGGGCGGCGGCGGAGGCTGCAGGTCCGCCGCTTGCGCCAGAGAGACGCCCATGGGAGAGAAGCACAACGCCAGCAGAGGCGCCCGCAGGCGCCGCAGGGAGAGATTCATCTGTCGATTTCCTTACTCTTTGGGCAGATGGATGACCACGAAGAGACTGTTATGCCCCTGACGGATCAGCACGGAAATCGGCTGATGCGCCGGAAGACCTTTGACGATGCTCTCCAGCTGCTGGGGACTGTCGACGGCCTGTTGATTGATCTCCTGAATGGCCATGCCCTCATGCAGGCCGATTTCTGCCGCTGGGCCGGGATAGACGCTCTCGATGAGGACACCGTGGCGAATCCCCAGGGCCTTTTTCTCGGCCGCATCCAGGCTGCTTACCCGCAGGCCCAGCCGATGAATATCCACCACCTTGTCCATCTCGGCATGGCGCATTTTTTGTGGCATGGTGCCAATGACGGCATCGATGGTTTCCGGTTTGCCATTGCGCAGGATGCCGATGGGAACCCTCGTCCCCGGCGGCGTGTCGCCCACCAGCGGAGGCAGGGAGCCGACACTGTATACCGGTTTGTGGTCATAGGTGACGATGACATCGCCAGTCTTCAGTCCCGCCTTAGCCGCTGCTTCATTGGGTTCCACATTGGCTACCAGCGCCCCTACCGGCTCTTTCAGATGCAGAGCCTGTGCCATTTGCGGTGTCACTTCCTGCACATCGACGCCCAGCCAGCCAAAACGTAACTTTTTGTGGGCAAGGAAAGCATCCACGGCGCGCATGGCGGTATTGATGGGGATGCTGAATGAGAGGCCCATATAGCCACCATCGTTGGTGTAGATCTGATCGTTGATTCCGACCACCTGCCCGGACATATTGAAGATGGGGCCGCCAGAGTTACCTGGATTAATCGGCACATCGCTCTGGATGAAGGGGATATATTCATCATCGTGCGGCAAAGAACGATCCAGAGCGCTCACCACGCCCTGGGTCACGGTGTTATAGAAGCCGAAGGGCATGCCGATGGCCAGCAGCCACTGGCCAACTTTCAGGTCGTTGGCGTTCCCCAGTTCCACCGTTGGCAGATTGTGGGCGTCGATTTTTAGCAGGGCCGTATCATAACGCACCGAGAGACCGACCACCTTGGCCGGATACGCGCGATGGTTCGTGAGGGTGACGATGATGTGGTGCATGCCGCGCACCACATGGCCGGCGGTGACGATGTAGCCGTTGGGGGAAATGATGAAACCCGAGCCGAGGGCCTCTTCTTTCTCCCTCTGCGGTGGCTGCACGCCGGGGAAGTTCTGGAAAAACTGATAGAACGGAGAGTTCTTCGGGAAGGGGTTCTGCCCCTGGGCGCCACCGACGACCTTGGTATCGGAATCATCGATTTTGACAATCGCATTACCATACTTCTCGACGATTGGACTGAAATCCGGTACCGGTACCATCTTTGGACCGGGCGCATGCAGAACCGGCTTGGGGATGGGCATCTCCTCGTTGGCGGCAAAAGAGACGCCAACGGCTCCCAAACCCACGGCAAATACGGCGCTGCCGACAGCAAGGATCATTTTGCGAGATTTTGCGGATTTTGCGGTCATAATTCGGCTGTTCCCCTGTTGTTTGACGTAGACTATGACGGGCAGGCCACGGGGAAGTTCCCAGACAGCCTGTGAACGGTGATGAATATCCCTGTTGGTGCCGGGAACTCTTTGCCCTTTCTGTCCTCTATTCCTTGCACATGGATACGCATCGGGACGAGTCGCGTCGCTTCCGCCGACGCCTGGGGTGGGCGGCGCTGGTTTTGCTAGTGCTGCTGCTGGTACTCGCCGCCCGGGTGATCGACCTGCAGGTCTTTCAGTATCGGCGCTTTCGTCAGTTGGCTCGTGCCAATCATACCGCCATCGTCCCTCTGGCGCCGCCCCGCGGTCTGGTTCTGGCGGATCATGGCCAGGTGTTGGCGGCTAATCGCGCGTACTACGTCCTCGAGCTGATCCCAGATGAAATTCATCACCTGCATGCCACCTTGCACAGGCTGCAGCAGGACTTCCCGATCCCGCAAAAGACCATACGTCACCTTTTGCATACCATCGATGACAAGCCAGCCTATCTGCCGCGCGTCCTGCTCGCCCACCTCTCGCCCGAACTGCTGGCGCGCTTTGCCGTGCGTGAGGAGGCATACCCGGGAGTTCGTCTCGCCGTGCGTTGGCACCGCTATTACCCTTATGGCAGTCTCTTTGCCAACACGATCGGCTATGTCGGGCCGGTCACGCAACGAGACCTGCAAGGGTTCGATCCGCAGCAGTATCTATATCGGCATACGATTGGCGTCAGTGGCTTGGAGTATACCCTGGAACGGCAATTGCGTGGGCGGTTTGGCTATGACATCCGCAGCGTGAATGCTTTAGGGGACCCGGTGGCGCCTCTGCGTCGGGTGGCGCCCAAGCCAGGCGATACGGTACACACGACCTTGCGTCTGCGGGTGCAACAGGCCGTTGCCCACGTCATGGAAAAGGAGCACTACCGGGGGGCCCTGATCGCCATTGACCCCAATACCGGCGCGATCCTCGCCAGTGTCAGTAATCCCAGTTTCAATCCCAACTGGTTTGTCGCTGGTATCAGCAGCAAGCATTGGCAATCGCTGCTGCACGACCCCGACCATCCGTTGCTCAACCGAACCGTGGCTGGGCTCTATCCCCCCGGCTCCACCATCAAGCCCTTCTATTCCCTCGAAGCCCTGCAGAAAGGCATCATCCGTCCAGATTTCCATACCTACTGCCCCGGCTATATCAAAGTCGGCGGGCACGTCTTCTGGGACTGGTATCGCGCAGGTTTCGGTGAGACCGGACTGCGCAAGGCGCTGGCTTGGTCGGTCGATGTTTTCTTTTATAAATTGGCGTTGAGAATGGGGATTCAGCTGCAGGACCAGACCCTGTGGCGCTTCGGTTTTGGTAGACCGGCACCCATCGACATCGCCGGCAGCGCTGCCGGATTCGTACCCACACCCTCTTGGAAAATCAGTCATCTACATGCGCCTTGGTATACCGGTGATACGGTGATCCTAGGGATCGGCCAGGGGTATCTCTTGGTCACCCCAACCCAGCTGGTGCGTGCGGTTGCTGCCATTGCCAATGGGGGTCATTTGCCCTACCTGCATTTACTGAAGGACCTGAAAAACCCGCAAACGGGTCAGATCACCGAGCCCGATTTTCCGCCGGCACGCCGCTTGCACATACCGGGATTCGCCTTACGTGCCGTGCGCGAGGGGATGCGCGCCTGTGTTACTTCGGGCACCTGTAAGACCGTCGCCTATCCGGGCTTGAGCGTCGCGGGCAAGACCGGCACCGCCGAGGTCCCGGTGGGCTACAAAGACGGACGCACTATCTATAACGATGATTCCCTGTTTATCGGCTGGGCGCCTTATCATCACCCGAAAATCGCTGTGGCGGCGGTGGTGGAGGATGGTGGCGGCAATGCCTGGCAGGCCTTGCCACTGGCGAAGGCCGCGATCCTCTCCTATTTGCGTCCCAAGCTGAAATTGCATACGTTTACCAACATCGTCGTCAATCCGGCGCAGGCCTTCGGCTGAGCTCGATTGGAATTTGAGTAAACGTTCGTGTTCTAATATTGTCTCAAGTCGATAGTAAGAAACTAGGAGAGTAGTCATGTTTTATGCTTTGTTTATCGTGCTGAGTCTGCTCTGGGTCGTCGCCATGGTAATGGGAATGAAGAGTACCTTTACCAGCGATGATGGTAACGAGCACCCATAACGTGAAGGTCGGTAGCGGGGATTTTTGTCCATGATCCGCGCTACTGAACTGTTTCATTTTTCTCCCTGGCAGCGCTTGCGCCGCTGGGGCACGCGCACGCGCGCCGTTTTGCGTCTCGATCGTTGGTTCCCGCAAATTCCTTTGGCTTTGGCGGTGGCGGCGTTGGGCGCGCTCTCTTTGCTGCATGCCCTGCCGGCCTTGAAGTCGTTGATCCCAGAATTGTCGGTGATCACTCCCAGCAGCAACCTCACAGATCTGCCGATCATGTCTCAGCTTGGCGCCATTCCAGCGCTAGTCGTGGGTGCGGTGCTCCTGATCATGGCCTTTGGGCTGGTGTTCCGCTCCCGCCTCTCCTGGGCCCTGACGCTGATGATTTCGGCGATCAGTCTCGCGCTTTTGCTGCACCGATACCAGCATCTCAGTGTCGCCATGCTGGCATTCAACGGCTTGATTTTGCTGGGTTTACTGGTCTTTCGCCGACATTTTTCCCGGTCGAGTGTCGCCGCCGGTACCCTTTTTGCGTTTCTTTCCATCGTGTTACTGCTGAGCTACGCAGTCTTTGGTTCCTATGTCCTGGGAGCCGGTTTCAGCCCGCAAATCAAATCGTTGGAGTCGGCCCTCTATTTTGCCGTGGTGACCATGTCTACGGTCGGCTACGGTGACATCGTCCCCAAAAGCCCGGAAGCACGCTATTTCGTCATCTCCATCATCATCCTTGGGATCACCGTTTTCGCCACTTCGATCTCGGCCGTGGTGGTACCGCTGATCAATGGGCGGATGCAACGCCTGCTACTGGGAGAGAAAAAATCCGACTGGAGTGACCATTATGTCCTCATCGGTGACAATCTCTTCGCGCAGAATACCTACCGGGCCCTGCGCCGCCGCCACCTGCGTGTGCTCGTGGTCGCGCCGGCACGACCGGAACCGTTGTGGTTACCGGAGGACGACCTTTTCGTGGGTGACCCTACAGATCCCGAAATTCTTCGTCGCGCTGGTGCGATGCGGGCTTTGGGAGTTCTGGCGCTGCGCAATGACGATAGTGAAAATGCCTTCATCGTCCTTACGGCCAAGGAGATGGCGGTCCCCGGGAAAACTGTGGCTCTGGTGGGAAACCAGCGGCATTTGCAGCGCTTGCGTCAGACCGGGGTCGATCTGGTAATCGCGCCCGAGGTGCTGGGCGGTCAGCTGCTGGTGGAAAGCCTCATGGGTGAGGAATTTCGGGGAGATGCGGTGCTCGATACCATCTTCAGTACGAGCACCGAGGCCTGATCAGTCGACGCTTTTTTGACTGAGCTGAAAATCGCCCAACTGTAGGCGGCGTAGGCTGTGTACATAGCTCTCGGTATTGTCAGTGCTTGCCAATGGGCCGATCTTGACCATATAGCCCTGGGCAGCGGGGACCAGATGTGCCGTCGTAATTCCGAAAGCCTGTAATTTTTGCTGCTCCTCACGTGCTCGCTGCAATTCCATGGGTTGGCTGCTGATCAGATATATCACATCTTCGAGCTGTGGGGCGGAAAGCACCGGCCGCACAGCTGTCGTGATTGGCTTCGCCGCTGGCTTTGCGGGAACCGATATCGGTTGCTGGGGACTGGCAAAAGCGCTGGCCACCACCGAGCGCAGCTTTGCTTGGGAATTTGCTGCGCCGGAGCCAGACAACTGCAGGGCGGGGGGCACACTGGGTGCGACCGGTCGAACGTTCTGTACCGGAACCAGTTGCGGAATTACCTGCGGACGATAGGGCGCTGGTGCGGGAACGCTGCTCTGCACTGCTTGAATCTGTACCTGCGCCGTTCCTTGGTTGACGATGCCTAGGGCACGCGCGCTGCCAATCGATAAATCCATGATGCGTCCAGCAACGAAGGGGCCGCGATCATTGACCAAGACCAAAATGCTACGGCCATTTTGCAGATTGGTGACGCGCACGCATGTGGGTAGCGGCAGCACCCGGCTTGCAGCCGTCAAGCGGTTGTCGTGAAAGGCAGTACCCATGGCCGTGACGTGACTGGAAGATGCGATGTCATACCATGAGGCCGTGCCCGTCTGGTTATACCCCTGGGCACTTTGCAGTGGGTGGTACCACTGCCCATTGATCTCGTAAGGCTGGTTGTAGGCCGCCTGCAGATTGGGAGAAGGGGCGTAGCAGGTAGTGCCGGTGGAGTAGGCCACTCCAGAATTCGAACTGCGTGCTATCGAAGATGGCGGTGGTGTGGATACGCTGGCACAGCCGGCCAGAGTCGCGAGTCCTGCAGCAACGCAAGACCAGCGCAGCAGACGGTTAGGTGCCGATTCCTGCATTCCCCTCTTCACCTCCATTTTCAACGGTGAACTGGCTCGCCTCGATACTTACGGTAATACGCGAGATATCAATCTTATTAACAGGAAAGATAGAAGAAAAAAACCGGGTTGCCAAGGTGCCTGCGAGTGCCGGCACGGATGCGAACCGGTTATTGGCCGATAGACAGGTATTTTTGTCGGCTCTGCAACCAGCCTCGCATGTTACGCAGATCCCGCCGCAGCAGGCTGGCCATGATGGCCAGCGAAAAGACCAGGACGCCGAACGCCGCCCACCACAAAAATGTCGGCATGCCAAAGATGAGGTTTACCAGAAAAACCCCCAATATCGGTCCAAAGAGGAACAGGCTCAGCATCCATTCGCGCCGGAGTAATTCGACGCCTGCCCCAAAACGATCGAGGCGTAAGGGATGGACGACATCGTCCGCATTTTTCAGCGCGATGACTTCGTTACTGTGCAACAGAATTTCGCAACGCTCCTGCGCGGTTTTCTGCCACGCCGAGGGTATCTGCATGGCCATCTGTCGCCCATTGAGATCAATATGTGCCCAGCGAAGCGGCCCAGAACCGGCAACGACGATCCCCTGTCGTTGCCAGAACGGAACACTTCCCTGCCAGTTGAGGACGGCTTGCTGCCATGTTTGCTGTTCAGGCTGCGTGCCGTTCTGTGCCAAAGCGCCGTCTGCCCTCAATTGGCGGTGCAGGTATAGCCTGGGGGGCAGCTGGGTGGCGTCTGATATTGTGGCGCGGTCGGCGTGCAGGTATACCCCGGCGGGCACTGCACATTGTTGGCAGGGGGTGCGTAATAGCCCGGCTGCGCTGGCTGGGGGGCCTGCTGTTCCTGCGATCGGGAAATGCCGTAGCCGGCCAGCCCGCCAAGCCCCGCACCGATAGCAGCCCCCGCCAATGGCGACCCGGTCTGATTGCCAATGACCGCGCCAGCGATCGAGCCCAGCAGTGCCCCGCCCGCGGTATTGGCCGTGGTTGCGTTACTGGCATAGGGATTATTGGCACAGCCCGCCAGGACGGCAGGAACCACTGCGATGACTATCCAACGTATTTTCGTCATTGATGACTCCCTCTCTCTACCGTTACAGTTGGCTTTACTCGTAATCAATATGGTAGCATTTTATGCCATGCGCAAGTAGGTGCCTTGGCGCTTCCCCAAGGTGATCAGAGATCCCCGGATGAGAGGATGATTACTTGAAAAGAAACGTAATAATGCTGCCGCTGTTGCTTGGCATGGCGGGCTCTCTGAGTGCCTGTAGTTCCACCATTGCGCCGCAGATCAATCCGGTGCCCTACTACACCTACTACCCTGCCTCGCTGGCTACGGTCGTGAGTGCCACGGAACGCGCCCTGCCGGCTGCCGGTATGCGTTTTACTGGTACAAAAACTGTGAATCCGCAGACGGTAGAGTTGCGGGGATACACGGCGGGGGGAGATGCAATCCTGATCACCTTGCATGGACTGGGGGCGTCCGTCACCAAATTTGAGGCGCGGATTGGCTTGTATGGCCACCTGCGCGACGTGCAGGACATCGAGCATTGGGTCGGCAAGTATGTCGGAGAAGCCATTTCGGCGCCTGCCAACTGAAAATGTGCAAGAACTCGGACGTCGTCAGGCCACCACGGACCGTCAGGAAGATCCTGATTGCCGGGCATGTCGGCGCGGGCAAGACCACCGTGCTGCATACGCTCTTTGGTGACCAAGCGCTCACTACCGATGCGCTCCACAGTGAGGCGGTCTCGGACAACAAGACTACGACGACGGTCGCCTTGGATTACGGGGTGATCGATTGCCCTTTGAGCAATGACCGTTTGCATGTCTATGCAATTCCGGGTCAAGAGCGTTTCCAATTCATGTGGGAAATTCTCAGCCGGAATGCCAGCGGCATACTACTGTTGATGGATGCGCGCATACCCAAACCGCTGCAGGGAATCCATCTGTACCTGGACCGAATTTTACCTTACCTGCACCAACCCGTGGGAGTGGTTGCGCTCAACAAGCTTTCCGGAGTGGAGCGCGAAGAACTGCGTCTTCCGCCCTATCTTCGACACGGTGACCTCCGCTTGCGTCTCACTACTACGGACGTTCGCGATCGGGAAGAAGTGCTGACGTTACTGCGGCTCCTCCTTGGTGAAATTGGACAGAGGAACGCCATGCACGATGAATTTTCCTTGGGTGGTATCCAACACGGGGTACCCTAATCCCCTCCCGGTAAATTTTTCATTTTCGACTAAGTGCCCATGCACAGAGTGGCAAGTCAGGAGCGAGATACGTGCAGGGTTTGATGTTGATCCTGGAAATCGTTGTGGTGGTGCTGGTCGCCATTGAGGTGTACATCCGCTTCACTGGACGGCGCAAAGGCAAGAAAACGGCGCGTAGCGCCGAGCTTCCCCCAGTTCCGCCTGCGCCCGAAGAGCAGCCCGTCGTCGCGGCGTCTCCTTCTGCCCCGGGGACGGTCGCGCCGCGGCAGGTCGTGCAAGAAGAAGCCCTGAGCGGGGAAGATCTGCTGCGGGAAGCGGATATTTACATGCAGTACGGCCATTATTCACAGGCTGCGACGGTCCTGCGCTGGTATGTGGATCTGCAGCCCGGCGATGGTCGGGCCATCAATCAGCTCCTCGACGCCTACCTTGCTCTGGAAGACATGAATGCCTATACGCAGCTGCTTGAAAGCCTTGGCGAATCGAGTGCCGCGCCCGGCGACGAGCTGTGGTGGAAGCAACGCGTCGGCGACGGCTTGCGTCGCGACCCTGGAAATCTGGAATTGCTGGTCCTCGCGGAGAAGATGGGCATGCCCATTCCCTCGCCAGAGGCGCAGCTGCAAGAGCCAATGACGGCGGCCAAGGCGCTGGCATTGGTGTCACGCAATGCCGATCCGCACTACGGCGTTGCCATACTGCAAGCCGCCATCCAGGAAGAGCCGCTAAGACTGCCGCTATACGCGGAACTGCTGCGTATCACGCACAACCAGCGAGATATCGAGGGCTATATCGATGCCTTGATCCTGATGAATCTGGCGCTCGGTGAGGGTGGCGGAGGCATCCGCGAACGGATGTTGCGGGCGGGTATGAACCTCGGGCCGCATCCGCTGTGGGAACGCCTTGCCAGAGATGGCAAGAACGCGGACGCCCTGCGGCGTTTGGCAATTGAACGTAATCTACCGTTATCCACCAAACTGCCGCAATGATCAGGTCTGCGCTCTTAGTACCGGGTTATCGAAATTCCGTTCCGAGACCTGAATCTGGCGCAGGGGGGCAGACTCTTCAAAATTGCGGATGACCTCCAGCACGTCGTGATCGATGAAGGTCACCAGCGCTCCGTCGAGGATGAGGGTGCTCCCTTGCGGTAAAGAGTCCAGTAAACGAGCCAGACGCGCCTTGTTTACGAAGGTCAGCTCGCGCTTGAAACGCAGCAGGTACTGATGGGTGCCGTCCTGACGAAGCTCCAAGGCGCTATGATAATTGGCGCGCAAAACGAAAAACAGACCAGTCACCAGGCCCACGGCGACGCCGATCAACAGATCGGTAGAGAGTATGGCGACAATGGTAATGACAAACGGAAGCACCTGTGTCTTGCCCAGGGAATACATATGGCGAAAGACCTTGGGGTGGGCGAGTTTGAAACCCACCATCATTAGCACAGAAGCCAGCGCCGCCAGCGGAATCCGATTGAGAAAAGGTGCCAGCAAAAGAGCGGCAACGAGGAGAAAGACTCCATGGAGAAACGCCGCCGCCTTGGTTCTGCCCCCGGCGCTGATGTTGGCGCTGGAGCGCACGATAACCGCCGTGACGGGTAGTCCTCCGAGCAGTCCACTGATGATATTGGCTACCCCCTGACCGTAGAGTTCGCCATCCAGGGGGTACGTCGCTTGAAAGGATCGAGCTTGTCGGCGGCCTCGATGGACAGCAAGCTCTCCAAGCTCGCGACGATGGCGATAGTCACGCCAACGATCCACACCTGCTGCTGACCCAGCGCCGACCAATCGGGAAACTGTACGAGCTGGCCGAGCTCTCCCACGGAGTGGATGACGGGTAGTTGCACCAGCTTGTCGGCGCCGAGTTGCAGCTCTGGGAATGCAGCGCCAAACAACAGGTTGAGCAGCGTACCGGCAAGTACGGCTATCAGAGGGCCGGAAAACCAGGTTTGTCTTTTTAGAAACGGGACCTGGTCCCAGAACAGAAGAATGGTCAGACAGACCACGCTGATCAATAGCGCACCCCAATGCACGTGCCCCAGCGCACTGAAAATGCCGGAGAAGGTGTTTTCCGTTCCCCCGCTACTGAATTCCTGGCCGCCAAATTGTCCTAGATCGAAGCCCACTGCATAGGGAAACTGTTTCATGATCAGGATGATGCCGATGGCCGCAAGCATGCCTTCGATGACCGCAGATGGGAAAAAATAGGCAATGCCGCCGGCGCGCAGAACGCCCATGAGGATCTGTAGGACGCCGGCAATGATCACTGCCAGCAAGAAAATGGGAAAGCTGTGCAGGTCTTCGATGGCGACCACAATGATGGCCGTGAGTCCGGCAGCGGGGCCGCTGACCGAGAGGGGCGATTTGCTGAACAGCGGCACGACCATGCCGCCGACGATGCCCGCCAGGATGCCCGCCATCAGTGGCGCCCCCGACGCCAGGGCCACGCCAAGACAGAGGGGGATGGCCACCAAGGCTACGACCAGGGCGGCAGGAACGTCGAAACGGAAATTGGCAAGTGGTGAAAGATTGATGTTCCCGACAGCAGAACGCTGCCCGGCGGAAGAGGTCTGAGGCAGACTCATCCAGTGGCTCCCCTTAGCAGATCTGGCGGGCCGTTAGAGTAACAGAGGTGGAACGAGTTCCCCAGCCATATAAAAACCCCCGCAGGGCGGGGGTTGCTGGGTTTGGGTAACCGCTGTGTTCAGGCGAGGCGCTGGCGAATTTCCTGGGTGGCCTTGACCATGTTTTCCAAGGCGGGAGTCACCTCGGCCCACTTACGGGTTTTGAGGCCACAGTCGGGGTTCACCCAAAGCCGTTCGGCTGGCACCACCTTGGCTGCCTTCTCCATGAGCTGCACCATCTCTTCCACACTGGGTACCCGCGGAGAGTGGATATCATAGACGCCCGGCCCGATTTCGTTGGGGTAGTTGAAGGTAGCGAAGGCATCGAGCAGCTCCATCTGCGAGCGGGAAGTCTCGATGGTGATCACATCGGCGTCCATCGCTGCAATGGCCGGCAGAATGTCGTTGAACTCCGAGTAGCACATGTGGGTATGGATCTGCACGTCATCGGGGGCGATCTGCGCCGAGATGCGGAAGGCACGGGAGGCCCAGTCCAGATATTTATTCCAATCCTTGCGCTTGAGGGGCAGGCCCTCGCGGTACGCCGGCTCATCGATCTGGATGATGCCGATTCCGGCGTCGATCAGATCCTTGACTTCGTCACGGATGGCCAAGGCGATCTGCAGGGCGGTACGCTCGCGCGGCTGATCGTCGCGCACGAAAGACCACTGCAGAATGGTGACGGGACCGGTAAGCATGCCTTTCATCGGTTTCTGGGTAAGAGACTGCGCATATTTTGCCCATTCCACCGTCATCGGATGCGGACGCGAGACATCACCGAAGATGAGCGGCGGCTTCACATAGCGGGAGCCATAACTCTGCACCCAGCCGTGGCGGGTGAAGGCGAAGCCGGCGAGCTGCTCACCAAAGTATTCGACCATGTCGTTGCGCTCGGGCTCACCGTGTACCGGTACGTCCAGGCCCAGGCGTTCCTGCTCCTTGACTACCAGGGCTACTTCGGCCTCCATCATCTTGTGGTATTCCGCGTCAGACAGCTCACCTTTGCGGTGCTGCAATCGCGCCTTGCGGATTTCAGGGGTCTGCGGAAAGCTGCCGATGGTGGTGGTGGGGAAGGGTGGCAACTTGAAACGCGCCGCCTGAGCCTTGGCACGGACCGGGAAGGGACTGCTGCGCCGGCCATCATCATTGCCCAGCTGCTCCAGGCGGGCGTTGACGGCCGCGTTGTGGATGCGTGGCGAGCTCTTGCGGGAGGCGACGGCCTTGCGCGCCGCTTCCAGTTCCTGGGCGGCCGCTGACTCTCCCTTGTCGATTGCGCGGGCGAGCACCGAAAGCTCATCCAGCTTCTGCACGGAGAAAGCCAGCCAGGATTTGAGTTCGTCATCCAGTTCCGTTTCCTGAGCCAAATCTACCGGGCTGTGCATCAGACTGCAGGAGGGGGCAATCCACAAACGATCGCCGAGCGCCTGCTGGGCAGGAGCCAAGAGTTGCAGCGCGGCATCGAGATCGGTCCGCCATACGTTGCGGCCGTCAACGATACCGAGGGAAAGGATCTTGTTGGCCGGATAGCTCTGCAAGAAAACGTCGCGCTGCTCCGGCGCCCGTCGCAAATCCAGGTGCAGTCCCGCAACCGGCAGCGCTTTGAGACGTGCAGCATGATCGGCGACGGACTCGAAATAGGTGGCCAGCAGGATCCTGGGTGTCTTACCCTGAGCCAGTTCTGCATAGGCCTCGTCTAGTGCGTCCAGCCATTCTTGGGGCAGGTCGAGGACCAGCGCCGGTTCATCCATCTGCACCCACTCGACGCCAGCATCGGCCAGCTTGCCAAGGATTTCGGCATAAACGGGGAGAACCTTGGGCAACAGACGTAGACGGTCAAAACCCGCGTGACGCGGCGCCTCGCCATGGCCAGCACAGCCCTCGTCATGGCGATGACCAGCCTCGCCATGGGCGGTGGACAGATCTTTTTCCTTACCCAGCCACAGGTAGGTCAGCGGGCCGATGAGGACCGGCTTGGCATTCAAACCCAAGGCCTGGGCCTCTTTTACCTGAGCGAAAATCCGCTCGCTGCTCAGCCGGAACTCCATATCCTCATGGAATTCGGGGACGATGTAATGGTAGTTGGTATCGAACCATTTGGTCATTTCCATGGCCGGCTGGGTCTTGGAGCCGCGCGCCATGGCAAAGAAGGTGTCGCGATCGACTTGGCCACCGCTAAAACCATAGCGAGGCGGAATCGCGCCCAAAGTGCAGCTCATGTCGAGCATTTGGTCGTAAAAGGTGAAATCGCCCACGGGTACCAGATCGACTCCGCAGGTCTGTTGGATGCGCCAGTGACGCTCCCGCAGTTGCGCACCTCGTGCCTCCAGCTCGGCACCGTCGATTTCGCCAGACCAATAAGCCTCGGTGGCCTTCTTCAGCTCACGTTTGTGGCCGATGCGGGGAAAACCAAGATTGTGCACCCGGGTCATGTCATCACTCCTCTGCCAAAATTGCCGCCATCATGCTCCGCTAGTGGGTGCGGCTCAAGTGGGAAATTTTACGCTGGGGGATGAATCCCCTTCACTGGCAGAATCAATCGAGACGAAAGCCGCGGTGGATGGCGACAATGCCACCGGACAGATTATGCACGTCGACCCGCGCAAAACCGGCATCCTCCATCATCATACGGAAGGTATCCTGATCGGGAAAGCGGCGAATGGATTCCACCAGATACTGATAACTGTCGCGGTCTTTGGCGACGATCTCGCCAATCTTGGGCAGGATGTTGAAGGAATAAAGGTCGTAGATCTGCTGCAGGCCCGGCCAACGCGGGTGCGAAAACTCCAGGATCAAGGCGCGGCCGCCAACCTTGAGTACTCGGTAGATCTCCGCCAGTGCGCGCTCTGGGTGCGTCATGTTGCGGATGCCGAAGGCCAGGGTAACGAGATCGAATTGTTGGTCGGCGAAGGGCAGTTCTTCGGCATTGGCCTCGACGAACTCGACGCCGCCAAGCATGCCCTTGTCGGCGAGGCGCTTTTCGCCCACCGCCAGCATCTCCGGGTTGATATCGGAGACGACGATGCGGCCATTTGGCTGCAGACGTTTATAGAGGAGCGCCGCCAGATCTCCGGTGCCGCCGGCCAGATCCAGCACCTGCTGCCCCGGACGGGGCCGGGCCAGATCTACCGTGTAGCGTTTCCACAGCCGGTGTACCCCCAGCGACATCAAATCATTCATGAGGTCGTAGCGGTTCGCAACGCTGCTGAACACCCCGCGCACCAGCTTTTCCTTTTCCGCCTCCGGAACTTCCTGATAACCAAAATGCGTAGTGGCAGACTCTTGCTCGTTTTCCGGCAGGTCGTGATCGGTCATCCCTCTCTCCATTAGATTGAACGCAGCAGTAAACTGCCCTTCTCGCTCAAATAGTTACGCAGCAGGTTGGCGAAATCTGCCCGTACCGAGCCAGCGACTTCCGGCAACTCCATGAGTTGCGCGGTCCACCGCCGTAGTTTGCCGAGACTTTCCCAGCTCGGCAATGGCCGCAGGGCATGGAGGATTTCCATGCGCATGAATAGCGGGGCGAACGCGGCATCGACCAGACTGAAGCGCTCTCCAGCGAAAAAAGGTCCGTCGCCCATTGCTGTTTCCAGTCGCTGCAATTTGTCGAAGAGCTGGCGGTGGGCAGCAGTGAAGCGTTCCTCTCCCTGCGCCACCATCATCTGAAACTGATCCCCCAGGGCCTCGCCTCCCAGGGCGATCCAGGCCCGGTGCCGGGCCCTTTCCAAGGGGTTCGCAGGGTGCAAAGGCGGTGGCAAGGTCTCGTCGAGATATTCGTTGATGACCTGCGATTCAAAAAGAACGATGTCGGTGTCGACGCGCAGACAGGGAACCTTACCCAAGGGTGAGATGGCCAGAAACCACTCTGGCTTGTGGGCCAGATCGATGTGGGTCAGGGTAAAGAGAACCTCTTTGTGCAGCAGGGTGATGACCGAGCGCTGCACATAGGGACAAAGGGGAAAGCTAATCAATTCCAGGGTCATGGCTGGCTCCCGCGGTCTGCGCTCAATCCGCCTTTGCGCATCGATAGAGTGCCACTTCTCCAAGAAGATTGGGCAGCATGCGGTTGCTCGTGGTGTTGCGACGGCGATCGTCCAACACCACGCGCTCACGCACCTCGATGCGATTCTGGTGGCACAGGGCGTCAAAGTCGCGAATGGTACAAAGATGGATGTTGGGGGTATCGTACCACGTATGCGGCAAAACGTCGGTTATGGGCATGTGGCCACCAACGCCGAGTTGCCAGCGCGCGCGCCAATGTCCCATGTTGGGGAAGGTGACGATCCCTTCGCGGCCCACTCGCAACATCTCCAACAGAAGATCAAGAGGGTAATGCACCGCCTGCAGAGTCAAGGACAGAACCACCGTATCCACGCTGCCGCTGGCAAATTGCCGCAGTCCACTATCTAGGTCCTGTTGCAGGACCGGCACGCCCCGCCGTAACGCCGCCGCCACCCGCTCATCGTCCAGTTCGATGCCGTAGCCCTTGACCTGCTTTTGCTGCTGCAGATGCGAGAGCAGTTCCCCTTCGCCGCAACCCAGGTCGAGCACGCGGCTCCCTGGACGAATCCAGTCGGCAATGATCTGCAAGTCGCGTCGCAATGTCTGGCTCATACGCCGATCTCCTCTGCCATGCGCTCCAGATAGGAGCGCATGACCCGCAAGTACTGGGGAATCGGGAGCAAAAACGAGTCGTGGCCATGATGGGATTCGATTTCGGCATAGCTCACGTGAGCGCCAGCGGTATACAGGGCCTGCACGATCTCGCGCGAACGCTCGGGCGAAAAGCGCCAATCGCTGCTGAAGCTGACAACGAAAAATTTTGCTTGGACTTTGGCGAACGCGGCCGCGAGATTGCCCCCGTAGGCGGCAGAGGGATCAAAATAGTCGAGTGCCTTGGTGATGTAGAGGTAGCTGTTGGCATCGAAGTGTTCGACAAATCGGGATCCCTGATAGCGGAGGTAGCTTTCGACCTCGAAATCAATATCGAAGCCGTAGGAAAGGCTCTTGCCCAGGCGAGTTTCTCGACCAAATTTCTTCCCCATGGCATCGTCGGAGAGATAAGTGATATGCCCGATCATGCGTGCCAGAGCAAGGCCGTGGCGTGGTTTGCTCCCGTAGCGGTAATAGTGTCCATCATGAAAATCGGGATCACTCATGATGGCCTGGCGACAGACCTCGTTGAAACCGATGTTCTGCGCACTCAGATTGGGCGCTGCAGCAATGACCAGGGCATGGCGCAATCGCTCCGGATAATCGATTGCCCATTGCAATACCTGCATGCCGCCCAGACTTCCGCCAATGATCGCCGCCCAGCAATCGATGCCGAGATGATCACTGAGGGTGACTTGCGTATGCACCCAGTCCGTCACGGTAACCATGGGAAAGTCCATCCCCCAAGGCTCGCCGGTTGCCGGGTTGATGCTTGCCGGGCCGGTGGAACCCTTGCAGGAGCCAATGAAATTGCTGCATACCACAAAAAAATGTCGCGTATCGATGGGTTTGCCGGGGCCGATCATGCTGTCCCACCAGCCCGGCCTTTTGTCCTCCTGGGAATGGTAACCGGCAGCATGGTGGTCGCCAGACAATGCATGACAGATCAAAACGGCGTTGCTGCGAGTGCTGTTCAACGTTCCATAGCACTCGTAGCGCAGGGTGTAGCCGGGCAGAATGCGGCCACATTGCAAGAGTAGATCTTCTGTGATGTGGAGGTCCTGGTACTGTACCAGTCCCACGCAATCATCGGCTATGCGCTCCGGCATCAACGTCCCGCCTGGCTTGTAAGAAAGGCTGAGTCTACTCAGGGGGCGCATGACGGACAAGCGCTCGACAGGAATTCGATCGGCAATCCCCGGGGGCGATGTGATCTGCCTGTTCCTGAGTAGTTCTTAGCTGACAAGCGAGCGGGCGGTGCGGACGGTTCGCCTCTCTGGCGCAGCCCGTTTTTCGGGACTTGGGTCGGGGCGCGGAACGGGAATTCCAGCGACAAAGGAAAGGGCCTAAACATCGGTTCAGGCCCTTGATGGATATGGGGTGACTGATGGGGCTCGAACCCACGACAACCGGAATCACAATCCGGGGCTCTACCTGCTGAGCTACAGTCACCGAAGCGCTGGAATGATAACGCCCGAAGACGCAGCTCCGCAAGATCTTCGGCGAAATCTTCGGCGAAATCCCCGGGCGGGAGATCAATCCCAGCTCAGGGCGCCACCGGTTTGATACTCGGTGACCCGGGTCTCGAAGAAGTTCTTTTCCTTCTTGAGATCCATCATCTCGCTCATCCACGGGAAGGGGTTCTGCACACCTTCCCACTGCGGCTTGAGCCCGATCTGGCTGAGTCGCCGGTTACCGATGAAATGTACATAGTCCTTGAACATTGGCGCATTCAGTCCGAGCACGCCGCGCGGCATGGTATCGTCAGCGTAGGCACACTCCAGCTCCACGCCTTCGCGGATGAGGGCAATGATTTCTTCCTGAAATTCCTCGGTCCACAGGTGCGGATTTTCGATCTTGATCTGGTTGATCATGTCGATGCCAAAGTTGCAGTGCATGGATTCGTCGCGCAGGATGTACTGGTACTGCTCGGCGGCACCGACCATCTTGTTCTGCCGCCCCATCGCCAGGATCTGGCTGAAGCCGACATAAAAGAACATGCCTTCCATGATGGTGGCAAAAACGATCAGGGAACGCAGCAGCAACTGGTCATTTTCTGGGGTGCCGGTCTTGAAATTCGGGTCGGCCAGAACTTCGATGAAGGGGATGAGGAAATCATCCTTGGCGCGTACCGAAGGGACCTCGTGATACATATTGAAGATCTCGCCCTCATCGAGTCCCAGGGATTCGACGATGTACTGGTAGGCGTGGGTATGAATGGCCTCTTCAAAGCCCTGGCGCAGCAGATACTGGCGGCACTCGGGCGCCGTGATGTGGCGATAGGTGCCGAGCACGATGTTGTTGGCCGCGAGACTATCCGCCGTCACAAAAAAGCCGAGATTGCGCTTGACGATACGGCGCTCATCCTCGCTTAGGCCCTTGGGATCCTTCCATAGGGCGATATCGCGGGCCATCTGCACTTCCTGCGGCATCCAGTGGTTGGCGCAGGCCGCCAGATATTTGTCCCAGGCCCATTGGTATTTGAAGGGCACGAGCTGGTTGACATCGGCCTTGCCATTGATGATGCGCTTGTCCTCGGCGCGCACGCGGGCAAAGCTGCTGGCCTGGATGCCGATATTGGCGCCTACCTGACCCTGTTCGTGGTAGGCAGGCAAGGTGATGGACTTCGGTTGTTCTTCTGCAAAATCTAGCATCGCTTTCTCCAAATATTCGGCCGCCTTACTGGCAGGCCTCGCAGGTGGGGTCGTCAATGGCGCAAGCCTTGAGGCTGCCGGGCACCGCATTGAGGGCGCCAGTCTGCACCGTGGACTTTTCTGCCGCCGTGGCGCCCAGGGAACGCAGGTAATAGGTCGTTTTGATGCCGCGCTGCCAAGCCAAGCGATAGGTATCATCGATCTTCTTACCGCTAGGCTTGCCAAAGTACAGATTGAGGCTCTGCGACTGATCCAGCCACTTCTGCCGCCTGCTGCCGGCCTCGATCAACCAGACGGGATCGATCTCGAAGGCATTGGCATACAGGGGCTTGAGAGAGGCCGGAATACGGTCGATGGGCATGACCGAGCCATCGAAGTACTTGAGATCGTTGACCATGACTTCGTCCCACAAATCCAGGCGCTTGAGGTCCTCCACCAAATACTGATTGACTACGGTGAATTCGCCAGAGAGGTTCGATTTCACGTAGAGATTCTGGTAGATCGGCTCAATCCCCTGGCTGACCCCAACGATATTGGAGATCGTTGCCGTTGGAGCAATGGCCAGGCAGTTGCTGTTGCGCATGCCACCTTGCACCTTTTGCCGCAATCCCGACCAATCGAGTCGCTGGGTCCGATCCAGTTCCACCCCTTGGCGGCGACTGCGTGCCAGAATCTCGATGCTGTCGATGGGCAGTACCCCCTGACTCCACAAGGATCCAGGGAAACTTTGATAGGCGCCGCGTTCGCGGGCGAGATCGGCCGAGGCATCGATGGCATGGTAGCTGATCAGCTCCTGGCTGATATCCGCGAAGCGCACCGCGGCATCCGAGGCATAGGGAATGCGCAGGGCGAGAAGGGCGTCGGAGAAACCCATCAAACCCAACCCCACGGGGCGATGGCGCAGATTGCTGTTACGCGCCTTGCCGAGGGCGTAGTAGTTGATGTCGATGACATTGTCGAGCATGCGCATGGCGACCCGGATGGTGCGCGCCAACTTTTCGCCATCGATGGCGGCGAGGATCTGCTCTGCGCTCAGGTCGGGGTTCAACGACTGTGGGTCCTGATTCTCGGGCAGACGCAGATGCGCGACGAGATTCACCGACCCCAGGTTGCAGACAGCGATTTCCTTATCGCTGGTGTTCAGGGTGATCTCCGTGCAGAGATTGGAGCTGTGCACCACGCCAACATGTTGCTGCGGGCTGCGCAGATTGCACGGGTCCTTGAAAGTGATCCACGGATGCCCAGTCTCGAAGAGCATGGTCAGCATCTTGCGCCACAGTTGCACGGCCGGCAGACGCTTGTAGAGCTCGATGCGGCCTGCCAGTGCCTGCTCTTCGTATTCCTCGTAACGAGCGCGGAAGGCATCGCCGGTCAGATCATGGAGGTCGGGGACGTCGTTGGGACTGAAGAGAGTCCAGTCGGCGCCCGCCTCTACCCGTTCCATGAACAGGTCGGGGATCCAGTTGGCAGTGTTCATATCGTGGGTACGCCGGCGATCGTCGCCGGTATTCTTGCGCAGCTCGAGAAATTCTTCGATGTCCAGATGCCAGGTTTCGAGGTAGGCGCAGACGGCGCCCTTGCGCTTGCCGCCCTGGTTTACGGCAACGGCGGTATCGTTTACCACCTTGAGGAAGGGTACGACGCCCTGACTCTTGCCATTGGTACCCTTGATGTAAGAACCCAGGGCGCGCACCCGCGTCCAGTCGTTGCCGAGGCCACCGGAATACTTGGAAAGCAAGGCATTGTCCTTGATCGACTCGTAGATGCCATCCAGATCATCGGCGACGGTAGTGAGAAAGCAGCTCGATAGCTGTGGCCGTAGTGTGCCGGAATTGAACAGTGTAGGGGTGGAACTGACGAAATCGAACTGGGAGAGCACCTCATAGAAGGCGATGGCCTGCTCCTCGCGATCAATCTCCTCGACGGCCAGACCCATGGCTACTCGCATCCAGAACGCCTGTGGCAGCTCGATACGTCGTTCGCGCACGTGCAGGAAATAGCGATCATAGAGGATCTGCAGGCCCAGATATTGGAAATTCAGGTCGCGCTCCGGGCGAAGCGCGGCAGTAATGCGGTCAAGATCGAATTGTCCCAGGCGCGGGTCAATCAGTTCGTGCTCGATGCCGGTGGCCAGATAGTCGCGGAAATAACTGCTGTAGCGCGCTGCCATCTGGGCCTGGGTACACGGCTGCTCGAGCACTTCGCGCCGGATCCGGTCCAGGAGCAGGCGTGCCGAGACATAGGCATAGGCGGGGTCACGCTCGATCAGGATGCGACTGGCGAGAATGGGGGCTTGATAGAGTTCCGCCTCACTGATGCCATCGTAGAGATTCTTGAGGGTGGACTGTAGGATCGGCTCCGGGGAGACCGCGGTGCCCAAACCGGCACAGGCCTCCTCGATGACCGCCTGCAAGCGTTCGCGGTCAAGGGGTTGACTGCTGCCGTCGGCCTGTCGGACCTGCAGTTCCGTACGTTCGTCCTGTTCTTGTCGCTGTTGACTGGCACGCTCGCGGGCACGCTCTTCCCGGTACAAAACGTAGGCGCGCGCAACCTCATGTTCGCCAGCGCGCATGAGCGCCAATTCCACCTGATCCTGGATATCTTCAATGTGGAAGGTGCCGCCGCCCGGCTGCCGACGCTCCAGGGCGCCGATCACTTGTTTCGTGAGTCGCGCGACCTGTTCCCGGACACGCGCACTGGCGGCCCCATTGCTGCCTTGTACCGCGAGGAAGGCTTTGGTCATCGCGACCTGGATCTTGCTGGCGTCAAAAGGCACTACCGCTCCATTGCGGCGGATGACGCGATGCTGGGACTCGAGTGGATCTTGGGTAACGGCTGGGGCAGTACTGGGCATGGTCTCCTCCTTGGCTATGACACAAAATATAGTTATCCATTTGCGCTTGTCAACACTATATATAGTGTTGACAAGCTGTGGATGGCTTGGGGATTGGCGGTGCAGAAATCATCTAACAAATTTAGACTTGTTCTATATCGCCGGCCGGCGCATACTCTTTTACAACATCCAATCGGAGAAGCACGTCATGACGAAAAACGCCCTCGATCTCGCCCGAGAAAATTTGCTGCAACCTGCGGGGATCGACGAGATGGCATTGGAGCGGACCTTTGCCCAATTGCGTCGCCGTGCCCTCGACGATGCGGATCTGTACTTTCAATACAGCCGTAGCGAGTCTTTCAGTTTGGAAGAAGGAGTGGTCAAATCGGGCAGCCACAGCATCCAACAAGGAGTTGGGGTGCGCGCCATCCAGGGAGAACGCCAGGGCTTGGCTTACTCCGATGAAATTGCGGTGGAGGCACTGCTGGGCGCAGCCGCGGCGGCGCGCAGCATCGTGCATCACCCGGGCGAGCAGCGGGCTCTACAGTGGCGCTCGCATAGCGGTTTGCAGCTCTACCCGAACGTAGATCCCCTGGCGAGCATCGATAATCGCGAAAAAATCGCCCTGCTCGAACGCCTCGAAGCGGCAGCCCGTGCCGCCGATCCCCGCGTGGTGCAGGTCATGGCCAGTCTGGCTGCGCGCTATGAAGTGGTATTGGTGGCGCGCCTGGACGGCAGTCTGGCCGCGGATTTGCGACCGTTGGTGCGTTTGCATGTCACGGTGATCGCCGAGGAGAATGGTCGGCGAGAGCAGGGAAGCGCTGGCGGTGGCGGGCGTCATGACTATCGTGAATTTCTCGCAGGTGATATTGTGGAAAGCTACGCCCGCGAGTCGGTACGGCAGGCGCTGGTCAATCTTGAGGCGGGGGCCGCTCCAGCCGGCAGTATGGAAGTCGTCCTCGGGCCTGGCTGGCCGGGTATTCTGTTGCACGAGGCCATCGGTCATGGTCTGGAGGGGGATTTCAACCGCAAGGGAACCAGTGCCTTTGCGGGTCGGGTTGGGCAGCGGGTAGCGGCGCCCGGTGTCACGGTGGTGGATGATGGCACCCTGGCTGGGCGGCGCGGCAGTCTCAACCTCGATGATGAGGGGCACCCCACCCAGTGCACCGTACTGATCGAAGATGGGATTTTGCGCGGCTATCTGCAGGACAGTCTGAACGCGCGGCTCATGGGGGTTGCTCCCACCGGCAATGGTCGGCGCGAATCCTATGCTCATCTGCCCATGCCACGAATGACCAATACCTATATGCGTAATGGTCAGCACGATCCGCAGGAAATCATCGCCAGTGTCAAAAAGGGGCTCTACGCAGTGAACTTCGGCGGTGGGCAGGTCGACATCACCAGCGGCAAGTTCGTGTTCTCGGCCTCGGAAGCGTATCTGATCGAGAATGGCCGCATCACGCGTCCGGTCAAGGGGGCGACCCTGATCGGGAACGGGCCGGATGTGCTCACGCGGGTTGAAATGATCGGCAACGACCTCCAATTAGATCCAGGAGTAGGAACCTGCGGGAAAGATGGGCAGAGCGTGCCGGTGGGGGTCGGTCAGCCAACGCTGAAGATTCGCGACCTCACGGTTGGCGGCACGCAATGATGCTGAGTTTTTTGCTGCTCTATTGTCAGTTTTTCGGCAGGGGTCTAAGATCGTACACGTTGGGGTACTCTGTAC
The DNA here is from genome assembly GCF_030996345.1 of Acidithiobacillus sp. AMEEHan. Lineage (NCBI taxonomy): Bacteria > Pseudomonadati > Pseudomonadota > Acidithiobacillia > Acidithiobacillales > Acidithiobacillaceae > Acidithiobacillus > Acidithiobacillus sp. AMEEHan. The sequence goes on along the minus strand of NZ_CP118747.1, from coordinate 474,434 downwards.
CCAATCTAAACTCCCGATGGGGGAGGTGAGGGAATGAATAACGTTTTCAAGAACGTGCTCTTGTGGGTGGCGATTGGGGTCATTCTCATTTTCGTCTTCCAGAATCTGAATTCTTCGAGTTCGACGCCAGCTCAGGCGATGAACTTCTCGACTTTTGTCAACAGCGTCAAACAGGGACAGGTTGCCAATGTCACGATGGATGGCAACCATCTGACCGGTGCGCTCAGTTCTGGGCAACAGTTCAGTGTCTACACGCCGCCCAACGATACCCAGTTGGTGCCACAGCTCCTGGCTGCCGGGGTGAAGATCGACGTCAAGCCGCCGCAAGGGCAGTCCTTGTTGTTGGCCCTGTTGATCAACTGGTTCCCGATGCTGTTGCTCATCGGTGTGTGGATCTTTTTCATGCGCCAGATGGGGGGCGGAGGCGCTGGCGGCCGTGGTGCCATGAGCTTCGGGCGCAGCCGTGCCCGCATGCTCAGTGAGGAGAACAACAAGATCACTTTTGCAGACGTGGCCGGTGTGGAAGAGGCCAAGGAGGAAGTAGCCGAAATCGTCGACTTCTTGCGGGATCCCTCCAAATTCCAGCGTCTTGGTGGCCGAATCCCCAAAGGTGTGCTGCTCATGGGTTCACCGGGCTCTGGCAAGACCTTGCTTGCCCGCGCCATTGCCGGCGAGGCCAAGGTGCCGTTCTTCTCGATCTCCGGGTCGGATTTTGTCGAAATGTTCGTCGGTGTGGGTGCTTCGCGCGTACGCGACATGTTCGAGCAGGCGAAAAAGCACGCTCCCTGTATCATCTTCATTGACGAGATCGACGCCGTGGGCCGTCAGCGCGGTGCTGGCCTCGGCGGTGGCAACGACGAGCGCGAGCAGACCCTCAACCAGATGTTGGTGGAAATGGATGGTTTCGAGGGTACGGAAGGGATCATCGTCATCGCGGCCACCAACCGCCCGGACGTGCTTGATCCTGCCTTGCTGCGGCCCGGCCGTTTCGACCGGCAGGTGACCGTGCCGCTGCCGGATATTCGTGGTCGCGAGCAGATACTGCAAGTGCACATGCGTAAGGTGCCTCTCGCCCCGGATGTCGATCCCAAGATCATCGCCCGCGGCACGCCCGGGTTCTCTGGTGCGGATCTTGCCAATTTGGTCAACGAGGCGGCCCTCATGGCGGCGCGCAAGAGTAAGCGCCTAGTTGATATGCACGACTTCGAGGATGCCAAGGACAAGGTGATGATGGGCGCCGAGCGCAAGTCGGTGGTGATGAGCGACAAGCAGCGCGAAACCACCGCCTACCATGAATCTGGGCACGCGGTGGTGGCGAAGTTGCTTCCGGGTACCGATCCGGTGCACAAGGTCACCATCATCCCGCGCGGCCGCGCCCTCGGGCTGACCATGCAGTTGCCGACTGAAGACCGCTTCAACTATGAGCGCCAGGAGATCCTGCACAACATCTCCATTCTCATGGGTGGGCGGATTGCCGAGGAGGTATTCCTCAATCAAATGACCACCGGCGCGGGCAATGACATCGAGCGAGCTACGGACCTAGCCCGTAAGATGGTCACGCAGTGGGGTATGTCCACCATCGGACCGATGGTGATTGGCGAGAAAGAGGAAGAGATGTTCCTCGGTCGGGAAATCACCAAGCACAGTAATGTCTCCGAACGGACTGCGCAGACCGTGGATGAGGAGGTACGCTCCATCATCCAAGAGCGCTACCAGGTGGCGCGCAAGCTCATCGAGGACAACCGCGACATCGTCGAGCGTATGGCCCAAGCGTTGCTCAAGTTCGAGACCTTGGATGCCGGCCAGGTCAATGACCTCATGGCTGGGCACGATCCGCGCCCGCCGCAGGACAACAGCCCCGGTACACCGGCGGTTAGTGGTAACAGCGGCGTCGGCAGTCCTGAGCAGGTTCCCAACAATCTGCCCAAGCTCAACCCGGGAGAGCATCCCGTTTGAATTCTGCTGTGTCGTATCGAAGACGCCCCTGGCTGCAGGGGCGTTCTTGTATCATGGGGATCATCAATCTTACCCCAGACTCTTTTTCTGATGGTGGTCGCTATGTTTCGGTGAGCGCGGCTTTGGCCCATGCCCGTCGTCTGTGGGCGGAGGGGGCGGACATGCTTGATCTCGGTGCCGAGTCGACGCGGCCAGGGGCGATGGAAATCTCGGTAGAGGAGGAACTCGACCGCCTCCTGCCGGCCTTGGAGGCGATCCGCGCGGAGATTCCTTTGCCCATTTCCGTGGATACCCGTAAGGCGACGGTGATGCGTGCCGCCCATGCTTACGGTGCTACCCTCATCAACGATGTCAGTGCGCTGAGCTTTGATCCCGCGGCGTTGACGACAGTTGCAGAGTTGGGGCTTGATGTCTGCCTGATGCATATGCGAGGTACTCCCGCCACCATGCAGACCCTCACCGCCTACGAAAATGTACTGACAGAGGTGCGTGACTATCTTGTGCAGCGGCGTGATGCATGTCTGCAGGCAGGAATCCCTGCTGAGTCCATTCTCCTCGATCCGGGGATCGGTTTTGCCAAGGAGCAGGCTGACAACCTTCGCCTGCTGCGGCATCTCGACCAATTGGCGACTCTTGGACACCCCATTCTGCTGGGGCTGTCGCGCAAAAGATTTTTGGGCCAGATTGCTGGTGTGGAAAACGCCAGTGAGCGTGTGGTGGCGAGTGTGGCGGCCCTCCTCTGGACCCGACAGCTTTGCCGCAGTTCTATCTATCGGGTGCACGATGTTGCTGCTACGCGGCAGGCACTCAACATTTGGGAAGCGATGGAAGCGACAGGATAATACGACTATGACCAGAAAATTTTTCGGAACCGACGGTGTTCGCGGCCGGGTGGGAGAAATGCCGATGCGTGCGGACTGGGTCCTGCAGCTCGGATGGGCTGCGGGTAGGGTGCTCACCAGGGGGGTATCCGGCAGGCCGCAGGTGCTGATTGGCAAAGACACCCGCCTCTCCGGCTACCTCCTCGAATCTGCTCTGGAATCCGGGCTGGCGGCGGCAGGAGTCGATGTGCTGCTGGTTGGTCCGCTGCCAACACCTGCGATCGCTTACCTGACCCGCACTCTGCGGGCCCATGCGGGCATTGTCATCAGCGCCTCGCACAATCCCTACGAAGATAATGGCATCAAATTTTTTTCTGGCGATGGCTACAAGCTCCCGGATGCGGTGGAGGAGGCCATTGAGGCCGAGCTGGAAGAACCCATGCGCTGTGCTGCTGCAGACTCTTTGGGGAAGGCGCGTCGCGTGGATGATGCTGCCGGTCGGTATGTCGAATACTGCAAGACGACCTTTCCGGCGTCGGCCGACCTGCGCGGTTTGCGGATCGTCGTCGATGCTGCCCACGGCGCCGGCTATAAGGTCGCGCCCATGGTGTTCAGCGAGCTGGGTGCTCAGGTAGAAAGCATCGGAGCGCGCCCCAATGGCGTCAATATCAATGATGGTGTCGGTTCGACAGCACCGCAGGCGCTCATTGCTGCCGTGCAGGAGCGACAGGCCGATTTGGGGATCGCCCTGGATGGTGACGGCGATCGCGTCCTGCTCGTGGATGCGCGGGGTAATGCCTGGGATGGCGACGCCGTTCTCTGGCTGCTAGCGCAGGCCTTCCAGGAGCGGGGCGTCCTGTCCGGGGTTGTTGGTACGGTGATGAGCAACCTCGCCCTGGAAAAGGCCCTTACGGAGCAGGGAGTGCCTTTCGTGCGCAGTGCCGTGGGAGACCGCTATGTGCTCGAGACCATGCGCCGCCTGGGCTATCCCTTAGGCGGGGAGAATTCCGGTCACCTCATCACTCCAGCAAATACCACCGGCGATGCCATTCTCGCGGCGTTGCAGGTACTTGCCTTTTTGCAGCAGAAAGGCAGGAGTCTGCATGAGTTGGCCGATGGCCTGAAGCTGTATCCGCAGGTTTTGCGCAACTTGCGTCTGCCGGATGCGCGACAGCACTTGGAGCGCCCGGATGTGCAGCAGTTGTTGCAGGCGGCGGAAGCGCAGCTCGCCGGGCGCGGACGACTTCTCGTGCGTGCCTCTGGCACCGAACCACTGTTGCGTATCATGGTAGAGGCGACCGAATCCTGGCTGGCGCAGAGCGTTGCCGAGGAGTTGCAGGCGCAAGTGGCCGCTTGCGTAACCGAATCCGCGGCGGTCTAAAGCGCAACCGGGGGAAATTGACCCTCGTCGGCGGACTCTTTACACTGCCCATCCTATTAGCAATTGATGTCAAATTTGAGGAAGGGCGACGTGCGGTCGATCATGGTAGCGGGCAATTGGAAGATGAATGGCTTGAATGCGGATGCCGAGCACCTCATTCAAGCCATTCTCGGTGCGGGTCTGGTGCCAGCCTCGCCGGAGGTTGTGGTATTTCCGCCCTTCACGCTATTGCCGGCAGTGCACCATCTGGCCAAGGGCAGTTTCTTGCGCTGGGGTGGGCAAAATCTCTTTTGGGAAGCTTACGGAGCCTATACCGGTGAGATCTCGGGAGCTATGCTGCGCGACCATGGCTGCCGTTACGTCCTGGTTGGACACTCGGAGCGTCGTCAGATTTTTCAGGAGTCAGATGAAATCGTCCTGAAAAAGGTGAAGGCGGCCCTCCTGTCCGGTCTGATTCCCATGGTCTGCATCGGTGAAACCGAGCAGGAAAGAGCACAGGGCCATACCGAAGAGGTGTTGCGGCGTCAGGTAGGGGCCATTCTCCCGGCTTTGGGCAGTAACGGGCAGCAGGCCAATATGGTCCTTGCTTATGAGCCAGTCTGGGCCATCGGCACCGGCAAGACGGCCAGCCCGGAGCAGGCGCAGGAAGTGCATGCTTTTGTGCGTGGCCTGATCGCTGCAAAAAATCCCGACATCGCCCGCAAAATCCTCATTCTCTACGGTGGTAGTGTCAAGGCCGGCAACGCCCAGACCTTATTTGCCCAGCCGGATATCGACGGCGGTCTGGTCGGTGGAGCCTCGTTGCAGGCAGTCGAGTTTTTGCAGATCTGTCAGGCCGCCCATGCGGTAGCCCGGGGTATTTGATCATGTATACGGTGTTATTGATTTTTCAGGTGCTGATCTGTGTCGTCCTGGTAGGGCTGGTGCTGATTCAGAAAGGACAGGGCGCGGATATTGGCGCGGTCTTTGGCGGTGGCGGTTCGCAGACCGTTTTTGGCGCTGCAGGAGCGGGCAACTTTCTGAGCCACGTCACTGCAATTCTTGCTGCGATTTTCTTTCTCAACAGTTTAGCATTGGCCTATCTGTCAGAGCATGAAGCGCACGCGGCAGGCGTGGGTATTGCGCTGCCAAGCTCGACGGCAGCGGCACCTGCCGCCGCACCGGCATCGGCGCCGACCGCATCCGTAGCTACTAGCGTGGCGAGCGGCCAGAGCCCCGTTTCTGCCTCCGCAACATCCGCCGTGCCCGAAAAGAGCGTCGCCACTGGAAATTCATCCTCGTCGAAGCCTTGACGTCCTTGGCGGGGCATGAGAAAGTTTTGATTCACTTGCCGAAGTGGTGAAATTGGTAGACACACCGTCTTGAGGGGGCGGCGGCGCAAGCCATACCGGTTCGAGTCCGGTCTTCGGCACCAAATCACAGCCCGCGTGGCTGTTTTTTTGTCTCTGCAGCTTTCCAGAGATTTGATTATACAGAAAAAAAGTTTTTTATGGCGACCCTGATGGGTACGTAATGACTTTGACGGAGGGGCCGGGTGCTCGGACATTATTTGCCTGTGCTGATATTTTTGCTGATCGCCTTGGTGGTCGGCATCGTGCCCTTGATCCTGGGCAGCAAGCTTGGTCCCAATCGGCCAGACAGCGAAAAGCTGTCTCCCTATGAATGTGGATTCGAGGCCTTCGAGGACGCCCGCGTCAAGTTTGATGTGCGTTACTACCTGGTCGCGATTCTTTTCATCCTCTTCGATCTCGAGATTGCATTTCTGTTTCCCTGGGCCGTTGTTTTTGACTCTATCGGCACGACCGGGTTCCTGGCGATGATGGTGTTCCTCACCATTCTGGTAGTGGGCTTCGTCTACGAGTGGAAGAAGGGGGCTCTGGAATGGGAATAGAAGGGGTTCTCGAAAAGGGTTTCGTCACCACCAGCATCGATACGGTGGTCAACTGGAGTCGCACGGGGTCTTTATGGCCAATGACCTTTGGTTTGGCCTGTTGCGCGGTAGAAATGATGCACGCGGGAGCGGCGCGTTACGATCTCGATCGCTTCGGTATCATTTTTCGTCCCAGTCCGCGGCAATCCGATGTGATGATTGTTGCCGGTACCTTGGTCAACAAGATGGCTCCGGCGCTGCGCAAAGTCTACGACCAGATGGCCGAGCCACGCTGGGTGGTGTCCATGGGTTCCTGTGCCAACGGCGGTGGGTATTACCACTACTCCTACAGCGTGGTGCGCGGTTGTGACCGCATCGTCCCCGTCGACGTCTATGTCCCCGGTTGTCCGCCAACGGCAGAAGCGCTCCTCTTTGGGCTGATCCAGCTACAGAAGAAGATCCGCCGTACGCACACGATAGCTCGGTAACGCAAAAATGGACGACCTGGAAACAATATCCCAGCAGATCGAGGCTGGGCTGGGGCAGCAGATACGCCGTTGGCAGATCGCCCGTGGCGAGCTTACCCTGGAACTTTTGCGCGACGACTTTCTCACCAGCTGCACCTGGTTGCGGGATATGGCGGGTTTTGATCAGTTGATCGACATTTGTGGAGTGGACTATGCCGAATATGGGGATGGCGCGTGGGAGGGCGAGCGTTTCGCCGTCGTCTACCATCTCCTCGGGATTCACAGTCGTCAGCGGTTGCGCCTGCGCGTGTTTCTCGATGAGGAGCTTCCGATCATCCCCTCGGTGAACGCGATCTGGCCGGCAGCCAACTGGTTTGAGCGGGAGGCCTTCGATCTGTTTGGTTTTCTCTTCGAAGGGCATCCCGATCTGCGGCGCATTCTTACCGATTACGGCTTTGTCGGTCACCCGTTTCGCAAGGATTTCCCTTTGGTAGGTACGGTCGAAATGCGCTACGACCCGGATCAGCGGCGGGTGATCTACGAACCCACCCGTACCGAGGAGCGTGTCGTCGTGCCGCGCATCGTGCGCAGCGACGAGGAGGGGCGTTACGATGCCAGAAATTAGTAACTTCACCATGAATTTCGGGCCGCAACACCCCTCCGCGCACGGCGTGCTGCGGCTGGTGTTGGAACTCGATGGCGAGGTGATCGAGCGCGCTGATCCCCATATTGGGCTTTTACACCGTGCCACGGAAAAGCTCGCCGAGCACAAGACCTTTCTGCAAAATCTGCCTTACATGGATCGCCTCGATTATGTATCGATGATGTGCAATGAGCACGCCTATTGTCGTGCCGTAGAAGGCCTGCTGGGCCTGGAAATCCCACGGCGCGCCCAATACATCCGTACCATGTTCGACGAGATCACCCGGGTCCTCAATCATCTACTGTGGCTCGGGGCCTATGCCTTGGATGTGGGCGCCATGTCGGTATTCCTCTATTGCTTCCGTGAGCGCGAAGATCTCATGGATGTTTATGAGGCCGTCTCTGGCGCCCGTATGCATGCCGCCTACTACCGGCCTGGCGGTGTTTATCGCGATCTCCCCGCGCAGATGCCGCAATACGAGCTCTCGCCATATCGCGATGCGAAGCGCCTGGAGGAACTCAATGCCAACCGTCAGGGATCGGTCCTCGATTTCATCGAGGACTTCACCCGGCGCTTCCCCGCTTACATCGACGAATATGAAACTCTGCTTACCGATAATCGCATCTGGAAGCAGCGTACCGTGGGAATTGGGGTGGTCGCACCGGAGCGGGCCATTGCCCTCGGCTTCACCGGACCGATGTTGCGGGCGTCCGGCGTCGCTTGGGACCTGCGCCGTACCCAGCCTTATGCGGCTTATGCCGATCTGGATTTCGAGATTCCCGTCGGCAAAGAAGGTGACTGCTACGACCGCTATCTAGTGCGCGTGGCGGAGATGCGCGAGAGCAATAAGATCATTGCGCAGTGCGTTGATTGGCTGCGCAAGAATCCCGGACCGGTCATGGTGGACGACTACAAAGTAGCGCCGCCTCCGCGCGAAGAGATGAAAACCAGCATGGAGGCGCTGATCCATCACTTCAAACTTTTTTCTGAGGGCATGATTGTCCCTGCAGGGGAGATCTATGCTGCGGTGGAGGCTCCGAAGGGAGAGTTTGGTATCTATATGGTCTCCGATGGCGCCAATAAGCCCTACCGGATGAAGATCCGAGCGCCTGGATTTTCCCATCTGGCGGCCATGGATGAGATGGCGCGCGGGCACATGATTGCGGATGTGGTGGCAATCCTGGCGACGATGGACATCGTGTTTGGGGAGATTGACCGATGAGCGAGTGGCTGTCGCAGGCTTCCCTCGACGCTATTGCGGTGGAGCGCAGCAAGTACCCCCCCGAGCAGGCGCGTTCGGCGCTCCTCGCGGCTCTGCGTATTGCGCAGGAGGAGCATGGCTATCTGCCGAATGCCCTGATCGAGCATGTGGCAGGAATCCTCGGTGTGCCCGCAATCCAGGCCTTTGAGGTCGCTACTTTTTACACCATGTACGATTTGCAGCCCGTCGGTAAGCACCAGTTTTGTGTATGCGGCAGCGTATCCTGTTTTCTCAATGACAGCGACGGCATTCTGGCCCACTTGCAGGAACGGCTGGGAATCGGTATCGGCGAAACGACCGCTGACGGTCTTTTTACCATCAAAGAGGTGGAGTGCCTGGGGGCCTGCAAAGATGCACCGATGATGCAATTGGGAGATCGTTATATCGGCGATCTCACGCCGCAGAAACTCGACGACCTGATCGCGCAATTGCGCAAGGAGGCGGGGCAATGACGACGGAAACGTACGTGAATGGCGTTACCTTGCGGAACCGCGGTTTGCCGGATTCGCATCGTTTGCGGGTCTATCAGGACACTGGCGGCTATTCAGCCCTGCGCAAGGTGTTACTGGAGGGCATAACGCCCGAGCAGATCATCAACGAAATGAAGACCTCGGCCCTCCGCGGCCGCGGTGGAGCGGGTTTCCCTACCGGACTGAAATGGAGTTTCATGCCCAAGGGTGTCACGGGGATGAAATATCTGCTCTGTAATGCCGATGAAGGTGAGCCAGGCACTTGTAAGGATCGTGACATCATGCGTTATGAGCCGCACCGGCTCATCGAGGGGATGATCATCGGGGCCTATGCCATGGGTGCGCGGGCGGGATACATTTTCATCCGCGGTGAATTCATCGAGCCGATCCGAATCGTTGAGGCGGCCTTGGCCGAGGCGTATGCCGCTGGTCTCCTCGGTGAAAAAATCCTGGGCACCGATTTTTCTTTCGATCTGTATGTTCACCGGGGCGCTGGTGCCTATATCTGCGGTGAGGAAACCGCCCTGATGGAGGCGCTGGAAGGGAAGAAAGGACAGCCCCGTTTCAAACCGCCGTTCCCGGCGAGCTATGGTCTGTATGGTCAGCCGACGACCATCAACAATGTCGAAACCTTCGCCTCGGTGCCCGACATCGTCACGCGGGGTGGGCAGTGGTTTCTGGAGCTGGGCAAGCCGAACAACGGCGGGACCAAGATCTTCTCGGTAACCGGCCACGTTCAGCGGCCGGGAAATTTCGAGGTGCCCATGGGCACCCCCTTCGCCGAATTACTGGAGATGGCCGGTGGGCTGCGTCCGGGTCGTAAGCTCAAGGCGGTGATCCCCGGTGGTACCAGTACCGCCATGGTCGCTGGCGAGCAGATGATGCAACTGACGATGGACTACGACAGTCTTTCCAAGGCCGGTTCGGCCCTGGGTGCCGGTTCGGTGATCGTCATCGATGACAGCGTTTGCATCGTCAAGGTAGTGGAACGCATCTCCCGCTTCTACATGCACGAATCGTGCGGCCAGTGTACGCCTTGCCGCGAAGGTATGGGTTGGCTGTGGCGGGTTATGCACCGGATCGAGAATGGGCAGGGTCGCGAATCCGATCTGGAACTATTGCAGAATGTCGGCTCCCGCATCGAGGGGCGCACCATCTGTGCGCTGGCCGACGGTGGGGTGGCTCCGGTGACCAGCTCCCTCCGTCTGTTCCCGGAAGAATATCTGCACCATGTGCGGCACCAGGCGTGTCTGGTTGGTTCGGATGCCGCACGGAGAGTTGCCTGATGCCACGCATTGAAATTGATGGTCAGGAAATCGAGGTCGCAGCCGGCACTACCCTGATGGAAGCGGCGCAGCAGCTCGGCATCTACATCCCTTTCTTTTGCTATCACCCGAAGCTATCTGTGGCAGCGAACTGCCGCATGTGTCTGGTGGATGTCGAAAAGCAGGCCAAGCCCCTGCCTGCCTGTGCCACCCCGGCGAGCGATGGAATGAAGGTCTCCACCCGCTCGAAACGGGCGAAGATGGCCCAGCAAGGCGTGCTCGAATTCCTGCTCATCAATCATCCCCTGGATTGCCCGATCTGTGACCAAGGCGGCGAGTGTCCGTTGCAGGACATTACGATGGGTTATGCCAATCCCCATAGCCTGTATACCGAAGAAAAGCGGGTGGTGGAGGACAAAGATATCGGGCCGCTGATCGCTACCGAGATGACGCGCTGCATCCAGTGCACCCGGTGCGTTCGCTTCGGCACCGAGATTGGTGGCATCAGTGAATTGGGCGCTACCGGGCGGGGCGAGAAGATGGCCATCGGCACCTATGTTGCCAAGGCCGTGCGTTCCGAGCTTTCCGGCAACATGATCGATCTCTGCCCCGTCGGCGCTCTGACCAGCAAGCCTTTCCGCTATAAGGCCCGCTCCTGGGAGCTCAAGCATAGCCAGAGCCTCTGTCCGCATTGCTCGACGGGTTGCAATACCGATGTTCAGAGCCTTGGCAAGGAAGTTCTGCGGGTCAAGCCGCGAGTCAACGAGGCCGTCAACGAAGAATGGCTTTGTGACAAGGGGCGCTTCGCCTATGCCGGTTTGCAGGCGGAGGATCGCGTGCTGACCCCTCTCTTACGTATCAATGGCGTGCTGCAGCCAGTATCTTGGGCCGACGCCCTCGAGGCTGCCGCCAATGCTTTGCAGCAGGTGCTTGGCCGTAGCGGACCGGATGCCGTAGCGGGAATCGTGTCGCCATCGGCCAGCAACGAAGAGCTCTACCTTTTTCAGGCCCTTTTGCGTAGGTTGGGAGTACGGGCTATCGACCATCGCTTGCGCCAAACGGACTTCCGCGCTGATTCCGCCATGCCCTTGTATCCGGCCTTGAATATGAGCCTCGAACAGTTGGAGACAGAGCGCAACATGGTGCTCTGTCATGCCTACCCGCGCGAGCAGCAGCCATTGACCAATCACCGCTTACGTAAAGCGGCCTTGGCCGGGGCACGAATTTGGGCCATGGATAGTGCACAACGGGAGTTCAATTTCCCGTTGCGTCAGGTCTGCGCTCCAGCCGGGGGAGATCTCGAGATGTATCGGGAACTCCTTGCCAATCTGCGTGACGGAGCGCCGGCGCAGCATCCAGAACTACAGTCCTTGGCGGATGCCCTGCGTAGTGCCGAAGGTCCTCTTTTCCTGCTGGGCAATGGCCTCCTGCAGCATCCGCAGGCGGCGGAGCTGCTTGCCGTCCTGGCTGCCATCATAGAACAGGTGAATGGCCGGATTTCCTGGCTGGCGGAGGCCGCGAACAGCGCTGGTGCCTGGCTGCTCGGCTGTCTCCCAGGGCGCAAGCCGGGAGGCGCGCAACTCGTGGATGCGCCGCGGATCTGGGACGAGAAAAAGGCGTTTCTGCTCTGGGGCGTCGAGCCTGAGGCAGATGCCATGGACGCGCCGCGTGTCCGCGCGGCTCTCTCTGCAGCCGATACGGTCATTAGTGTCAGCAGTTTTCTCGGCGCTGCCGAGGAGTATGCCGACGTCGTTCTGCCCCTGGCGAGCTGGGCGGAGAGTAGCGGCAGCCTTTTCAATAATGAAGGACGTCTGCAACACTATCGTGCCGCTGTGCGACCGGCAGGAGAGTCACGCCCTGGCTGGAAAATCCTGCGTGTCCTGGCCGATCATCTCGAACTCGCCGGGCTCGATTTCGATGACCTCGAAACGGTGCGAGCGGCATGGCAGGAGGAGCTGGGGGATTTCCCCCTCGATGTTCCGGGTTTCGGCGTGATGCCAGAGATTGCCGCGCGCCACCAGGAAAGGGCAGAGGGTCTCCAGCTGCTGGGCGATTGGCGCATCTACCAGCAGGACCCTCTGGCTCGGCGGGCAGCGCCCCTGCAGCAAGAACCTGTGTGTCGCCTCCATCCCGATACGGTCGCCGGAATGGGGATCACGGGCGCCGCGGTAGAATTGCTGGGGAGCAATGGTGCGCTGGTGCAGCTGCCCTTTGTGAGCGATATCGGGATTCCCCACGGCGCCGTCTGGCTGGATCTCGGCCACCCCGAGACCCAGGCATTGGGCGGAGTCGGGACGGTACTGCGGGTGCAGATGCCGAGTATTCGGGCGCGGGCGTAGGGGGAGAGGATGCACGATCTGGTCAATGCGGCCTGGTGGCCGCCGGTGTGGGCACTCATCAAGATCATCATCGTTCTGATACCGCTGCTACTCGGCGTCGCCTATCTGACCCTGGCCGAACGCAAGGTGATTGGATATATCCAGATTCGCTTGGGACCCAATCGGGTGGGTTTCCGTGGTCTGCTGCAGCCGATTGCCGACGCCTTGAAGCTGTTGTTCAAGGAAGTCCTCATTCCCAGCACGGCCAACCGCTTTCTCTTTCTGGCTGCGCCCGTATTGGCCTTCGTCCCCGCCATGTTGGTCTGGGCGGCGGTGCCTTTCGGTCCTGACGTGGCCATCAGCAACATGAACGCAGGTTTGCTTTACGTCTTGGCCATTGCCGGCTTGGGGGTATATGGGATCATCATTGCCGGCTGGGCCTCGAACTCCAAATACGCTTTCCTGGGCGCCATGCGCGCCGCGGCACAGTTGGTGGCCTATGAAATTGCCATGGGTTTTGCCTTGGTGGGGGTATTGATGCTGGCGCAGACGCTGAATCTGAGCAAGATCGTCGAAGCGCAGGCAGGGGGAGGCTTTTGGTCGTGGTACTGGTTGCCCCTCTTCCCTTTCTTTCTGGTGTATTTCATATCCGGTGTGGCGGAAACCAACCGCGCTCCCTTCGATGTGGCCGAGGGTGAGTCCGAGATCGTTGCGGGTTTTCATGTCGAATACTCGGGAATGGGTTTTGCCCTGTTCTTCCTGGCGGAATATGCCAACATGATCTTTGTCTCGATCCTGACCACGGTGCTCTTCCTCGGGGGCTGGTATCCCCCCTTGAACGTGGTGCCGTTCACCTGGGTGCCGGGCTTGATCTGGCTCTTGCTGAAGACCGCCTTCCTGCTCTACGTCTTCCTCTGGATCCGTGCCACCTTCCCGCGCTACCGCTACGACCAGATCATGCGGCTCGGCTGGAAGGTCTTCATTCCCATTACCATCGCTTGGATCGTGGTCGTGGGTATCGCCCTCGAGACCCCGATGCGGGCCCTCCTGCGCTGAGGAGATCGTCATGGCCAATCCCGTCAAACGCTGGTTTCAATCTTTCTTTTTGCTCGAGATGTTGCGCGGCATGCGGCTCACCGCGCGCTACTTTTTCGCGCGCAAGTTCACCGTGCAGTACCCGGAGGAGACGACCCCCCAGTCGCCGCGCTTTCGCGGTCTGCATGCCCTGCGCCGTTATGAGAATGGCGAAGAGCGCTGCATAGCGTGCAAACTCTGTGAAGCCGTTTGTCCGGCGCTGGCCATTACCATCGAGAGCGAAGAGCGCAGCGACGGGACCCGCCGCACGAGCCGCTATGACATCGATCTGAGCAAGTGTATCTTTTGCGGACTCTGCGAGGAGTCTTGCCCGGTGGACTCCATTGTCGAAAGCCGGGTACTGAGTTATCACGCCGAGACGCGCAGTGAACTGCTCTACGATAAGATTCGTTTGCTCGGTAATGGGGATCGTTTGGAAGGCGAGTTGGCCCGTGATCGGCAGGCGGACAGCGCTTACCGCTAGGAGAGAATGAGAAAACGCATGATGCTCACCACCACCGTCCTCTTTTATCTCTTCTCGGCCGTCCTGCTGGTATCGGCCCTGTTGGTCATCACGGCTCGTAACCCGGTCTATTCGGCGCTCTATCTGGTACTCGCCTTCTTCAATGCTGCCGCCCTGTTTTTGCTCCTGGGTGCAGAATTCCTCGGGCTGATTCTGATTCTGGTATACGTCGGAGCGGTAATGGTGCTGTTTCTCTTCGTGGTCATGATGCTCGACATCAACCTAGAGCGTCTCAAGGAGGGCTTTCTACGCTACCTTCCGCTCGGTCTGGCGATTGCGATCATTGGCGTGCTGGAGATGGTGGCAGTGTTCTGGACCACGCCAATCGGGAGGGTGCCGGCACCTGGTCCGATCCCGGCGAATGCCGATAACACCCGCGCCCTCGGTGAATTACTCTACACCCATTACCTCTATCCCTTCGAGATTGCGGCGGTGATCCTGCTGGTCGCGATCATTGCTGCAATTGCCCTGACCTTGCGTCGGCGTCCCGACACCAAGTCGCAGGCGGTCGGCAAACAGGTTGCGGTTGCTGTACGTGAGCGGCTACGCATGGTCGATCTGCGGGAGCCGAAACCATGATCCCGTTGTCGCAATGGCTCATCCTTGGCGCCCTGTTGTTCTCCATCGGCGTGGTGGGGATCTTCCTGAACCGGAAAAATGTCATCATTCTGTTGATGGCGATAGAGATTTTGTTGTTGGCAGTAAATATCAATTTTGTCGCATTTTCCCGTTATCTGGGAAATCTTCAGGGGCAGATCTTTGTGTTTTTTGTCCTTACCGTAGCGGCTGCCGAGGCGGCCATTGGCTTGGCGATCCTGGTGGTCTATTTCCGTAATCGCCGCAGCATCAATGTAGAAGATATCGACGACTTACGGGGCTGATATGTGGATCTTTGACTGGCTGCATGGCCTGCCACCCATCTGGGTCTATTTGCTCATTCCCCTGGCACCACTGGCGGGTTCGCTGGTTGCTGGCCTTGGCGGATGGTTTCTGCGCGAGAAGGCGCATTGGGCACCCATCGCCGGCGTTGTCTTCGCCCTGTATCTGGCCATTTTCGTGCTGTTGCAGGTGTTGCATGGGCAGACTTTCTATGGCGACGTCTACACTTGGGCGGTGTTTGGGAATCTGCCGGTACACATCGGTTTTGACATCGATAGCCTGACGGCGGTAATGCTGGTGGTCGTTACCTTTGTCTCCCTCTGTGTGCACGTCTATACCATTGGTTACATGCACGGCGATCCCGGTTATGCCCGCTTCTTCAGCTATATCGCCTTGTTTACTTTCAGTATGCTGATGCTGGTGATGGCCAACAACTTTCTGCAGCTGTTTTTTGGCTGGGAAGCGGTGGGGCTGGTGTCCTATCTCCTGATCGGTTTCTGGTTTACCCGCGAAAGCGCCAACCAGGCCTCGCTCAAGGCCTTTCTCGTCAACCGCGTAGGCGACTTTGGCTTTCTTATCGGCATCGCAGCCATCTATCACTACTGCGGTAGCCTGGATTACCGCACCGTCTTTGCCATGGTCCCTAGCCTGGTCGGACAAACCGTCACGATCATCCCAGGACATCCCTGGTCGGTACTGACCTGGATTGCCATCCTGCTCTTTATCGGGGCCATGGGGAAATCGGCGCAGGTGCCTTTGCACGTCTGGCTGCCGGAGTCGATGGAGGGTCCGACGCCGATCTCGGCACTGATCCATGCCGCGACCATGGTCACCGCCGGAATCTTCATGGTGTCGCGCATGTCGCCGATTTACGAGCAGTCGGCAACGGCGTTGAGTGTGGTCATGATCATTGGTGCCATTACCGCGCTGTTTATGGGCTTGATTGGTATCGTGCAGAATGACATCAAGCGGATCATCGCCTACTCCACCCTTTCGCAACTGGGCTACATGACCGCGGCCCTGGGAGCGTCGGCCTTTTCTGCAGCCATCTTCCATCTGATGACCCATGCATTCTTCAAGGCGCTGCTATTCCTTGCCGCCGGATCGGTCATCCATGCCATGCAGAATGAGCAGGATATCCGGAAGATGGGGGGGTTGCGCACGCACATGCCCATTACCTATCTCACCTTTCTGGTGGGCGGGTTGGCGCTTGCCGGCATCCCGCCCTTTGCCGGCTTCTTCAGTAAGGACCTCATCATCGAGGCGGTCGGCGAATCGAGTATGACCGGGGCGACCTTTGCCTACGTGCTGCTCGTTTTGGGGGCGTTGGTGACTTCGCTCTATACCTTCCGCATGTTTTTCCTGGTCTTCCATGGCAAAAAACGCATGGACGAACACACGCAGGAACATTTGCACGAGTCGCCTTGGGTGATTACCGTGCCGCTGATTGCCTTGAGCATTCCGTCGCTGGTCGCGGGCTGGTTGTTCATCGCGCCGGTGGGCCTGGGCGGATTCCTGGATAGCTCTCTACAGATTCGCCCGCAGTGGAACACTATCGGCGCAATTGCGGCACACTGGCAGGGGGCTGGCAGTTTCCTCGTCCATGGTCTGGAGGCTTGGCCATTCTGGTTGGCCATTCTCGGCATCGCGTTGGCGGCGTGGTTCTATCTGCTGCATGACGGCGTACCAGCAGCGCTGAATCGCTTGTTCGCACCATTCACATGGGTCCTGCGCAAGAAATATGGCTTTGATGCGCTCAACCAGGCCGTATTCGTGCGTGGTGCCTTACTGCTCGGCCGCCGTTTCTGGCACTGGGGAGACGAGGCCATCATCGACGGTGGGATGGTCAATGGCAGCGCCCGGCTGGTGGCGCGCGCGGCGCTGTCCTGGCGCCGTCTGCAGACCGGTTATATCTACCACTATGCCTTTGTCATGATCATCGGCCTCGTCCTCTTCATGACCTTTTTCATGATCTGGAGGGGCTGATCGATGCATTCCTTTGGCCTTCTCAGTGCTGCCATCTGGGTGCCCATCGTTGGTGGTTTTCTCGTTCTCGCGTTGGGCGATCGTGCCGGCGGCAACCCGGCACGCTGGCTGGCGTTGTTGGTATCGCTGCTGACCTTTGCCATCACCTTGCCGCTATTCACGAGCTTCGATACCCATACGGCAGCGATGCAATTTGTCGAGCGCGTCCCGTGGATCCCGGCGTTTCACATCGAGTATTTCCTCGGTATCGATGGGATTTCTCTCTGGTTCATCTTGCTCACCAGTTTTCTGACGGTGCTGGTGGTGGTCGCCTCCTGGCGCAATGTCTCAATGCGTATCGCCCAGTATCTGGCCGCCTTCCTGATCATGGACGGGCTGATGATCGGGGTTTTCTGCGCCCTTGATGCCATCCTCTTTTATGTATTCTGGGAGGCGATGCTCATTCCCATGTTCCTCATCATCGGGGTCTGGGGCGGGCCACGCCGGGTCTATGCCACCATCAAGTTCTTTCTCTACACCTTCCTCGGTTCGGTCTTGATGCTGGTGGCCTTTCTGTACCTCTATTTTCATAGCGGCGACAGCTTCAGTCTGCTGGCTTTTCAGAAAACGCCCTTGGGCGCCAACGCACAGATCTGGATTTTCCTGGCCTTTCTGATCGCCTTTGCGGTGAAAATCCCCATGTGGCCGGTACACACCTGGTTACCCGACGCCCACGTCGAGGCCCCTACAGGGGGATCGGTGATTTTGGCGGCGATCATGCTGAAAATGGGGGCCTACGGTTTTTTACGGCTGAGTCTGCCCATCACCCCGGATGCCAGCCATCAACTCGCGTGGTTGATGATTACCCTATCGCTGATCGCCATCGTCTATATCGCCCTGGTTGCCATCGTGCAGCAGGACATGAAGAAGCTGATTGCCTACTCCTCCATCGCGCACATGGGTTTTGTCACCCTCGGTTTTTTCGTTTTTACTCAGACGGCGATAGAGGGTGCGATCATCCAGATGCTTTCGCATGGCTTTGTCAGTGCCGCGATGTTTCTCTGCGTGGGTGTGCTCTACGACCGCATGCATACCCGCGATATTCAGGCCTATGGTGGAGTCGCTAACGTGATGCCGATCTTTGCCAGCCTGATGATGCTTTTTGCCATGGCTAATGTCGGTCTACCGGGCACCTCGGGCTTCGTCGGAGAGTTCATGGTAGTGCTGGGCACTTATCAGGTATATCCCTGGCCGGCGATCATTGCTGCAACCGGGCTGATTACCGGCGCTGGCTATACCCTCTGGCTTTTCAAGCGGGTGATCTTCGGCGGCATCATTCATGCCGAGGTGGCCGCCCTCAATGACCTCAATGGCCGTGAGATTCTGGTCCTGGGGGCTTTGGCGGGCTTGGTGCTGCTGCAGGGTGTGTGGCCGGCTCCTTTCCTCGACATCGTTCACCAATCGGTGGCGCACCTCCTGCAGCAGGTTGCCACCAGTAAAGTTCCTGGTTGAGGAGGCGCCATGCAGAACGCTCTGTTTCACTGGACCTTTGCCATTCCCGAAATTTGGGTGCTGGCAATGGCCTGCTTGGTGCTGTTGGTCGACGTCTTCGTTGGCGAGCGCCAGCACGGCATCGCCTACGTGCTCAGCATTTTCACCCTGCTCGCGGCTATGGCCCTGACGTGGTTGGAGATGGGCCAGACGGGATTTGCCTTCTTCGGGCAGTTCCATCTCGATCCCTTTACCGGTGTTGCAAGTTTCTTCGTCGAATTGCTGACCTTGCTGGTGCTGCTGTATTCCCGCAACTATTTGTTGCGACGCGGTTTGTACAGGGGTGAGGTATTCGTACTGCTGCTCTTTGCCTTGCTGGGGGCGCTGATCCTCATCTCCGGCTCCAACTTGCTGGTGCTGTATCTGGGGCTGGAGCTGCTCGCTCTCAGTCAGTATGCCTTGGTCGCTTTTCAGCGCAGCAATCTGCGCGCGACGGAGGCGGGGCTCAAATATTTCATTCTCGGCGCGCTGGCCTCGGCGTTTCTGCTCTATGGCATGTCCTTGCTTTACGGGCTCACCGGAACCCTCGATCTGCATCAGATCGCCATTGCCCTGGTCAATATGGGCAGTGCCAACTACCTGTTGATGCTCGCGGTGATCTTTCTGGTGGCGGGAATCGCCTTCAAATTCGGTGCGGCGCCATTCCATATGTGGTTACCGGATGCCTATCAGGGCGCGCCAACGGCAGTCACCTTGTTCATGTCTTCGGTTCCCAAGATTGCCATCTTTGCCCTGTTTCTGCGAATCCTGGTGGACGGCGGCTATGGTAGCATCGAGATCTGGCGGCAGCTTTTCGTTGCTTTGGTAGTCGTCTCGCTGCTGATCGGCAATGTGGTGGCCATTGCCCAGACCAACCTCAAGCGCATGTTGGCGTACTCGACGGTGGGCAACATGGGCTTTCTCGCCTTGGGGATCGTCGCCGGTACGCAGAATGGGCTGGCCAGCGCCTTCTTCTACGCGGTCGTCTACGCCTTCATGGCGACCGCCGCGTTCGGTTTGATTGTCTATCTCAGCCGCGAGGGCTTCGAGGCGGAAGAAATCAGCGACCTGCGCGGCTTGGTGCGTAGCCATCCCTGGGTTGCCTTCCTGCTGCTGATCATCATGTTCTCCCTCGCCGGCGTACCGCCAACCATTGGTTTTTATGCCAAACTCGCCGTCTTCCAGGCGCTTGTCGAAGCGCATTTTATCTGGTTGGCGGTCTTCGGTGTGCTGATGGCAGTGGTGGGTGCGTTCTACTATCTGCGGGTGCTCAAGGTTGCATTGTTCGATCCACCGGCGGAAGATTTGGCCTATGGTGCCGATGATCCGCTGGCCGCTTCCGTGCTTACGCTGAACAGTCTCGCTCTCTTGCTCCTCGGCATCGTCCCAGGCGCCTTTTTGGCGTTCTGTTACCACGCCTTACAGGGGGTGCTCTGATGGCTATGCAACAATGGGCAATGATCTACATTCTGGTATCGTTCATCGCTGCGAATCTTCCGTGGCTGAGCCGCAAGCGTTTTGTCTTTGGCAGTCGCAATCCGAAGAAGACCTTGCCCTGGTACCTTGGCGAGTGGTTTGCCATGTACGTCCTTATGGGGCTCATTGGTATGGGCCTGGAGCGTTTTCTGGTTGGTCATAATCACGCGCAGGGCTGGGAATTCTACGTGATTGCCCTGTGCATGTTTGCGGTTTTCGCCATTCCCGGCTTTATCTGGCGCTTCAACATTGTGCCGATGCTGCGCCGATCTTGACGGGTCCAGGTAAACCCTGATACTTTTGCGCGAATTAGGCGCGTAGCTCAGGGGGAGAGCGCTACCTTGACACGGTAGAGGTCGGCGGTTCGAAACCGCCCGTGCCTACCAATACCCGCACCAGGGGGGCCCTGCTCACTGGTGCTTTTTCTTTGGAGATGGTATGCCTGAGATCCGTCTGCCGGATGGTTCCATACGTTCCTTTTCGGCACCCCTGACCGGTGTGGAACTGGCGCGCAACATTGGCGCTGGTTTGGCCAAGGCCGCGTTGGCGTTGCGCGTTGACGGCCGCCTCTGTGATCTCAGTACCCCCATCGACCACGATGCTGAGGTGAGCATCGTTACCATGGACAGTCCCGAGGGGCTGGAGATTCTCCGGCACTCCACCGCCCACCTCCTGGCGCAGGCAGTCAAGGAACTCTTTCCAGATGTGCAGGTGACGATTGGCCCGGTGATCGACAACGGCTTCTACTACGATTTTGCCGCGGCCAAGCCGTTTACGCCGGAAGACCTGGAGGCCATCAGCACCAGAATGCGGGAGCTGGTGAAAGCCGATCTGCCGGTGCAGCGGGAAGTCGTCAGTCGTGATGTGGCGATCGAACGTTTCCACGCCTTGGGTGAAGAGTACAAGGTGCAGATCATCAAAGACATCCCAGAGGGAGAGGAATTGAGCCTCTATCACCAGGGAGATTTCTTTGACCTCTGTCGCGGTCCGCATGTGCCGCGTACCGGAATGCTCGGCGCATTTGCTCTGCGCAGTGTGGCAGGTGCCTACTGGCGGGGGGATTCCCGCAACCCCATGCTGCAACGGGTCTACGGGACCGCTTGGGCGACGCAGAAAGATCTCGATGCCTTTCTGTTGCAACAGGCGGAGGCCGAGCGTCGCGATCATCGTAAGATCGGTACCGAACTTGAGCTCTTCTCCATTCAGGAAGACGCTGGCGGTGGCCTGGTCTTCTGGCATCCCCAGGGAGCGCGAGTGCGGCGGGTGATTGAGGATTTCTGGCGTGCCGCCCATACCGAGGCGGGCTACGAATTGCTTTTTACCCCGCACATCGCCCACGAAGACCTTTGGTACACTTCGGGGCACAAGGACTTCTACGCCGAATCGATGTTCCAGCCCATGGAAGACGAGGGGCAGCCGTATCAGCTCAAGCCGATGAACTGCCCTTTCCACATCCTGGTGTACAAGAGCAAGCTGCGGTCCTATCGCGAATTGCCGATCCGCTGGGCGGAGCTCGGGACCGTGTATCGGCACGAAATGTCGGGCGCCTTGCACGGTCTGATGCGGGTGCGTGGTTTTACTCAGGATGACGCGCATATCTTCTGTCGGCCGGATCAGATCGAGGTGGAAATCGCCGGAGTGCTGGCATTGACACAGCGCATTCTTGGCACTTTTGGCTTTGACCGTTACGAGATCAACCTCTCGACGCGGCCCAAGGGCTCGGTGGGCAGTGATGAGATCTGGGACACGGCAACCAAGGCCCTGGAAGCCGCTTTGCAGCGGGCCGGTCTCGACTACCAGATCGACGCCGGTGGTGGTGCTTTTTACGGTCCGAAGATCGATCTCAAGATCGAGGATGCGATCGGTCGCAAATGGCAATGCAGTACCATCCAGCTCGACTTCAATCTGCCGGAGCGCTTTGCCATGGAGTATGTCGCCGAGGACAGCAGCCGGCAGGTGCCGATCATGATCCACCGCGCCATCTTCGGCTCGGTCGAGCGGTTTTTTGGTGTACTCATCGAGCATTATGAGGGCAAATTCCCCTTCTGGTTGGCGCCGACGCAGGTGGTGGTGGCGCCAATCAGCGAGCAGCACAGCGACTATGCTGAGCACGCGGCCAACCAATTGCGTGCACAAGGCCTGCGCGTAGAAACGGACTTGAGAAGCGAGAAGATCGGCTATAAAATACGCGCCCACACTTTGCGGCGGGTGCCGTTCATGGCTATCGTCGGCGAGCGGGAAAAGAGCGAGGGTACGGTCAGTCTGCGGGATCGGAATGGCACGGATCTTGGTGCCATCCCGCTGGAAATGTTGGGGAAGACTTTGCAACGCTTGGATACACGACGGCAGCAGGCCTTGGAACTGGCCTAGGGGGAGGGTAGGGCAATCGCGACGGAAAAAGAGATCCGCATCAATCGGGAAATTCTTGCGGCAAAGGTTCGGTTGATTGGGGACGACGGAGAGCAGTTGGGTATCGTTCCCTTGCATGAGGCTCTTGCCGCCGCCGAAGAGGCGGATCTTGATCTTGTGGAGATCGCCCCGCAAGCAGTCCCCCCGGTCTGTCGGGTCATGGATTACGGAAAGTTTCGTTTTCAGGAAAGCAAGCGGCAACACGAGGCGCGGAAGAAGCAGAAGCAGAGCCAAGTCAAGGAGATCAAGTTTCGACCGCGTACGGACGAGGCAGATTATCAGATCAAGCTCCGCAACATCATACGCTTTCTGGAAGATGGCGATCGAGCGAAGGTCACCCTGCGTTTTCGTGGGCGAGAGATGAGTCACCCAGAATTGGGTATGGAACTGCTCAACCGGGTGGAAGCGGATTTGCAGGAAATGGGTGTGGTCGAGCAGCGGCCACGTATGGAAGGGCGGCAGATGGTCATGGTCATCGCCCCCAAAAAGAAATAGGAGAGGCACGATGCCGAAGATGAAGACCAATCGCGGGGCCGCTAAGCGTTTCAAGCGCACCGGCTCGGGGAAATTCAAGCACCGGCAGGCGTTCTTGAATCACATCCTCACCAAGAAAAGCACCAAGCGCAAGCGTCAGCTGCGCCACACCCTGGTAACGTCTGGCAGTGAGCAGGCCGCATTGCGGCGCATGCTGCCCTACGTCTGAGTCAAAAGGAGTACCCAGATGCCGAGAGTAAAACGGGGCGTTACCGCCCACGCCCGCCATAAGAAGGTTCTGGCGCGCGCCAAAGGTTTCCGTGGCCAGCGCAAGAGCAATTTCCGTATCGCCAACCAGGCGGTGATGAAGGCCTTGGTCTACGCCTATCGGGATCGCCGCACCAAGAAGCGCGATTTCCGTAGTCTGTGGATTGTCCGCATCAATGCCGCGGCGCGTTCCGAGGGCTTGAGTTACAGCCGCTTCATCAATGGCTTGCAGCGGGCTGGTGTGCGTCTCGATCGCAAGGTCCTGGCGGATCTCGCCGTGCGGGACAAGGCAGCGTTCTCTCGCTTGGTTACCGTCGCGAAGGGTCAGCAAGACGCCGCTTGAGTCTGCGCAAGGAGGCTATGGTGGAGAATGCAGTGTCGCCGGCCTCTGTCGTGGAGTTGGCCAAAGCCGTAGCCAGGATTCAGCAGCTCACCGAACTTGAGCAGCTGCGCGTGCAGTGGCTTGGGAAAAAGGGTCTCATAACCCGAGCAATGCAGGGCTTGGGCGCACTGGATCCGGAACAGCGGCGGGTCCGTGGCGCGGAGCTCAACGAGCAGAAAGAGACGATCCAGCAGCTGTTGGAGCAGCGCCGCGCAGAACTGGAAGAGGAGCTGCTGCAGCAACGTCTGGCAAGCGAATCCGTGGATGTTACCCTGCCGGGCAGAGATGCTGAGCGGGGTTCACTGCATCCAGTTCGGCAAACTCTCCATTGGATCGAGGATTATTTTTCCCGCCTGGGCTTCGACGTGGCCGATGGGCCAGAACTCGAAGACGATTTTCACAACTTCACCGCCCTCAACATTCCCGAAGACCACCCGGCGCGGGCGATGCACGATACGTTCTATGTCCAGGATGGGCGTGTACTGCGAACCCACACCTCGCCGGTTCAGATTCGTTACCTGGAGCAGCATCAGCCGCCCTTGCGCATGATTGCGACTGGGCGAGTCTATCGGCGTGATTCCGATATCACCCACACGCCGATGTTTCATCAGGTGGAAGGTCTGTATCTGGATGAAGCTGCGAGCTTTGCCGATCTGCGCGGTCTGTTGGCCGACTTTCTGCAGGAGTTCTTTGACAACAGCGCGCTGCCGGTGCGCTTTCGTCCCTCCTATTTCCCTTTCACCGAGCCCTCGGCAGAGGTGGATGTCGGTTGCGTCATCTGTCACGGGAAAGGATGCCGTGTCTGCAAGGATACTGGCTGGTTAGAGGTTCTTGGCTGCGGCATGGTGCATCCGAGTGTGCTCTCCACCGTAGCGGTCGATCAGGAGCGTTTTACCGGCTTTGCCTTCGGTCTGGGGGTGGAACGACTGACCATGCTGCGCTATGGCATCGACGACCTGCGCCTCTTCTTCGAAAATGACTTGCGCTTTTTGCGCCAGTTTGCGTAGGGTACGTCATGCGCGTGGCATTGGAGTGGTTGCGGGAGTATCTGGATACCGAGCGTTCGGCCGCAGAGCTGGCCGAAATCCTCAGCATGATCGGCTTGGAGGTCGAGGCGGTGGAAGCCGCAGCTGCGGATTTCTCCGGGGTGCTGGTCGGACGGGTTCTGCGGGTCTGGGCACATCCTTCCGCTGACAAGCTGCGGGTGGCGGAAGTCGATCTTGGTGCCGGGAACCACCGTCAGATCGTTTGTGGCGCAGCCAATCTGCGGGAGGATATGGTCGTTGCGGCGGCCTTGCCTGGCGCGCGGCTCCCGCACATGGAGATTGCCGAGGCCGACCTGCGTGGTGTGCGCTCGGCGGGGATGCTCTGTTCGGCGGCGGAGTTGGAAATCGACGATGGCAGCAGCGGCATACTCGAACTGGATGCGGATGCCCCAATCGGTGTGGATCTGCGCAGGTACCTGCGCCTCGATGATCCGGTCTTTACTCTGGGACTTACCCCGAATCGCGGGGATGCCTTCTCGATTCTGGGGGTGGCGCGGGACCTGGCGGCGCGTGGTGCCGGCCGTTTTCTGGCACCGACGTTGCCGCAGGCCGCTTGGCTGCCAGAGCCAAGCAGCACGCAGTTGACCAGTGCATTTTCGCTACGGATTGCCGACGCGGCTCTGGAAGCCTGTGGCAGCTACTCTGCCCTGCAATTGGAAGCGTTGCCGCAGCGTCTACCAGACCGCTGGCGCGAGCGCCTCCGTCGCGCTGGGCAGAAATCCATTGCGCCCATGGTCGATTGGCTAAATGTATGGATGTTGGCGCTGGGGCAACCCATGCATGCCTTCGACGCCGAAAAGATTCAGCAGGGAATCGAGGTGCGTTGGGCGCGCGCGGGAGAGGTGCTGGATGCCCTCGACGGCCGTGATCTGGCCCTCGACGAGGACATGCTGGTGATCGCCGATGCGGCGGGTCCCGTGGCCCTGGCAGGGATCATTGGTGGGCGTCGTACTGCCGTATCGGCGGGTACCCGCTTGGTACTGTTGGAGGCGGCATACTTTGCCGCGCGGGCCGTGCAGGGCCGCGCCCGCCGTCTGGGATTGCAGACGGAAGCGGCGCAACGTTACGAGCGTGGAGTGGATTTTCGCCTGGCGTTGCCTGCCGCCCTTGCCCTGGCCGAGCAGTGTGGCGTTCGTTGTGTGGCGGGGGCGACGGTATCGGGTACAGAACCAAGATTGTCGGAAATTCGTTTGCGGCCACAGCGCATTGCTCGGGTACTGGGTACAGAGATCGCGGCAGAGACGATCTTCCGGCAGCTCCAGGCGCTGGGTTGCCAAATCCGGGCCGACGGCAGCGAGTACCTTGTGCTTCCTCCCAGCCATCGCTACGACCTGCGCATTGAGGCTGATCTCATCGAGGAACTAGGTCGCCTTACCGGCTATGAACATCTGCCGACCCTGCGACCGCATGCCATCCTTCGTCCATTGCATAGTGCAGACGGGCATCGGCGTGCCCTGATGGCCTTGCTCAGTGCTCGTGGATATAGCGAGATCATCAGTTATAGCTTCATCGCCCCAGAACTGCAGGCGCGGTTCTACCCTGGAGTGGAGTCTCCGGTGCTGCAAAACCCCATTTCCGCCGATATGGCCGTCATGCGTGCCGGGATTTGGCCAGGACTTTTGCAAACCCTGAGTTTCAATCGCAATCGGCAGCAGGATCGTCAGCGCTTCTTTGAGATCGGGCGGGTCTTCACCGATCAGACGCAGCGTCTACAAATGGCTGGGGCGATGCTGGGTGCAGCCAAAGCCGACTCCTGGCTGGGAAAGGGCAGAGCCAGCGATTTTTTCGATCTCAAGGGCGACGTCGAGGCCTTGCTCGGAGTCTGGCCGCAGCGTTGCTTCCATTTTGCCAAGGTTGCCGATCCGGCCTTGCATCCCGGGCAAAGTGCCGAGATTTTCTGGGGCGAGCGGGTGGTAGGTCGCTTGGGTGCCCTGCACCCAGCGCTCGCGGAGAGCTATGATGTTACGGAGCCCGTCTGGCTCTTTGCCCTGGATCTCGAACTATTGTTGGAACCGTCGGAATTGCCGCGTTTTCAGTCGCTATCTCCGTTTCCCTCCGTGCGCCGCGATTTGGCCTTGTTGGTGCCGGAGGAGTTGACTGCGGGCGATGTTCTGGCGGTTTTGCGTGGAGCGGAGTCCCCGCTATTGCAGGAAGTGTCTGTGTTTGACCGGTATATTGGCAAAAGCCTCGCGGATGGGCAGGTAGGTTTGGGCGTACGTTTGCAGTTTCAGGGGCAAACGAGCACTCTGACAGAAGCACAGGTACAGGAAGAAGTGGATCGGCTGCTGCAGGCACTGCAACAAGTCGCTCCCATTGCGTTGCGCAACTAGAGGTGAAAAATGGCAGTAACAAAAGCAGAAATCGTCGACATGCTCTTTTCGACCATGGGTCTCAACAAGCGCGAGGCCAAGAGTGTCACAGAGTCCTTTTTTGAGGGCATTCGTGAGACCTTGGCGAAAGGGGAAGAGGTCAAACTCTCGGGTTTTGGCAATTTTTCCCTGCGCGAAAAGAACCCGCGTCCGGGCCGCAATCCCAAGACCGGTATCGAAATCACCATTACCGCACGGCGCGTGGTGACCTTTCATCCCAGCCAAAAGCTCAAGGCGTATGTAAATGGCGATGGAGCCAGGGAGTAGGTCGAAACCTGGTAAAACCCTGTCGGCGCTGCCTGCAATTCCGGAAAAGCAGTATTTTTCCATCAGCGAGGCAGCGACGCTTTGCGGGGTCAAGGCGCATGTGCTGCGCTATTGGGAGCAGGAATTTGGTTCTTCGATGTTTCATGTGGGTAGCCTGAGATCCAGTTTACCGAGGATCAGGTAGGCCATGTTGATAAAGTTCTTGTGGGTACGGTAGCCACGGGCTTTTGCCTTGGCGGACTGGAGGAGGCTATTGAAGCCTTCCAGAATCCCGTTGGTGATCTGGCTCTCGAACCAGCGGAGCACACCATCCCAGTGATTCATGACGGTGTAGGCGACCTTGACCATTGGCGGTAATCCGCTGTCCTTGACGTTTTCCACCCAGGCCTTGAGCAGGGTGGCGCCCTGGTGGCGATTCTGGACGGTGAAGATTTCTTGGAAGGTCAGGCGAAGCTGATAAGCCTGTGCTGTCTTGAGGTTCTGGTTCTTGAGGATCTCCCGGAGCCTGGCGCTTTGCTTGGCGGAGAGCTTTCCCGGGTTCTTGAGCCAAAGCCAGCGGCTCTTTTTCAGGTCTGGTTGGGAGAGGGCTTCCCCCTTGCGTACGGCATCTACGGCCTCATTGACGAGCTTCATGAGGTGAAAGCGATCGAAGGTGACCTGGGCGTTGGGCAGGTGTTCTGCGGCCCCTTTTTGGAAGGCTGGCGAGAGGTCCATGCTGACCTCCGTAATGGCCTCGGCGCTGCCGCCATGGGCCTGCAGATCTTCGGCGAACTGCGCAAAAGTCTCGGCATCCTTGCCGGGTGTGGCAAACAGCAGGCGCTTCGCCACGAGGTCCACAAACAGGGTGATGTAATCATGGCCGCGCCGGCTGCTCGTCTCATCGATACCGACGGAATGGACCTCTGACATGTCCGCGGCCTCGCGGGCCTTGGCGACGTAATGATCGAGCACCCGCCAGAGTCGCTGGTCCGTCTCCCGCACTAGGCGGGAGACCGTCAACACGGGCATCTCCCGGACCATGGCCATGACTAGAGCCTCAAAGAGCAGCGTGAATCCCGAGCCTTCCCGCGCCCAAGGGACGGATACCAAATGCACGCCGTGTTCCGGGCAATGGACCCGTGGTACGCGGGCATGGAGATAAGCCGCATGCTGGAAGAAGTCGAGGTGACGCCAGACCTTCTCCTGGGTGTCATAGACCGGGCAGTCCTGGCCGCAGACCGGACAGGGAAACTGACTACCCCTTGGGAAGTTCACATGCAGGTCCAGGCGCTTTTCCTCCACCGTGAACCGCACATCGTCCACCATCCACGGCGGAACCAACCCCAACGCCAGAGTGAACAGTTGATTACCTTGGTCCATCCTTATCCTCAGCTCGCTGCCCTTCCCATAAAGCAATCATACCGCCTTACCCACTCAATGTGTCGAGGAGCCAGGAATTTCCCCAGCTACGCCCATTGAAGCGACGGGGTAATCGCCGCTATTACCAAAAACATGATCTACTCTTGGTGCGGCAGATCCGCTTCCTCCTGTACGGCGAGGGTTTTACCATCCACGGCGCGCGCGAGAGGATTGGCCAAGGAGTGCGCGACAATGATCACTCGCCCCAGCTCGTTCTTGATATCGAGGTGCAAGACGACGCCGGGGAGCGCTCTCCGCAGCATTGGCGGCAGCGCCTCCAGACTCTGCGGCACGAGCTGGAGGCGCTGCGGAACCTCTGCGTGCGCCGCGATTGACCGCCGCTAAGAATCTGCGTACTCTGTGCAACTCGCGGGGCGTAGCGCAGCCTGGTAGCGCACCTGAATGGGGTTCAGGTGGTCGGAGGTTCAAATCCTCTCGCCCCGACCAACACAATAATTTGTTTGTCCATCTGGAAGTGCCCGAATCCTGCTGATTCTCCAGCCTCCACTGTCATCGGTCTTCGCTTCCCGCATCATCGTCGTTCTGCATCTGCCGTCATTTCTCTCCCTCGCCTGCTGGGCTACTGAGCCATCAGGAGCGGAGCTTGCCGCAAGTTCTGCGGCGTTGTCAGTGGCTGTCTGACTCCTTTGGTTCTCACAGAGCTCAGACCAAGCGTGTTTGTCATAAAATATTCATAAAAAGTTCATAAAACTGTCACATTGATGCGCTATCATGCGGCCTTCAGAAAAATCGCCGAGGACCGCCGACAATGCGCAATCGCTTTCTTGTATGTTCTGCCTTGGGTCTCACCCTGCTGCCTCTGCTCGGCCATGCCGACACCCTAGCACAAATCATCCGTGATGGTTCGGTGAGTGGGGATCTCCGTTCCTATTACTTCAGCAAGCTGTACGGTGCGCCGACGAAGGCAAACGAGGATGCCTACAGTCTGGGCGGTATTCTCAATGCCCGTACCGGGAGTCTTGACGGCTTCAGTGCGGGGGTAAGTTTTTTTACTGCCAATAGCCTGGGTACCCATGGAAACGATAGCAAGAACGTGGATACCACCCTCATGGGCATCGCGCCCTCCATCAATGCCTTGGGGCAGGCCTATTTGCAGTATGAGATGCCCAAACGTCTGCTCATTCGGGTCGGTAATCAGGTCATCAATACCCCGTGGATGGGACCGCGCGACTCGCGCATGTTGCCCCAGACCTTTCAGGGTGTTTTTGCTGAGCTAGAGCCCCTGCCGGGCCTGAAGATCGAGGGAATGCGCATCTTCCGCTGGAAGAGCCGGACCTCCGACAATTACTATCGCGACAACCTCTATTACCCAACCAACTATGACGAAGACCCTCTATACGGGGTGAAAAAGGTGGGGCTCAAGGCGGATACGCCGGCCAGCAACGGTACGTTGGCGTTTGGTGCCCAATATTCTGCCATGGGCGCCAAGTTGGCGGCTTGGTACTACAACTTCTATCAGTTTGCCAACCTGTTCTACGGCAGCGCCCAATATGGTCTGAAGATGGGTGGTGTTACTCCCTACCTCGCGGGACAGTTTTTGCGGGAGTGGGAAAGCAACGGAATTTTGCAAAATTATCAGGCCAAGCTCTTTGGACAGGAAGGGACGGTGAACACCACCCTCTGGGGCCTGAAGGCGGGGGTGAAGGTTCCGCACGCCAATCTCTTCTTTGCCTATAACCAACTCAACCCACATATCGATAGTTTTGGCGGTGGGGCAATCGTCTCTCCCTACGGTAATTATACCGCCATGTATGCCTCTTTCATGACGAATAATCTGCTGGCCTTTGGTCCCGGGCATGCCTGGCGCCTGGGCGCGGCTCTCGACGCTTGGCAAAAACAGATCCGTTTCTTGGCCGGCTTTGCCCACTTCGATACCAATTATGAGGGTAAAACCGATGGCGTGTATCTGGATTTGACCTATTTCCCCGTGCAGGTCAAAGGGCTGAGCATCCGCGATCGGGTGGCTATTGACAATGGATTGGCGGCCTACGCCGGGCACTCCTTCATCTATAACCGCCTGATGCTGCAGTATGCCTTCTGAGGAATCTGCGGGGCTGCAGATCGAGGGCCTGCAGGTCGAGCTGGGGGGGCGGCCGGTGCTTGCGGACGTCCATCTGCAGCAGGCAGCGGGCAGCTACGCCTGTCTGCTGGGGGAGTCCGGCTCGGGCAAGAGCACCTTGTTGGCGGTCATCGCGGGATTGTTGCGTCCGCAACGGGGATCAGTCTCTGTCCATGGTCAGCAGGTGAACGGGGATGGTATCTTCATCGCCCCAGAGCGACGGCAGACTGGGATGGTGTTTCAGGATGCCGCCCTCTGGCCGCATCTGAGCGTGCTCGAGAATGTGCTGTATCCTCTGCGCGCCCGTCGGCAGGCCGCCGACAAGATGCGGGCCTTGGCCCTGCTGGAGCGCATGGCCATACCTGCCGCCGCCGCCCGCCGGCGACCGCACGAGCTTTCGGGGGGGCAGCAACAGCGCGTCGCCATTGCCCGGGCCATCATCGCCAAGCCCCGCATCGTGTTGCTGGACGAGCCACTCTCGGCGCTCGATCACGGTGTGCGCGAGAATTTGCGCGAGTTTCTCCACGAGCTCTTTGCCGAGGAGGGCATCACGGCCCTGCATGTGACCCACGATCCGAGCGAGGCCTTTTATCTGGGACACCGGGTCGGCGTTCTGAATGCTGGCCATCTGGAGCAATGGGACAGTCCCGAGACCTTGTACCAGCAGCCGGCGAGTCTGGTGGTGGCGCAACTGGGTGGTTCGGTGCGGGCCCTATATGTGCCGGTTTTGCAGCATGCGGGAAAGCAGGCCCTGATCCAGTGGGAAGAGCGCCGCTGGCCGGTGCCTGCATCGGCAGGACTGAATGGCGCGACGCGCGCCATGCTACTGCTCCGGCCGAATGATCTGGAAATCGACGATGCGCCCAGCGACGCGCCCGAGGCAACGGTGCGCCATTCTCACTGGCACGAAGGCCGCTATCTGCTGACCTTGCAGGCCGCTGATGGCCAGGAGTTTCTCGCCCAGTCCCGCCGGGGGGATCTGGGACCGCGCCGGTGGCATATCCGCCCCGACCACGGTTGGTGTATTCCCGTGCTCTCTTCCGCAAACGACCGATAGGAGTATCCCATGAAACGTCTTTTCGTTGCCCTACTGGGTCTAGGCCTGGCGAGTGCCGCCCATGCCGCTACCCTCACCCTTTACAGTGCTGCCCCCGCCACCTTGGCCAAGTCCCTCGCCGCGGCCTTCGAAAAGAAGACCGGGGACCATGTGGATGTCTGGACCTCCAGCACCGGCAAAGTCATGGCGCGTCTGGCCGCCGAAGCCAACCACCCGCATGCCGATGTCGTGATGGTCGCCGGCTGGTCGGCGGGGCTAGATCTGGCCAAGCAGGGAATGGTCTACCCGTACCATCCGGCAGCCATCGAGAAGACTTTGGTCAAGCCCGCTCAGGTATCTGCTCCTTTTCTGCCTTATGGTCTGGATACGGTGTCGATGGTCTTCAACACCAAGGCCTTGCCCGCAGGTGCCAAGCTGCCGGATAGCTGGTTCGCCCTGACCCAGCCGGAGTGGAAGGACCGCATCACGGCACCGAATCCATTGCTCTCTGGCACCGCTTCGAGCTTTTTGGTGGCTTTTGTCGATCAATATGGCAACAAGGCCTGGCAGTTTTTGCAGGACCTGAAGGCCAACGGCACGGTGTGGCCGGGCACCAATCACGCGGCGTTGTTGCCGGTGCTCTCAGGTGAACGCAGCGGCATGCTGGAGTGTGTAGGACATGCCGCGGTGGCTGCCAAGGCGCAGGGCAACTCGATATCGTTGGTTTACCCCAAGGAGGGGACCATCGTCATCCCGCGGCCGATCATGATCCTCAAATCAGCTTCGGATAAGAAGCTGGCAGAGCAGTTCGTGAACTTTGCCATGTCTCCGGCCGGGCAAAAGCTGGTCGCCAAGAATAATCTCTATCCCGCCCTGCAAGGGATTCCGGCCAAAGCGATCATGGCCAAGATGGGTAGTTTCAAGGTGACTCCCGTCGACTGGGCGAAACTGGCAGCGACGCAGCCTGCCGTATTGGCGCGCTTCAAGAAGGATATTCTGGGTCAGTGAGCCGGCTGGCCAATCATCTGCTGGTCTATGTCATCCTTGGGGTGCTGGTTTTGGCACCCTTGGGGGCCATCCTCTATGAGGCGCTGCAGCCGGGTAGTGGTCAATTGCACGGGATTGCCCTACTACAGTTGGGAGTGGACCAGCAATTTCTGCAGTCTTTGTCCGGAACCCTGGGGATGGCCAGCCTGGCCGTCCTCTTTTCCCTACCCATGGGATTGGGCTTGGCTTTGCTACTGTATTTCTTTCCACCGCGTCTCACTCCTCTCTGGGAGGCGCTGATCCTGATTCCGTTCCTCATTCCTCCGTATCTGACTGCTGAGGCCTGGAGCCTTTTGGCCGGACCCGTAGGAATGATCGAGCAGTTGACCGCCTGGCGAGCGTTGGGGGCAACGCTCGAAGAATTTTTGTTTTCGCTGGCCGGTATGGGCATGGTGATGGCCCTGCATCTCACCCCCTTGGTCTATATCCTGCTGCGAGCCGCCCTCGAGAATGGCAATCCGCGCTTGTTGCAGGCAGCGCGAGTGCATGGAGCCTCGGCCCTAGGTGCCTTTCGTTTGGGCATTCTGCCGCTACTGCTTCCGGCGCTGGCCGCTGCGGGCTTGCTGGTCTTTCTCGATACCTCGGCAGAGTTTGGCGTTCCCGCCCTGCTGGCGGGGTACGCCGGAGTGCAGGTGCTCAGTACCAGTATCGAGGCGGCCACCAACGTCTGGCCGGTGGATCTGCCCAAGGCCTCGGCCATCGGCCTGATCCTTTGCGCCCTGGGGGTGGTGATCTGGTTCCTCTACCGGCCTCTGGTGCGCAACAACGAGGGGCGCATCCAGCGCCGCGCGCCAGCGCGCCGAGTATGGTGGAGCATCCTGCCGATTTCGATTTTTGCGCTGATTGGGGTGATTCTGCCTTTAGGAGCGGTGGTCGCAGTTTCTCTGGAAAAGGCCTTGAGCGTGGGACTGCAGGGGAGCAATTTCACTTGGCACCATTATCACCATGTGCTTTCCCACAGCTCTTCTGGCCTTTCGGCCCTGGAAACCAGCCTCAAGCTTTCCGCCTTGGTCGCAGTGTTTGGCATGGCCTCGGCGCTGCTGGCCGCCAATCTGGTCCGCCGGGGTGGGCGCATCGCTGCCTTCGTCGATCTTCTGGCAACGCTGCCCATGGCTATCCCCGGAGTGGTGCTGGCGGTGGGCATGATCTTGTTCTGGAATGCCCCTTGGAACCAGCTGCCGGTGTTTGGGCATCCGATCATTCTTGCGGTGGCCTATGCGACGGGGACTTTTCCCTTTGCCATCCGCTACGCCCGTACCGGACTCGCGCAAATCCCCGCACGCCTGGAGCAAGCGGGCCGGGTCCACGGCGGCTCGCCCTTGCACTCGGTCTTGCGAATTCAGATGCCGTTGCTCTGGCCCATGCTGGTGGGTGGAGCGACAGTGGTGTTTGCCTTGTCCATGCGGGAACTGGTGGCCTCGTTGATGTTGCAGCCGGCTGGCGTGCAGGTCATTTCCACCTATATCTACGGAAATTTCCGGCAGGGGACCATTGGCAATGGTATGGCTCTGTCGGTCATAGGCATTTTCAGTTCGGCGCTCATTCTAGGGCTCGCCCGGGGAGCGCTACTTCGTCGCTAAAATCACCAGGAGAACCATCATGTCCTCTCGCTGCCCGTTATTTCCGCTATGGGCCTTGACCCTGCTCACTGCCTTACCCTTGACAGCCCAAGCCGTCCCCGCCGAAATCATCCTGTTACGCCACGGCGAGAAGATCAACCCCTTCCAACTTTCAAAAATTGGCGAAGAGCGGGCGCATGCCCTGGCGCAGGTTTATCTGGGCAAGGACGCCAGTCACAGCATTCTGCCCAAGGGCGAGAAGCCAGCAGTTTTGATGACGGTCACCCTGCATACCATCGAAACCATGACCCCCACGGCGCTGAGCTGGGGGATGCCAGAGACGGCCTACACGGCAGTGCCCGAATACTTCCAAACCGAGAAGCAGAAAAAGGCGCAGGAGACCCAGCGCACCCAGGAGGCCGCCTACGCGATACTCCACGACCCGGAGTATGATGGCAAGGTGGTGATCGTTATGTGGGAGCACGCCCGTATTGCCAGCCAAAAATTGGAAGAGCATTCCCCCGGTCAGCAGGTCACTTTCCGGCAGCTCCTGCATCTGGGCACGCTCCCCGGCGTGCCAAAAACCTGGCCCAAGCATACCTTTGATTATTTCTGGATCGTGAAGTACCACGGCGGCAATCCCGATCCGGCTGCGTTTCAGATGATCAGACAGACCTACACTGGGAAATATGCCAATCTACCGCAAAATGACTGGGGCAAGCCGGAATAATCACTGACACCCATGGAGCTATCGTGGCGCATGTTGTCGTCACTTTTGGTCTACGAAGAAGCCTATCAAAAATCTTCTGCGGCTCTATCTTGGTTGTTCAATAATTGCGCAATAAAAAGGCCACGAATTATCGTGGCCGAAATTTTTTCTGACGAAAGAGCTGGAATCCGCGTTTAGAAGTTTGCGGTCAAACTGACATAAAAGGTGCGAGGTTCGCCTGGCAAACCGATCAGATCACCTTTGGTGTTAGGTCCATAAGTGCCACCGCTGCTGATATATTCGTAACTGTTGTAGCGATTCCCCGCGACATTGAGCAGATCGACATCTACGGCAATATTCCGGAAGTATTGCAGGTGCATTGGGATCTTGCTGTGCAGCGCCAGGTTCAGCAAGGTATAGGCCGGGAGTTTGGCGGTTGGCGACGGTGATTTGGTGATACTGTCGTAAAGGGTTTGCGGCCCGGTGTACTGGACCCAAATACGCGGCTCGAGCAGAAAACCGTCGACAAAACTCTTGGCATAGGCGCCAATATTGAAGGTGCTGTCCGGGACGTTGGCCACCGGAAGTCCAGAGTAATTTTCCTTGCCGTTATAATAGTTGCTGAAATGTGCCTGCTGTAGGGAGAGGTTGCCGAACAGGTGCAGCCAGTAGATAGGGTTGTCGACGGCGTAGAGGTTCACTCCTTGGTAGTCTGAGGTACCGAAGGCGTTGATGACCGTACCATCGGGCTCGGTGATCGGCAGATACTGATCGGAGAAGCGGGTGAAGTACCAATTGGCGCTGAACAGGAAATGATGCAGGACGCCGTCATGCTCAACATGCACCTTGAAGCCCGCCTGATAATTCTGACCTTTTTCGAGGCTGATGGAACTGCCGGGAATATCCTGGAACGGACCACCGCCGCCGCCAAAGCCCGGAATTTGGTTCGCTTCCGAATAGCTGGCAAAAAACGCCAGATGTTGGATGGGGCGCCAACTGATGTTGACCGAGGGCTCCACCGCGTTCAGGCTACGAGAGTCGGCTGGAAGTTTGGCCTGATTGCCCTTGGGATACAGGACGCTGGCTTCCGGGAAGGCCTCCGTGGTGTAGGGCGTATAATTGAGCTGCCACTGTTCCACACGTACCCCGGGGGTGATATCGAAGCTATGGGCAATATGGATTTTGTCCTGGAAGAAGGCGGAAAGATTTGTTACATCCAAAAAGTCACTGCGATATTTGTCGTTGGGTACGAAGCGGCTAGCATTGTAGGGCGGGTAGCTGCTGAAGAAGGCATTTTTTGTGTTATCGCGCGCTTTGAGGAAGTAGCCACCAAAGGCTATCTTGTTGTAGGGCAGGCGCGTGTCGAACCAGAGTTTGTCGCCATAGGTTTCGCTGTGCGGGTCATTGTACTCGTTGGTGTTGGGCGCACCCACGGCAAACGAGGCATAGCGGTTGTGCAGGCGATGCCCGTAGCGATACCAGATATCGTTATGGAGCCAGGTTTTCGCACCAATATCCACATTGAGCTTGTTGTAGAACATCCAGGTACTGTTGGAATCGATCTTGTATGGGGCGGCATTGTAGAAGCCGGAAGTCTGCTGGCTGTAGAGCGGTCCGGGAATCGGCTTGCCGGTCTTGTAATCGTAGCCATTGATGGTGGTACCCGAGGCTGGGCTCAGTGGGATGTCATAGGGCTTGTATGCCGAGCCAGAGGCCAAGTAGGCGCCAAAGCTGTCGTCTCCAGTATGAAATTTTTTGCGAACCTTAACAGGATGCTGAAAAAGTCCGTGGTATAATTGGCGGACCAGGGCACGGAGGGATTCGATCATGCGTGGAACCAAGGTAGAGTCGGGTGCGATGTTCAGTTATCTGTCCCCCGAGGAGCGAGTGCCGAAGGATCATCCCCTACGTGCTATTCGGGTGATCGTAGATCGCTCCTTGGCAGAGCTCGACGGACATTTCAACCAGATCTACTCAGACCTGGGGCGCCCCTCGATTCCCCCAGAGCATCTGCTTCGTGCTTTGCTGTTGCAGGTCTTTTATAGCGTGCGCTCCGAACGGCAGCTCATCGAGCAGCTGAACTACAATCTCCTGTTCCGCTGGTTCGTGGGCTTGGGTATGGATGATTCGATTTGGGTGTCCACGGTGTTCAGCAAGAACCGGGATCGCTTATTGGACAACGGAACAGTGCAACGCTTCTTTCAGACGGTTTTGGCGCAAGCAAGGTCTCAGGGACTACTATCCGAGGAGCACTTTTCTGTAGATGGCACCTTACTGGAAGCCTGGGCTTCACAAAAATCCTTCCAGCCCAAAGACCCCGAGGATCGGCAGGGCGACGGCTCGGATTTCCGTGGGCAGAAGCGCAGCAATGACACCCATGCCGCGGTAACGGACCCCGATTGCCGTCTCTACAAGAAGGCACCGGGGGATGCCTCGCGGTTGGCGTATCTGGGGCATGTGCTCATGGATAACCGCCATGGTTTGATTGCCGGAGAGAAGGTCACTACGGCGGATGGGACAGCAGAGGTGGATGCTGCGTTACAGCTCATGGATGAGCTGGGTGGAAGCCACCGGATCACCCTTGGCGCCGATAAGGGTTACGATCGTCATGGCTTCGTCCAGGACCTTCGTGATCGGAATGTCACCCCGCACGTGGCCCGTAAGTGCAAGGGATCCGCGGTAGATGGTCGCACGACCCGTCATGTCGGGTACAACATCAGCATTCGTGTCCGCAAGCGGATCGAGTCGATCTTTGGGTGGATGAAGACCGTGGGCGGGATGCGCAAAACGCGATTCCGTGGATTGGAACGGGTGGGGCTGCACTTCACTCTGGTGTCCACCGCCTACAATCTGGTGCGTATGGCACGACTGGGGGTAGCGTGATGGGAGTACTGCGTCCAGAGTTCGGGAATCCGGGCAGATTGACCAGAAAAACCGCACAAAAGTGGTCCAGAACTGCCTTCAGGCCGCGTTTTTCGAGAAAAATAGGTGCCGAGCAGATTTTATTGCTCGGTTTTTCAGCGACCTGTTAAAGAACCAGGCATAACTGTGACTGGGGAGAACGACTCCCGAAGGGCTATACAAGGTCGTGCCCGCTGGAACTCCAAGAAAGCTATTTCCACTGCTTACTCCACCGGCAAGCACAGCGGAGAAGCCGTCGATATTTCCGGTACGGATGTCAAAATGAATATTTTTGAAATCATTGCTGCCATAGCGTATGCCAACGCTTGCGCCGGGCTTGGCAGTGGGCTGAATCGGAACGAAATCGATACTGCCGCCAATGTTGTTGTACCAGCGGTTCTCCGGATTGCCTGGCCCGTAGGTGATATGGATCCCCTGGATCAAAGAGGATTGGTTCACCTGCGGCGATTGCCACAACCCCGTTGCCGGGTTATTCATGGGAATACCGTCGAACTCCACGGCAATACTGTGTGCAGCTTCGGAACCCTTGGGATTGCCCCAACCCTGTTTGATACCGTCGATACTGATCTGCGCCTTGGCAGCGCCCGTTCCATAGCTGGCGAGCACATTCACGCCGGGAGCGTAACTGAGCATCTGCGCGCCACCTGCGGCGGGCCCTGCGGCTTCGATTTCGGCGCGTCCTAGCACCTTGCTGGAGATTCCCGAGTGAAAGATCTTTTTCTGAGAGGGCAGTAGGGGGCTACGTCCAGCATAGGCCGATTGTGTCACAACATTGCTGGCGACCTCGCCCACATTGACTGCATGGTGCTTGTGGTGTTTCTTGTGATGCTGGCTGGCGTCGACCTGGGCACTGGCAGTGGTGCTATAGGACAGGGCGGCGGCCAAGGCAATGGTAAGGACGCGCCAACGTGTATTACAGACGGACATCGGGGTACTCCTTTCGTAGCGGTTGGTTGAAAATTGTTGTGAAGTTGGGAGGATACCAACGATGTGTTACAGTTTTGTGAACAATTGATGACAAAATAATGATATTTTGGATTTTCTATTTTATGGGTGCATAAATGCCTGCAGAAAGTGCGCGGCGTTTTTCGTGGCGACCACGACCTGGAGCCAGCTTCGCCCAAAGCCTGGACGTCGCCGCCGCGACTGATTACCCTTGCGGAACGAAAGTAAGCCAAGATCGGGAAGGCCATAGCAGCATGCGTAAGGGCATCATTCTGGCGGGGGGATCTGGTACCCGTCTCTATCCGCTAACCCGGGTACTGAGCAAGCAGCTCATGCCCATCTACGACAAACCGCTCATCTATTATCCTTTGTCGACCCTCATGCTGGCGGGCATCCGCGAGTTTTTGGTGATTTCCACCCCCGCCGATCTCCCGCATTTTCGCCAGCTTTTGGGCGACGGTTCGGCTTGGGGCCTCGATTTTCAGTATGCCGAGCAGCCGCGCCCGGAGGGGCTGGCGCAGGCCCTGCTGATTGCCGAAGCATTTTTAGCAGGAGCCTCTTCCGCC
This sequence comes from Acidithiobacillus sp. AMEEHan, assembly GCF_030996345.1. Taxonomy (NCBI): domain Bacteria; kingdom Pseudomonadati; phylum Pseudomonadota; class Acidithiobacillia; order Acidithiobacillales; family Acidithiobacillaceae; genus Acidithiobacillus; species Acidithiobacillus sp. AMEEHan. The sequence goes on along the minus strand of NZ_CP118747.1, from coordinate 435,059 downwards.
CTGATTTTGGGGGATAATCTCTTTTATGGGCATGACCTGAGCGAAGGCCTGCAGGCGGTTAGTCGGCAGGCGACTGGTGCTACGGTCTTTGCCTACCATGTCGCCAATCCCCGTGCCTACGGAGTGGTGGAGTTTGACGCCCAGGGGCGGGCGGTGTCTCTGGAGGAAAAGCCGGCCAGGCCGCGTTCCAGTTATGCCGTTACCGGTCTGTATTTTTATGACGCGCAGGCCAGCCAGATTGCGCGCACGATTCGGCCTTCAGCGCGCGGCGAGCTGGAAATCACCGAGCTCAATGCCCGCTATCTGGAAGCAGGGCAGTTGCGGGTAGAGATTCTCGGGCGGGGCACCGCCTGGCTGGATACTGGCACCCATCAGGACCTGCTCAATGCTGGCGAATTCGTGCGCACCCTGGAAGAGCGCCAAGGGCTGAAGATTGCGTGTCCAGAGGAGATCGCCTGGCGCATGGGGTATATCGACGCGGAGCAGGTCTTGCGTCTGGCGGAGCCCCTGCGCAAAAGCGGCTATGGCGAATATCTGTTGCGTTGTCTGGAACAGGAAGGACACTGATGGAATTACAGCGCCTCGCTATCCCGGACGTTTGTCTGCTCACGCCTCGGGTTTTCGGTGACCAACGCGGCTTCTTTCTGGAAAGCTGGAACCGCAAGACCTTTGCCGATCTTGGTCTTGATCTCGACTTCGTGCAGGACAACCACTCGCGCTCCGCCCGCGGTGTTCTGCGGGGATTGCACTATCAGATCGAGCAGGCGCAGGGCAAGCTGGTGCGGGTGGTGGAAGGCGAGGTCTTTGACGTTGCCGTGGACCTGCGCAAGAGTTCTGCCAGCTTTGGACAGTGGGTGGGCGTGACCTTGTCTGCCACAAATCATCAGATTCTCTGGGTGCCTCCGGGCTTTGCCCATGGTTTCTACGTGCTGAGCGAATTTGCCCAGTTTCTCTACAAGACCACTGACTATTATTTGCCCAGTGCGGAGCGTTGCTTGCTGTGGAACGATCCGGCTTTGGGGATCGCCTGGCCTATCCCTGCCGGGGAAAGCCCCATGCTCGCTGCCAAGGATGCAGAGGGTCTGCCCCTCGCCCAGTGTGAAGTCTTTACCTGAGGATTTGTGGATGCGCCAGATCTGTATTTTTGGGGCTGGAGGGCAATTGGGGCGGGAACTGCTTCGCCGTCGTCCAGCGGATGTGACGGTGCATGCCATCGATCGGTCAATGCTGGACCTCAGTCGTCCTGCCGAAATCTCTGCGCTATTGCAGCGCTTGCGGCCGCATATCATCATCAATGCCGCCGCCTACACGGCCGTGGATCGCGCGGAGTCCGAGGCGGAGCTGGCATACGCCGTCAATGCAGAAGCACCCGCGCTCATGGCCCAGTGGGCGCAGGCAGCGGGGGCGCGGTTGCTGCATGTCTCGACGGATTTTGTCTTTGATGGTCGGCAGGGCAGGCCTTATACGCCCAGTGATACCGTGGCTCCCCTGGGCGTTTATGGTGCCAGCAAGGCGGCGGGAGAGGAGAAGATCCGCGGCTTTCTCGGTGCAGACGCCCTGATTCTACGCACTGCTTGGGTCTACAGTGAGTTCGGCAACAACTTCGTCAAGACGATGCTCCACCTGATGGCTGAGCGGGAGACGCTCTCCGTGGTTGGCGATCAGATTGGCACGCCTACCTGGGCTGGGGGCTTGGCAAGTGTGCTTTGGCGTGCCACCGAGCTGCCGGAATTCTCGGGCACGCAGCATTGGACCGACGCTGGCGTGGCGTCCTGGTACGATTTCGCGGTGGCGATCCAAGAAGAGGGTCTGCAGCAGGGCCTGCTGACACGACAGATTCCCATACAGATGATCCCGACCACGGCCTATCCCACCCCGGCCAAACGCCCCGGTTGCGCGCTGCTGGACAAAGCTGGCAGCTATGCAGCCCTGGGGGCGCCACCGCATTGGCGGGTACAGTTGCGACGCATGATAGGCGCTTGGCAAAAAGGAAAGATCGATGGCTGACAAGTTGATACCGGCAGAGATGCGACTCTTGGTTACCGGTGGTGCAGGTTTCATTGGCGCCAATTTTTGCCACTATTGGCGGCATCGTTTTCCGCAGGGCCGTTTGGTGGTGCTCGACGCCCTGACCTATGCCGGTAACCGGGCAAGCCTCGCAGGGTTGATGAATCAAACAGGATTCCTCTTCGTTGAGGGCGACATCAACGATACGCCGTTGGTGGAAAAGCTCTTGCGCGAACACGAGCTCAACGTCATCGTCCACTTTGCCGCCGAGAGCCACGTCGACCGTTCCATCCACGACCCGGATGCATTTCTGCATACCAACATCCTTGGCACCCACAGCCTCTTGCGGGCGGCCCGCAAAGTTTGGTTGGAGGGGCCAGGTGGAGTCATTCCGCATCGCTTTCATCACATCTCCACCGACGAAGTCTATGGCACCCTTGGGCCGCAGGATCCGCCTTTCCGCGAGGACACGCCCTACGCGCCTAATTCGCCCTATGCCGCCAGCAAGGCGGCCTCGGACCACCTGGTACGGGCCTATCAGCATACCTATGGGCTGCGCACGACGACCAGTAACTGCTCCAACAATTACGGGCCGTATCACTTTCCGGAAAAACTCATCCCACTGGTGATCCTCAATATTTTGCACGGCCGCCCCCTGCCCATTTATGGTGACGGGCAGCAGGTCCGCGACTGGCTTTTCGTCGAAGATCATTGCCAAGGCATCGCTCTCATTCTCGAGCACGGTGCAGAAGGGGAGAGCTATAACATTGGCGGCCATAACGAGTGGGCGAACCTCGATATCGTGCGTCTGATCTGTGGATTGCTGGATACGGCTTTTGCCAATGACGCCAGCCTCGCCCGGCGTTTCCCCCATGCCGCACCGGCCCAAGGAAAAGCGGCGGAGAGCCTGATCAGCTATGTCAAAGACCGCCCCGGTCACGACCGTCGCTATGCCATAGATGCCAGCAAAATCGGCAGGGAGCTCGGCTATCGGCCACGACACAACTTTGCCGAGGGTATTCGCAAGACGGTGGATTGGTACCTGCAGCATTCCGACTGGTGGCAGCCTTTGCTTGGTGACGCCTATGCCCAGTGGGTGCAAAAACAATACGCTGACTGAGCCTTTTCGAGTTTCTCGCTTCTGTTTTCCGCTATCGCTCACTCAGTTACAGATGACGACTCGAGGGCGCCGCGTTCGGCTTCACGCGCTTTGCGTTGCGGAGCCACCAAGGCCATTATAAGGCCGCCAGAAGAACATCACGCTCACAGAACCTTCCGCCGTTTCACGGAGAGCCGGCATGAAGCTCGCGCAACAGGATCAAGCGATCCTGATGCACGAGGGATTGGCCTACATAGGCAAACTACCGGACCGGTTCGTCCGTATCGAGGGCAAAGTGTCCGCTAAACTCCGCCCGGTCGATCACATGCCCGAGGGGATGAAACTCGACGGCCTGCGGATCGTCGGCCGGGGGCGGAGCGATGTCGCCAGGATCACGTTGCTTGCGGAGTTTTTCTTTGACTGTCTCCCAATTGGCTCCTTCCGCGAGGCCCAGACCGGGCAGATCACAAGCCAGCAGATGGAAATCATAGTGCTGCAATTCATGGCTGGGGTCGGCTACCGGCGGGTGATAGCTATCGGACCCGAAATCATTCTTCCCGGTCTTGGCCCCCTCCGGGATCGGTCCGCCCTCGGGAATGCCCGTAGCGCTCACTGGTATGTCGTATATCAGCCAGTGAATACGCTGTCCGGCCGCCGCGCCGCGATGTTCCATGAGTAGAATGAGACTCTGGGCGTTAGCGGGAACATGCAGCCAACTGATAGGCGGGATCTTCCCTTCCCCGGGTTGGGCAAAGCGTTGTGGAATCCAGTCTTCAGGATCAATGCCCGTACTGAATACCTTCATTTCTGCAGTCATCGTCGCCTCCTTTTCTTCGTTCTTTTCAGTCTAGACAATATCTGCATGCTTTGCCTCAGAGCCCCGTCGCGCGGCGGATGAGCGGAAAGTACCAGCGGTAGGGGAGGCAACGCAGGAGGGAAAAGCGGCGGGTGAAGGCGCGGGGAAACTGGATCTCGAAACGCTTGCTGCGCATCCCGCGCAGGAGGGCCTGGGCAGCATCCTCGGGGCGCATCAGGTGCGGCATGGAGAAGGTATTCTGGGCGGTGAGAGGGGTGGCAACAAAGCCGGGATGCACCACCTGCACGTGAAAGCCGCGGGGTTCGAGATCGAGGCGCAGTACCTCGGCCAGGTGGGTGAGGGCGGCCTTGCTTGGGCCGTAGTAGAGGGATTGCGGCAGGCCGCGCACGGCGGCGATGCTGGAGACGAGAACGATCTGCCCCGCCCCGCGCTCCTGCCAACCGGGCAGGGCTGCAGCCAGACTGCGTAGGGCACCGCGGTAGTTGATGTCGAGGATCTCTTCGGCTCGATGCAGGTCGAGTTCCCAGGCGCGTGCCGGAGTGTAGGCACCCGCGAGATAGACCAACACATCGATACCTTGCCAATGGCGCAGGATTTCGGTGTGCGCCGCCTGCAAGCTCGTCAAGTCCTGCACATCGGCGGGCAGAATCAGCGGTTGCGCGGCAGCCGGCAAGACCTGCTCGAGCTGGTCTTGTCTGCGGGCGCTGAGAGCAAGCCGTGCCCCGGCGGCGTGCAGGGCCTGGGCGGTGGCGGCGCCAATACCCGTGCTGGCGCCAATCAACCAGCAGCGGCGATTTTGCCAGTAGGTGTCTGTCATCGGTAGGTCTCCGGGCGCGGATGGCCACGGACGGCGTCGAGCTCATCGGCGCCGAGGCGATGAATCTCGATGATTGCTTCGCCAACGAAAAAACCGAAGAAGTGCATGCGACTGTGATTGATTACATGCTGCGGTCCGAGCAGGTACATGCGGTCATCGGTGCGTAGATTGTAAGCTTTGTCGCCCACGGGTTGGCGCACGGTATACTGCCAGTGCATCGCATAGCCCTCGGCACTGCCCTCGGCAATACCGACGATGTCTCCGGCAGAGCCCGCGGCGGTGCCGCGAAAATTTCTCTCGTCAATCTGCTCCAGCTTCCAGACGCGCTCGGCATGACTGCTATTGCCTTGATCGTCGAGAAAGGTGAAGCGCTCCTCCAGGGTGCCGCGTTTACCCTCCCAGTTACCCAGCATGTTCATGAAAAAGCGATTGCGCACGCGACGCTTGCGATCGCAGAAGACGCCGCTGGCAACGAGAGGGCCGCTAAAGAAGCCGTCGAGAGTGAAGCGCGGCAGGGTGCCGCGATACGCGGCAGTACTGTTGATCGACATGATGGCATTCTCCTCGTTCTTCTTTACGTAAAATTCCAAACCCCAGATGCAAAAAATGGAGCGCGAACGCTCCCCAATAGGCCACCAGAAGTCAATCTCTGCGCACGAGTCTCTTGAGAGGGATCAGCTCCGAGCGATAATGTTCTTTGGGAACCAAGCTACTCACCGCATAGGAAACTCCAATCAGGGTCAGAATCCCGGCGCTCAAATTCCAGAAGGGAAGGCTGTAAGAGCCCTGAGTCGCGAAGAGCCCGGCGAGCAGCAAAAAGAAGCCTCCCTTCATCCATGAGTAATTATGTGCAGGCATTCCGACCTCCTACGCGCTCATTTTTGCGAGTTGATACAGATCCATCACCGCTCGCGAGCCCGCCGACTGCCCTTGGGCGATGGAGTCGTCGATGGTTTCTGGACCCGTCGCCGCGCCACAGACGTAGATGCCCTTGCGTGTCGTGCCCTGACTGTTGGTGTACTGCTCGGCCTTGTCGATAAAGCCATGCTTCTCCAGACCAATACCAAAGGTCTTGGCAATCTCGGGATTGAGGGCGTTGGGATCCATGCCAATGGCATGCACGACCATGTCCATGGGGATGACGATGGGGCGCTTCACCAAGGTGTCTTCGCCTTTCACCAGGAGGCGGCCATCGGGAGACTTGGTCACCTCGGCAATACGCGCCTTGACGAACTTGGTTTTGTACTCTTCCTGGCTCTTCCAGTAGAACTTGTCTTCGTAGAGCCCGAAGGTCCGAATGTCCATGTAGTAGATGAAGACATCCGTAGATGGTGACAACTCTTTGATCTCCATGGCGAGATTGGCAGAGACGGTGCAGCAGATCTTGGAGCACCATTCGCGGCCAATCTGCCGATCGCGGGAGCCGACGCAGAGAAGAATGGCTACTCGCTCCGGTACCCGCCCGTCCGAGGGGCAGCGAATCTGGCCGGTGCCGACCATCTGCTCCATCTGGGTCGTGGTGAGCACATCCTCATAGGTACCAAAGCCCCACTCCGGCTTGTTGATGGAGTCGAAATGGGTAAAGCCGGTTGCGAGGACAATGCTGCCGGCCTCCACGCTGCTGCCATTGCTCAGGGTGGCCGTGAAGTTTCCGGCTTCACCGTCGAGCTTGGTCACCTTGGTGGATTTGTGAATACTGACGTTGCCATCGCCTTCCACGCGGCTGACCATGCGGCCGATGGCATCCTTGGCCCACTCGCCCGAGGGGACGAGCTTGGAGTAACCAGAGATGATTGGGGCGCCGCCCAATACATCTTCCTTTTCCACAATGACGGCTTTCTTGCCCATGCCGGCGATGGTTGCGGCTGCCGAAAGACCGGCTGGGCCGGCACCCACTACGAGAACTGTATCCTGCGCTGCCATGACACTGCTCCTCTGCTGACGCTACACAGTCAAGATAGTAGCCGCAGAGGACATTGTCAAGCTTATGTACTAGACAAATATCAGTCAGGATTCTCGCAGTGGTTTTTGCCAGCTCTGCACCGCCTCCAACAAGTCGCGTAAGCGGCGAAAACGCGGCATGCCGTCGGCATCAGGGTCGAGCTCCTCGGCGCCGCTACCGCTCAGCCAGAGGCTGGTGCTCGCAGGCATGCCGCGGCGCAGTTGCTGCAAAAGTTGTTGGTTCTTGGCGTTGACGGAAGCGGCAGAAACGGCAATCTGCAAGACCGGCACCGGGCAATGTTGCAGGCAGGCCAGAATTTCCGCAGATGCTGGCTCATAGCCCAGGAAGAGGACATCCGCTCCACTGCCGAGAAGAAGGGTGCGAGTCATCTGCAACTCGAGCTCGCGTCCCTCTCCGGGCAGATTGGCGAGCAGGATCTGCAGGTTGTTGGCGCCCGCCGGCGGCAGCATGGCGCGCGCCCAACTCATCGACTCCAAGAGCTGCTCCTGGGCAATGGCATGCACAAAATCGGGCACGGCTTCGCCAAGTTCGGCCTGGGCAAGCTGCTGATATAGGGGGGCGGCGATGTGCAGGATAAAGGTCTGTACTCCCAGATTGGCGAGGTGCTGGCGCAGTAGTTGTGCCGAGTGGCGAAAGTCCAGCCGCGTCAGGTGCCCCCACAGTGCATCGACTTCGCTTTCAGCAGTCGTTGCGATTGGAGCACTGCTGGCACTGGGAATTTCCTCTAGAAGCCGCTGCAGCTTTGCTTCGTTGGCGCCGACGACGAAGCCGGGCCGATAGCCTGCCGCCAGCAGCTTGTTGATGTTTTGTAGCCGTTCGATTTGCTCGCGGCTATACAAGCGGTTGCCGCTGGAATCCCGAGCGGGGACCGGGAAATCGTAACGGCGCTCCCACATACGCAGGAGTTCCTTGGAGATTCCCGTCTCCTGCTCGACGACGCTGATCGGATATTGATGCTCTTCCGCTTGCATTGACGTGTTCTGTTCTCGTTTTGTATAGGACGGTATTGAAAGAGGGCTCCGCATGCACTAGGATCATATTGCCATGATTGGCGCGTATAGTACAAAGCCGAGACGAAGAGGCAAGGGGAGGGCGGTGAAAGAATTTTTCCCGATCCAATGGCGGGACCAACTGGCCCGCATCGACCGCCAGCAAGTCGAGCTCTGGAGCTTTGGCGTGATCGCTCTCAATGACGACGCCAAGGTCGTACTCTTCAACAGTGCCGAAGAGCGACTGAGTGGTCTGCCGCGAGAGGAGGTCCTCGGGCATGATTTCTTCACCGAAGTGGCACCCTGCACCGCCAGCCGTCTCTTTCGCGGCCGTTACCTGCGCGCCCGTGCTGAAGGTCATCTCGATGAACACTTTTTCTACACCTTCACCTACCGCATCCGCCCGGTTTCGGCGCATATTCACATGCTCCACGACAGCGAACAGTCTCCCTTGGTCTTCATTTTTCTCGATCGCGTGGTGCCTCTTTTCGAGGATCTGGGATGAGTAGCGCCCCCGATTGGCTCAGTAGCGACTGGTTGCTGGCGACCTGCGATGCCCTCGCCGCTCAGCGCTTTCAAACCCCGCAGCTGCGCGAGGAGCAGGATCTGCTGCTCTATCTCTGCTTGCTCTGTCTGTGGCAGCTACTCAATAACGCGCATCAGGGCGATGGAGAGCAGTTTCTCAGCGCGCAGCAGGCGCGGCAGTTGCAGGAGGTGGATGCGCGCATCGCCTTGCTCGAAAGCCTTATCCCGCCGGCCTTGCAACAGCGGGCACAGCAGTGCCAGCGCAGCTTGCTGGCGCAGATGGATGAATTGGCGCCGTGAATGCTCGCGATGCCCTGCTGCAGGCCCTGCGCGATGGTCTCGAAGGCGGTTTCTGTCTCGATTGGCGTCCCGCGGGAATCAGCCGGGCTTGGCCGGGGCAGGCGCTCTTGGCTTGGGCAACCCAGCTGCGACGGCGCTGGCACCGGAGCTTGCCGCCGCGTGCGCGCATCGCCGTCGCCCTACCCAACAGTCCGGCCTACATCGCCCACTGGCTGGCGGCTTGGCAGGGGGATTGGGTCTTTTGTCCTCTGCCCGAGTCGTCTCCCGCGGAGCGCACGCGCAGGCTGCAGTCCCTACGACCCGCGCTCTTCGTCGACTGGCGGGACGGAACGCTGCGCGAACACTGGTTTCCCGTCGATGATACGATCATCGATCCCGCAGAACTCGCCAATATCTACTGGAGCTCTGCCAGCATCGGTCAGGGTTCTGCCTACGGACTCAGCTATGCCGCTTTGCTCTGGCAGTGGCGACAACATGCGCCGCAGATGGAACTCGATCGCCAGAGTCTGCTGCGCAACACCCTTCCCTGGGCCCATGTCTTTGCAGGTGTGCTCGAACTCTTGCCGGCGCTGATCGCCGGTGCAGAGTTGCGCGTGGCGCCCATCCTCGAGCTGCGGCACGAGACGTTTACTCATCTTCTCACGGTGCCGCGGGTGGCCGCGCTCTTGGACGATGACCAGATCTATTCCCTGCGCGGAGGCAACGTGGGTGGGGCCGCAATGGATGACGCCCTTGCCCGGCGCCTAAGCGGTAGCGCGCTGCAGGTTGGCTATGGCCAGACCGAGGCCGGGCCCGGTATCAGCCTCGGAGCAAGGGGGGAATTTTCTACGGGCTGCATCGGTTCCTTTCTGCCCGAAGTGGAATGTCAGGTTGCCGAGACCCTGCGCTATCGTTCGCCCGGCCAAGCCTTGGGGCGCTGGGATGGCCATGCTTGGCAATCTATCGTCGATGCCGAGGGTTACGTCGACAGCGGCGATCGCATTTCTCCTCTCCCCGAGGGCGGATACCGCTGGCTCGGGCGGCGCGATAGCGCGTTCAAATTGGCCGATGGCCGGGGTATTCAGCCCGAGGGCGAAGAGCTGCGTTTGCGTGCCCAATATCCGAGCCTGCAGCAGATTGTCGTCGGTGCCCCGGGGGAACGTCGCCTTGCCGTACTGGCGGCGGTGGCCGATACCGACCCGGCGCAGCTACGTCGCCGCTGGCAAGAACCCTATCCCCTCTACGTTTTGCCCCCGGACAGCTGGAGCAGTTGGCAGAGTGCCGCCGGCAAACCCAGGCGCCTGGCGCTCTACCACGACTGGCCGGGAATCTTGTCGCAGGCATATCGCATAGGAGGAGGGAAATGAATAGAAAAATCATCAAGCTACACGAACCTCGATATGCCGCCCAAGTGCACGTGCGGCTGCTTCGATTTGATCAAGACGAGATGCATGGTTTAGGTCAAACAAGCGGTCCACTTGAGGCAAATGCCAGCCTAACCTACGGGCAAGTTCAGCTTTTCGAATCCCCTGTTCCAACATGGCTCGGTATAGACCGAGCTTGGCACATTCCAAGGCAGACGGGCTAACGGTTTTCTGACCCTTCATGGGCGAACTTGGAACGGGAAGTGGTTTCCGTTCGTCTACATACATAGAGAGGGCGGTCTCAAGCGCGTCTGCTGCCACCAACAGCGCCTCATCTTCATCCTCACCCTGGGTGATGGCTTCAGGGATGTCCGGGAAAAATACCACGAAACCGCCTTCTGGCTGTGGATGCAGCACTACGGGAAAGTCGAAATCGCTCATTTGTGTCACTCCTTCAACCCAAGTTGTTTCTTGATTGCCTCGACGAGACCTGTCTTTAGCTCACCGGCATGCATGGGGAGCACCGACTGACGCCCGTTCAGATACACCTTCAGGTGCGCCCCCTTTCCTGGTTGGAACGTCGCCCCTCGCTTGGCGAGCCATCGCTTGAATTCGTTCGAGTTCATGGCCGGAACATATCACTTCTGTTGTTATTTTCAACCGGCATTGGAAAGGTATTTCTCAACCCACCGGTTAGCTTGGGCGAGTTGATTGTTGGACTAGCAAGAAGCGTCTGCAGTCATCGCGACTGATTGGTCCAGCGGATTGTATACAGATCACCCGAGGACCGCGCCGTTGCAGACCGCGACAGGCCTTATCGCCTGGGCGGTCTCGTGGAGGTAGATTGCTTTTGTTGGGGGTCGGAGCTTTGGAGGCAAGTGCCAGAGTGGAATTGCGGGTAGCGCGCTGCTGGCTAGCTCAAGCCCAAGCCCAAGCGCCTCGCGCTTTACCACGATCGGCCGGGAATCTTGTCGCAGGCATGTCGCATAGGAGGAAGAAGATGAGAGGGAATCTTGTAGTCACCGGTGCTTCTGGGGCTCTGGCGCAAATTTTCATGCCCGCAGCGCGTGCCGCAGGCTGGCGCGTCATTGCCGTTTCTCGCCGCGAGCCGCCCGCGGACTCGCCCGCTGAAGATCTTTGGTTGCAAGAGGACGTTTCCACTATGGCCGGCGCCGAGGCGGTATTCGCCCGCCTCGGCGAGGCCGGCGTGCTTCCCGATGCTCTGGCGCATCTGAGCGGTATGCTCCTGCTTGCGGGTTTGGCACAGACCTCGGAGGAGCAGTACCGCGCCTGTATGGCCGCCAATCTCGACTCTGCTTTTTTTATGCTGCGTGCCTTCGTCAAAGCGCGGCGCCGAGGGGGCGGTGGAGGCGCTGCGGTGTTCGTCTCGTCGGTGGTAGCCGACATCGGCGTGTCCTTCCACGAGGCAGTGGCGGCGGCCAAAGGCGGACTGGAAGCACTGATCATGGCCGCTGCTGCCACCCATGCGCGCGATCAGATCCACGTCAATGGGGTGCGCTCGGGGCTCATGGATAGCCCGGCGGCAGCGCATCTGTTGCGCAACGAGCGGGCGAGGGAAATGGCCAAGCAGCAATATCCACTCGGCGAGATCATCTCTCCCCAAGAAGTTGCCAGCGCCCTACTGTATTTGCTCGGCGCCGAACAGATCACCGGTCAGGTTTTGGCCGTCGATGCGGGTTTTGGCGCCGTGCGACCGCTTTGCAGTGTATGAGGACAGACAGTTGGTGCCCCTCGGACGCGGAGCCGTGTCATGGGAGAAAAAGGGTACGGGATCCGAGGGGCTACGTCATTTCCGGCATACTTCCTTGCGGTTGCCGATGCGCAGAACGAGGATGCGAATCGCATCATCCTCGATACTGGCGGTGATACGATAGTCGCCAACGCGGTACTTCCAGAAGTCTCCCAGCCTGGAACCTTTGAGGACTTCGCCAATGCTGCGCGGGTCGTCGAGCGGGGCGACGCGCTCCCGCAGAAAGGCAGTTATGCGCTTGGCAACGGTCCTGTCCAGTCCGGCCAGGTCTTTCTTAGCCTTGTCATCGAAGTCAATCCGCCAAGCCAAGGTCGCGTTCCACTTCGTCCAGCGTGTAGCTGCGGCTGCGGCCTTCCCGGAGATCGATCAGGCGTTGCTCTGCAAGGTATAAATCTTCGAGGTCATCGAGGTGCTCGAGGATGGCTTCGCGAGCATAGAAAGTCTTGCTGCGCCCTGTGGCCTTTGCCAGTGCTTCCAGGCGGGCTTCCACTTCAGTGGGCAGTCGGATGGCAAGCAGATTTCGGGTCCCGTTCTAAAAATGCAATACAAGTATAGCGAGACTGTCGGGTTTGAACGATTCGCGAGATACTTTCGGGTACGCGCCCTCCCAGTAAGCATCGTCGGGGAAAAACTGCGATCCGAGTGATTATCGCCCAAACGTGCCACATCGTTCATTATGTGTTGGTGATCATACGCGAAGCGTCAGGAAGACCCCAAAAAATGTTACGGAGTTGTTTCATGCCAGGCGCGCGCGGTTCAGCCACCAAACACCGGCATTGAGATACCAGGCGATGGCGAGCCAGAGCAGGTAGGGAAGCAAGAGGATGCCAGCGATGGTCTGCAACGAAAAAAACAGCAGCGTATCGAGCAGAACCAGAAGGAACAACGCGCTGAGGTCGAGAAGGGCAGTGCGCACGCGATGCAGACCGAAGAAGATCCACGACCAGGCCCCGTTGGCCAGAAGTTGCAGGGCGTAGAGCAGGAGGGCGAGGCTGCGCAGAGGGGAGGCAGGAGCAAGCCAGATCTGCGCTGCTGCTAGCGCCATGGCAACGTAAAGCACTGTCCAAACCACGGGAAAGACCCACGGGGTGGGAGTCACCGATGGCTTGCGTAGGGACTGGTACCATTCATCGGGGCGAAATCTGGCGCCGGTGGCAGCGGTCGCAAAGCTGAGGAGAAGGCTGACCAGGTAGGTAAAGAAGATTTCCACGATCTTGCCTCACGAAAACAGGTCGAGTTGCCGTCCATCGTCCGGCGCCCGGGCTGCACGGGAACTGCGCTTGCGGCTACCGTGGCGCTGCAGGGTTTGCTGTGCCTCTTGCCGCGCAGTGATCTCCCGTCGCGCGGCGAGGATTCGGCCGCGGGCATGGCGGGTTGCTTGCGCCAGGGAGACGATGGGGAAGGGATAATTCTCGCCGAGCACAACGCCTAAGCGCTTGGCGCTGCTCTCGGGCAAGAGCCAGGGTTGCTGTACCCAAGGGGCCGGCAGTTGCGCGAGTTCCGGCACCCAACGGCGGATGAATTCTCCCTCCGGATCGAGTTCCTGCGCCTGTTTCGTCACATTGTAGATGCGCAACGCATTGATGCCGGTGGTGCCGGCCTGCATCTGCACCTGCGGATAATGGATGCCCGGCTCATAATCGAGAAAGAGGCGCGCCAAGTGCAGGGCCGGCTCGCGCCAGTGTAACCAGAGGGCATAGCTGCTGAAAGAGACCAGCATCGCCCGCATCCGAAAATTGATCCAGCCCGTGGCCTGCAAAAAACGCATGCAGGCATCGACCAACGGGAATCCCGTCTCTCCCCGCGCCCACGCATGAAAACGCGCGGCGTCGAACTCTGCCTCGCGCAGACCATCGAGGGCGTGCTGTAGGTTTTCGAATTCGATGCGGGGCTCATCTTCCAGTTTTTGCATGAAGTGCCCGCGCCACGCGAGCCGTGCCTGCAGGCCTTGCAATCCGCGCTGTCCCGGCTGCTGCCGCTGTGCCGCCGTGACTGCTTGCACCACTTGGCGGCTACTGACGATTCCGAGGGCTAGGTAGGGCGACAGACGCGAGCAATACCGCTGCGCGCTGATCGGGCTCGACATGCCGCGCAGATAGTGACGTTGCCGGTTGACGAGGAAATCGCTGACCAGATCCTGCGCCCTTCGCGGGGTAGCGAGAGGAAGGTGCTTCGACGCCAGCCCATCACCGAGATGCGGGGACGGCCATTCCGGCAATTGCTCCGGGTCGATGCTGCCCCTCGGCAGCCCAGCGCTGAAGATCGTCGAGGGCGTTGGCGGGATCGGGGCGCGCATGAAGCGATCGCGTTGCGTTTGCCATAGGTCACGATCGCGCAGGGGACGGACGACGCCATCTTGAGGAAATTCGTACCAGGGAATCCCCTCTTTGCGCAGCCACGCCGCAACCCTGCGGTCGCGGGCGTAGGTCCAGGCATTGCCCACCTCCTCGTGGCTGTAAAGCGCGGCAATCCCGGTTTCCTCTTGGATCTGTCGCAACATCTCCGGCACTTCCCCGCGGAGAATGCAGAGGGGCAGTCCCAACTGCCCTAGCTCTGCGGCGAGAGACTGCAGCCGTGCGCGTAGCCACTGCCAGTGCCGACCGGAGCTATCGGGTTGTTGCCAGAGTTCCGGCTCGATCACATACAACGCGAGCACCGGGCCGCGCGTGGCAGCCTCGGCGAGGGGTGGGTGGTCGGCAACGCGCAGATCGCGCTTGAACCAGACGACGCCGGGGGCCCGCATGGAGCGCCTCACTGGGGTGCGGTCATGGCGGCGCGATTCTCGGCGGTGTCTGGCAGTTTGTGCATCTCCAGGGTGATGTCGCCAGCATGCAGGCCGTACCAGGTGACATCGGTGTGGTCGATGACGACATTGGGCTCGATCATGTACATCCAGTCGTCGGCGTGCAGATTATAGAAACTCTTGCCCACCGGTTGTTTGACGTTGTAGCTCCAGTGCAGGGCAAAACCATAGGCATCGCCGGAAGCCTTCTTCACGTCACCCGCGGAACCCTCGGCATAGCCGGAGAAGTGGTGATTGCCATCGTCCACCAGATGCCAGACGCGCTCGGCGTGAGTGATCTTGCCGTCATTGGCAATGTAGGTGAAGTACTCGTCCAGGGTACCTTGATTGCCTTGCCAATGTCCGAGCATGCGCACGGTGAAGCGGTTCACCACCTTGCCCGAGCGGTTCTGGAACATGCCAGTAGCCAGCAGCGGGCCGTTGAAGAACTCGCGCAGGGAGAAATGTGGCTGGGTATGGGCGTAGTCCTGGGGCACGGTGGCACAGCCGGAAAGGGCAAGGACAGCAGCCAGCGGGGCGAAGAGAACAAGACGTTTCATCGATAGACTCCTTGGGGAACAGTAGCGGGAAAAAACTCCACCCGACGGGGTTGCAACCAGTAGATGGAGCAGATTTTGAGCAGCGCCGGCACCACAGCGTAACCGAGGAGCAATGCCCAAAGATTCTGGCCGCTGGCGCTGTAGCCCAAGAGCTGCAGCAGCGGCAGGATGAGGCCGGCGCCAAGGGCCGTTGCCGCCTTGCCGACCCAGTTGTAGAGGCCGAAGTAGGAGCCCGCGCGCGCCTCGACGTCGTTGTCGGTATGGTCGGCAAGAATGCTCGGCGGCAGGGCTTGATCGGCACCCAGGGCCAGGCCGCTCACTAGGCAGACGAGGGCATAGCCCCATAGGAGATCGGGGCCAAGAAAGCCGGCGCCGAGAAAGGCGGTGGTGGCGAGTACCATCGCCCAGCGCCAGGCCTGGGCCTTGCCGCGGCGATGGGAGAGCCAAAGCCAGAAAGGCATACCTGCGGCCCCCGCCAGGAAATACAGCAAGAGAAAGGCAGGCGCCCAGCTCGGGGCGCGCAGGATCTGATCCACAAAAAAGAAAAACAGCGTGGCGGCAACGGTATTGGCGCTTTGGGAGAGGGTGTAGACCCCCAGCAGACGTGCCGTGTGCGGGCGTTGCAGTGGCTCATAGAAACGCCACCAGGGTCCCTGCCGTGTAGCTGCCACCGAGCGGCGCAAGCGTCGTCCACGCAGGGGCAGGGCAGCAAGCAGCAATAGCGCTGCAAAAATCCCCGCAAAGATCGGCCAGGCCGTCGCCGGCCCCAGTCGCTTTTGCAAGAGCTCGGGGAGAGCGGCGGCGAGGAGCACGCCCAGCAACGCGCCCGCCTCCCGCGCCGTCGTCAACCAGCTGCGACCCTGATAATCCGTCGACAGCTCCGCTCCCAGGGCCTGGTAGTTGAGGCTGCTCAGGCTATAGGCGAGGTAGAAGGCAAAAAGGGCGGGGATCAGGGTCCACCACACGCTGATTTTAGCAATCGGATTGAAGAGAAAATAAAAACTCAAGATCAGCGGAGGGAGCCCCATCCAGATCAAGCCGAGTCGACTGCCGCTGTGTGCCGCCCAATGGTCGCTGGCCCGCCCGATGAGGGGGTCGATGACGGCGTCGCCAAGCCGCGCCAGCAAGAGCAAGACACCAATGCCGGCGAGGGAAAGCCCAAAACGGGTGGCATAGAGATGCGGCAGCAGGAGATAGACGGGCAAGGCGGCAAAAGCCAAGGGTAGGCCCAGCGGCGCATAGCGCAGCAGGATGCCCGCCTCAGGCCGCTCCGTCGCCATGGCCGAGGTGCAGAAGTTGCCGACGCAAACCGGGAACCCTGGTTTGCGGGTCGAGCCAAATCCCGAAGAAGGCGGGGCAGAATTGCGGATTGTCGATTTTGCTATAGAGCTTGCCGTTGTAATAAAAGGCGGTGTACTGGTTGGGTATGCAAAGGCCGACAATCTCATCCCCGGGCCGGACGCTCGGGAAGGCATGGGCGAGTTCTGCGGCGAACCGACGGCGCAAGGAGGGATCGGGGTGGCTCAGGCGATCCATTTCCCGCAATGAGGTCCTGGCGAGCTCCTGGCTCGAAAAATCCCGCTGATAGTGAATCGCCAGGGCGAAGGGCGCAGACTGCGGGGCATAGCTGCTGCCATCTACATACAGAGCGGCGTCGTAGACATGGAACAGAAACCAGTAGAGCCTGCCGGCACCGAGCAGGTGCAGTCCGGGCACCGCCGCATAGACACTGCTCGGCAAGGGAACATCTACCGCTGCTGCCCAGGCTTGGGGTGCAAGGGCGAAAAGCAGCAGGAGGATGGCGAAGAGCCGCTTAGCCATGGGCCAAGGTCCACTGACCGACGCCGATGCTGCCTTCCAGAAATCCGCCCTCGCAGTAGGCAAGGTAAAAACGCCAAAGGCGTTGAAAGGTGTGATCGTAACCCAGTTGCGCCAGCGCCTCGGTCTCGGCGTCGAATTTCGTCCGCCAGGCGCGCAGGGTGCGGGCATAGTCCTGGCCGAATTGGTGCTCCCCCAGCACCTGTAGGCGAGCCTTTCGCAGCTCTTCCCGCAGTGCCGTCGGCGAAGGGAGGAAGCCACCGGGGAAGACATAACGGCGGATGAAATCGGAGCCGCGACAGTATTGCGGGTATTGGGCATCGGTGATGTGAATGGTCTGCAGCAGCACCCGCCCGCCGGCACGGAGCAGGCTGTTCAGGCGGCGGAAGTAGGTAGGCCACCACTCCCGACCCACGGCCTCGAACATCTCGATGGAAACGATGCCGTCATACAGACCCTTGACGTCGCGGTAGTCGCAATATTCCAGCTCGACCCGTTCGCTGAGACCAGCGTTGCGGATCCGCGCCTCGGCATAACGTAGCTGTTCACGGGACAGGGTGATGCCATGCACTCGATAGCCTTGGCGCGCCGCGTATTCGGCAAAGCCACCCCAGCCACAACCAATCTCGAGAATCTGCGAATCTTTCGGCAGGGCGAGGCTCTCCAAGGCCAGGGCATATTTGCGTTCCTGGGCGTGGCTGAGTTCTTCGTGCCGGTTGTCGTCGAAGCAGGCGCTGGAGTAGCTCATGCTTGGATCGAGCCAAAGCTGATAGAAATCGTTGCCGAGGTCGTAGTGCTCGGCAATATTGCGACGGCTGCCGCGGCGGGTGTTGGGGCGGAATTGGTCGAGGAGCCAAAAGAAACGTCGTCGCCACCAGCTCCCCTGAATCCACGACTCGACGGCATGGCGATTGTGCAAGGCCAGGGCGATCAGCTGCGCCGGATCAGGGCTGTCCCAGAGTCCTTCGAAGTAGGCGCGACCCAAGCCGACATCGCCATCCTGCAAAACATAGCGCATGACCCGCCAGTCATGGATCTGCCACTGGGCACGAGGTCCATCCTCGACGCCATCGAAGTGCCAGGTCTCCCCGTTCGGGGTACGCAATTCCAGGCTGCCCGCGCGCAGATGCTGACTGAGCAGGCGTTGCAGCATGGACGCTGCCCGTGGGTATTTGCCGGTATTCAGGGGCAAGGATGCGATACGGGGGGTACTCATAGACTGATCTCCTCGGAAGGGGGGAGGGTTTACGTTGCAGGCGAATGCCCGCGCGCCAGATCTTCAAGGCTTCCCAATGGATGCCGACGGTAACCATGAAGCTCATCAGGGGATTGCCGAGTACGGCGAGCCAGGCGCTGGTCCAATGGAGGTCTCGGCGCTGACCAGCGAGTTGGGTGATCAGGCGCGCCTGACCAGCAGCGTCGTAATGATGAATATCGACTTGCACGCGCTCGCTGTCGAAACGGAAGCGAAAGCGATAGCTGCCATCGACAGTGAAAAACGGCGAGACATAAAAGGCCTTTTCACTCTGTAGCCACTCCGAGGGCAGGATCTTGCCCCCGTCGGGGTGGCGTAGCAGGTAACTGTGATGCTCGCCGAAGGTGTTGTTCACCTCTGCGAGGACCGCGCGCAGATCGCCGTCGGCGTCGAGGGCCAGCCAAAAACTCACGGGTTTGAAGGCATAGCCCCAGAGCCGGGGATAGGTGATGAGGTAGATTTCCTCGGGGAAAATCTCGGACTTGGCAAAGATGCTGCGAATCCACGGCTCCAGAGTAGAGCCATTGCGCGCTCCGTGATCCCCAATACGAAAGCCGAGGGGGGTGGCGCGCAGGATCGTCTGCAGTTGCGGCAACTGGCTGAGAGCAAAACAGAGCTGGAAGCCGCGATACCGAAAGGCACGGCGTTGGGGCTGCAGTCGTCGGTGCATCACCCGTACCGGCAACAGCGCAGACTTCATGCTGCGTTGGGGCATAACACTGCTTCCGGGCGGCTCTGGGTGGCTGCCTTCTCTTCCCAGGGGATGCGTACCCCGAGCGCGCGTGCGACCTCGACGGCACTGCGCATGCCGTCCTCGTGAAAACCGTAGCCCAGCCATGCTCCGGCCAGATACAAACCCTGCACCCCTTGCAGCGCGCGCAGGCTGGCTTGGGCCGCCACGGCAGGGCCGTCGAAGACCGGATGGGCGTAATTGATCTCCCGCCAGACGAGGGCAGGGTCGGGTTCCCGTTCGGGATTCAGGGTGACGATGATGGGATCGCGGAAAGGCAGGGGCTGCAATTTGTTGATCAGATAGCTGACCGCCACCGGCCGCTCGACGCTGCTCCCAACTTCGCGGTGAAAATTCCACGCCGACCAGGCCTGCCGCCGCTGCGGCAGAAAGCTCGCATCGCGATGCAGTACGGCGCGGTTGGGTTGGTAGCGGATGGCGGCCAAGGGCGCATGATGCTCGGGCCAATGTTCCCCGAGGAGGGGGAGGAGCTGGTCGCTGTGCACCGCACTGACTACAGCGTCGAAATCTTCCACCCCGGCCGCACTGTGTACACGAATGCCTGCACCTAAGGGTTCGAGGCGCAACACCGGTGTCCCGCTGCGCAGGTCATCCAGTTGCGCGAGGATCCGTTGCACATACTCCCGCCCCCCGCCTTTTACCGTGAGCCACTGGGGGCGACGGAAGATATTCAGCAGCCCGTGATTCTCGTAGAAGCGCAAAAAGGAGCGCGCTGGGTAGGCGCGCATCTGCGCCACGGGGCAGGACCAGATCGCCGCCGCCATGGGCAACAGGTAGGCCTCCTGCAGCCACTCGCCATAGCGTCCGCGAACAAGAAACTCCCCCAGGGAGATGTCAGACGCTTCCGCGCGCAGCCACGCCTTGGCGTCGCGATTGAAGCGCAGAATGTCGCGCAGCATGCCGTAGAAGGCCGGACGCAGCAGATTGCGACGCTGGGCAAAGAGGCCGTTCAGATCCGTGCCGCTCCATTCCAGCTCAGGATCGGAGAGGCGCACACTGAACGTCATCTGGCTGGCCACCAGCTCCACCTGCAGTTCGGCAAATAGACCCAGCAGATGTGGATAGGTCCAATCATTGCAGACCAGAAAGCCGGTATCGACGGGGGCAGTTATGCCCTCATGCTCGATTTCCACGGTATGGGTGTGTCCACCGCAACGGGAATCGGCCTCGAAGAGGCTGACTCGATGATGTTTGCGTAGAAGCCAGGCCGAAGCCAGGCCGGCAATTCCACTTCCAATCACTGCAACGCGCATCGGCGCCTCCGGGGGCAAAGTCTAATTCTCTTACGCAAGGAATGGGGGTGCGGATGCAATTCCCTTGCGCATCGGCTTTCACGTCCATATTATGTATAGTACAAATTCAGATCAAGAGTGCTCGATGAAAAAAACGCAGCTACCCCAGAAGATCTGTCCCGTCTGTCACCGCCCATTTTCCTGGCGAAAACGCTGGCGCAAGGACTGGGAGGCGGTGAAGTATTGCTCTGCCGCCTGCCGCGCCAAAAAACAAAGCATCAACAACACATGAACGCCGCAAAACTGGTTTTGCTTCTCGGCGATCACCTTGATCCCCACTCCGCCGCCTTGTCCGAGCTTGACCCCGCCTCCGATCTTTGCGTTTTCATCGAGGCCCGCAGCGAAGCGGAGCAGGTTTGGTCCCACAAGGCGCGGATCGTACTTTTCCTCTCGGCTATGCGACATTTTGCCGCGGCGCTGCGGGAGCGGGGTTTGCCGGTCCTCTACGTAACCCTCCCGGAAAGTTGCGGCGAGAGCTTGGTGGAGCGCTTGGAGCAGATCCTGTTACGGCAGCGTCCAACGGAACTGCGCTGCGCCCAACCGGGAACCTGGGCGTTGCGGGAAGCGATCCGCGCCCTCTGTACCCGCCTCGGCATCGACTACCGGGAGTGCGAAGATCATCGCTTTCTCTTCCCCCTCGCGGTCTTTACGGATTGGGCGCAAGGACGGCGGCAGTACCGCATGGAGCACTGGTACCGCTTTCTGCGCCAGCGCAGCGGCATCCTGATGCAGGGTGACGAACCTCGGGGTGGACGTTGGAACTACGACAGCGACAATCGTCGCAGTTTTGGCCGCGCCGGACCGGGCTGGATTCCCGAGCCCTGCAGTTTTCCGCCGGACGCCATCACCCAGGAGGTGATGGCGATGGTGGAAAGGGAATTTCCGGAGCACCCCGGCAGTCTCCACCGTTTCGACTGGCCGGTGACCGCCGCCCAGGCGGAGGAGGCATTGAACGATTTTCTGCGCCATCGCCTCCCGAGTTTTGGACACTTTCAAGACGCCACCTGGCCGGGAGAGGTTTGGCTCTATCACTCGCGGCTTTCGGCAGCGATGAATCTGGGCTTGCTCGATCCGCGGCGGGCCATCGACGGTGCCATCGCCGAACTCGATGCCGGGCGGGCATCCCTGGCCGCCGTCGAAGGCTTCGTGCGCCAGATTTTGGGGTGGCGGGAGTACGTGCGCGGCATCTACTGGCGCGAGATGCCGCATTATTTGGAGCGCAACGCCCTGGGCGCGGAGCAGCCCTTGCCCGCGTGGTACTGGACTGGCGAGATCGAGATGGCCTGTTTGCGCGACGTGCTGCAACGCACCCTGGAAACCGGCTACGCCCACCACATCGAGCGTCTGATGGTGACTGGACTTTTTGCCTTGCTTCTCGGTGTTCGTCCCCAGGCCATCCACGAGTGGTTCCTGGCGATCTACGTCGATGCCGTAGAGTGGGTCGAACTCCCCAATGTGCTTGGGATGTCACAGTACGCCGATGGCGGTATGCTCGCCTCTAAGCCTTATGTGGCGAGCGGCCAGTATCTGCAACGCATGGGCGGACATTGCCAGCGCTGTCCCTACCGGCCGGAGCAAGCGACGGGCGCCGACGCCTGCCCCTTCACCACCTTGTACTGGGACTTCCTGCAACGCCACCAGGAGACATTCAGCAAGCATCCGCGTACCGCTCTGCAATGGCGCAACCTGGAGCGGAAATCCCCTGCCGAGCTGGCCGCTATCCGTGCGCAGGCGGCGGATCTGCGGGAACGCTACACCATCGTGTGAGCTAAGGCGTCGTCGCTGGCTTCCACTGTCGCCGGCGCCTGTGCTATAACCCAGCCGGATCGGCAAGGGTGGCGACGTATGGCGAGTACGATTCTGACGAGCAGCGGCGTAAGACAGCGCTGGTTCCATCACCCGGTACCATCGCCGGAGTTGCTGGCGACCCTGCTGCAGCAGCTCGATCTCCCCGATGACCTCTTCGACCAACTTCTCGAGCAAGACCAAAGCCCGCGCCTTGAGCGAGTTGGATCGTACCTGCTCCTGGTCATGCAGATTCCGTGGCGGCAGGAAGGCGTCGACGCGGAATGCGTGCTGCGGCCCCTGGCCCTGCTCTGGGGGGAAGATCGCTTATGGACCTTCAGCGAAGTGGAGTGGCCTTTTCTGCGTGAATGGAATGCGCGCAAGTTTCAGGACCCCCGCGTTACCTTGATTTGGCTGATGCAGCTACTCGCAACGAGTTATCTACGCACCGTCGAGCGTTTGCGTAAGGAAATTCTCGTCGTGGAAGCACGCCTGGACGAAACCCAGCGCACCGAGGACTTCTACGCCCTGCTAGCCCTCAGCAAGGCATTGACGCGCTTCTACGTGACCCTCGCCAGCAATATCGTCGCCATTTTCAAGGTGTCGCGCAGCGCCGCCGTGGGTTGGGACGAGGCTAACCGCTCTGCCCTCAACCTCGCCATCGCCGACCTGCAGCACGCCCGCGACCGCGCCGAGATCAGCGCCAACACCGCCAGCGACATGATGGATGCCTACGCCGGCATGGTACAGATCAACATCAACCACGGGCTCAAGGTGCTAACCGTGCTGGCCCTGGTACTCTATGTACCAAGCCTAGTGGCAACGATTTTTGGCGTTAATGTGCCGCTGCTGGAACAACACAGCCACTGGACGGTCTGGGTAGCGATTGGTGTGGCCTTTGGGATTTCCCTGCTCATGAGTGTGCATTTCAAACGGCGAGGTTGGCTATGAAAAATTCGCGGGCAGCACGTGTCATCGCCCTGCGCGGAGAGGGGCGACGCACCTATCACTGGACCAGCGTGACCTCTCCCGACCCGCAGCAGGTTGCCGAGCTGACCCAGCGCTTTCAGCTCTACGAGGAGTATTTTCAGGACGTGCAGGACCTCGACGAGCGTCCGCGTCTGGAAAAGGAGGCCAACAACATCCTGGTCATCCTCAAGATTCCCCTGGCGCGCCCGGATCCGGATTCCGGCCGCCCGAGTTTCTCGGTGCTGCCCCTGGGTATCGTCTTTGGCCGCGAGGAGATTCTTACTGTCAGTTCCGAGGAACTGCCCCTGCTGCGGGCTATCGAGGCGCAGCTACCCAAAGAAGTCGACGAGCTCGACCCGCGCTGGTTGACGGTGGAGATGATCCAGCGCATGGCCAGCGCCTTCCTCGATGCCCTCAAGGTGATCAACGAAGAGATCGTCCACACCGAAGAACGCCTGCACCATTCTCAGAGTAACGACGAATTCTTCAGTATGCTCAGTCTGAGCAAGATCCTCATCCGCTTTACCTCCGCCCTGCGCGGCAACATCGCCGTCCTGCAGCAATTGCTGCGGCTGCCGATCATCACCCAGGATGAAGAGGATTCCGAAGACCTCGCCGACGCCCTCGTCGATCTCCAGCAGGCGCGGGACATGACAGAAATCTACACCTCGACGGTCACCAACATGATGGATGCCTATGGCGGCGTGTTGCAGACCAACATCAGCAACACCCTGAAAGTCATTACCGGCTGGACGGTGATCATCGCCATTCCTGCAACCGTTGCCACCATCTACGGTATGAACGTGCCTTTGCCGCTGCAGAATTGGCATTACGCTTGGCCCACGCTAATGGGCGGCAGTTTTTCGCTTTCTCTGCTGGCGGTGCTGTGGTTTCGGAGGCGACATTGGATCTGAATCCCTGGCTGTGGACGGTATGGCGGAATCCCGCCGAGCTCCCCGCCACGGCCCCGGTGGAGGGTGCCTTCCTGCTCGGCGCCGATGCCGATGATGGCTGGAGCGGCTACGCTCGGGCCCTCGGCTTGCCCGAGTCCTGGTTTCGTCTGCAGCGTCCGGACGAGGATGTTGCCCAGCGCCTGGAGCTCCTCGCATCACAGGTCTGGCACCTGCGCCTCCCTTATGTACACGATCGACGCGATTTGGATGCGGGTATCGAGAGACTCTTGGAGGTCTCCCTTTCGGTCATCGTTGCCCCCGCTAGCCTTTGGGTGCTGGCGCCCGCCGCGAGTCTTGCCTCGGTGCAACGGGAAATCGAAGAGATGAGCAATGCCGAATCCCGGGAACAGGCCCTCCTGCGCCTGATCCTGGTTTGTATCCACAGCCACGACCTTGCGGCGCAGCGCATCGTCGCCCGTTTGCAGACCTTGCGTGCGGCGCTACGCCACGCCATGACCAACCGCGAGCTGCGGGAAATCGTCAAGCTCAACCGCAGTATGGGGGACCTCGTCGTCTCTCTACGCGATCTGGGTCACACCCTGCGTGCTTGGCTGCGCGAGGCAGAGGAAGAAAGCGCCTTGGTCGCCCCCCTCGAGGAGCTGCAGGCGGAACTGCGGCGGGTGGAAGAGGGCGTCAGCCTCGTCTGGGAGCGCTATACCTCGGTCACCAACTGCTATACCGGCATCGTGCAGAACAACTCGCACTCGGTGATGAAGGTCATGACCCTCTGGCTGGCCCTGCTGATGATTCCCATCGCCTTGATCATGCCCTTTCATATGGAAGTCCATCTGCCCCTTGGTCATTGGAAATTCACCTGGTACTTTCTGCTGACCTATGGCTTCGGGGCATCGCTGTATATCGCCTGGTGGGGGAGGAAACATGGTTTCTTCGAGATGTGAGGCCGGCCCATGTTGAGACGGATCGAAGGCGCCTTTCTCACTGGCAACGGGCGCGCTCGCGACTGGTTGCATCTCCTCGCCCCAAGTGCCGAGGAACTGGCCCAAGCGGCGGCGGATCTAGGAGTCCCGGAGCCGTTCCTGCGCCGCCGTCTGGAAGACAAGCCGGCGCGGCCCTTCGTGCGCGAGCAGGGCTTTCTGGCGCTGCAGTTTACCGTCCCGCACCACCATAGCCCGCATTCCAGCACCTTCGATCTGCTGCCTCTGACCTTGATCCTGGTGCCGGGATACCTCGTTACCCTCAGCAACGAACCAGTGCGTTTTCTGGATGCGCTCCTCGATCCCGCAGCGCCGCGCAAGCGCTACGAAGTGGTCCTGCAGATCGTGCACGAAATCGCCCGACGTTACGTGCGCATGTCTCGGGACGTGAGCCAGGACGTGGTCAAGGTAGAGAAAGACCTGCGGCGGGCGCAGACCATCCACGTCATTTATGCCGCCTTGGAAGTCAATGATCGCTTGCTTGACCTCAGCCTCGGCCTGTTGCAGATCGAACATCTCCTCGAGGAGTTGCGGCCCTGGTTACCGAGGGATTCCGCGGAATTTCTCGAATACCACGAAGACAGCCGCATCGAGCTGCGTCAGGCGCGGGAACAGGTCGATACCGAGCAGGAAACCATCAACAGCCTGCTCAATGCCTACACTTATGTGGTCAACAACAACGTCAACAACATCTTCAAGTTCATGGCGGCGGTGATCATTCTCGCCACCATCCCTCTATTCATCCCCGGCGCCGTGGCCATGAATGTCGATCTCGGCCCCATTCCCAATTGGCCCTATTCCTTTGTTACCATCGTCAGCGGCCTGCTTGCTGTAGAACTCGGCACGGCATTTCTTTTTTATCGCATCGGTTGGTTACGGCTGCGCTAGGGGCGCGCAGGGTCTCGCCTGCTGGCGTTCCGCATGTCCAAAAAGGTGCAAAACTGCCTCACTGTAGGGCAAAATTGGCACCCTGATTCGCCAAAGTTGTGCAGGGAGGGATTCCGCTTGAGGGAGCTGGGCGCCACCGCTGGTCGTATGTTCTCCAAAAGATCCGGTTTTATTTTTTTAAAATCATGCAGTTGTGATGGATTTTTTGGGTGTCCCGATGCACAGAGCTCAGGGAGATACGTAATTTGTCTTTTTGGTACAACAATTGCTAACATTGCGGAGCAACGTCCAGATTGTAGCAGCGCAGGTTTGCGCGATTACGCTTGGCGTCAGTGCCGCGCGGTTGTGTAATAAGTTTAACAAATTAGGAGAAAATAATATGACCCATCATCGCAAAATAGCTGTTTTGGTAACTTGCTTGTTTTCTGGCTCCGCGGGGGCGGCGGTTTTACCTGCCACGCCGCCCACCATCAACGTCGACGCCGGCCCTCTCGGTAAGTTGAGTGTGGGCGGGCTCTTGAGTGTCAACGGACGCGCGCAGAGTAATCGCTTCGATCAATCCGGTCCCGCTGGAAAGTATTTCAGTGCCGACGTTACCGATGGTTTGGTTTCCGTGGCCAAAACCAGCGGTCTGCTACAGTTCTACGTCGAAGCAGGTGCTTACAATTTTTATGGTATTGGCCAGCCAGCCAGTTCCACAGGCAGTACTATCAGTAGCACTTTTGGACCGTTGCCTTTGGCCTATTTGCAAATCACGCCGAGCAATGATTTCAACATACAAATTGGCAAACTGCCGGCCATCACCGGCATTACCCCGCTCACGGATCTCATCTCCAGCTCCTACAACATTCAGTTTGGCTTGGATGGTTGGCAGCAGCAGACGATCAGTCGCGGAATTCAAGCCAATTACAGTGCCGGTCCTTTTTCGGCATCAGTAGCCTGGACGGACGGCTATTACTCCAAGCGCTTCAACTGGGTGGTCGGCCAATTGAGTTATAATTTGAACTCTGCCAATTCTATAACGATACAGGGTGGTGGTAACGCCGGCCAAACTGACTATGCCGGTCCTCTGGACAACTCCGATTTCTATCTGCTCGGATATAACTATAGTGGCAGCAAGCTCAATATGTTTGCGTATCTGCAATATCAAAAACTGATCAATGGGCCACAGTTTGGTAATCCTACCGGCGACGGTGATCAGTACGGTGCCAGTATCGATGCCAACTATGCTTTTACTCCTCAGTATTCGCTGAGCACACGTTTGGATTACATGGCCTACAGCGACACTCCGAGCGTATATTATAATGGACAGAGTACTACCTTGGCGGGAAACGATCTCGGCTACGGTCCTGGGAGTCGAGCCGTGGGTCTGACCCTTACGCCGATCTACCAGACCAAGCACTGGTTCCTGGAGGGAGAGTTGAGCTACGTACATGTCTATCACTTCACTCCAGGTGATGCTTTTGGCCAGAATGGCAATCAACCCAATCAGTTTGTTGGGCTCCTCGACACATTGAGTGGGTAAGGCGGTATGATTGCTTTATGGGAAGGGCAGCGAGCTGAGGATAAGGATGGACCAAGGTAATCAACTGTTCACTCTGGCGTTGGGGTTGGTTCCGCCGTGGATGGTGGACGATGTGCGGTTCACGGTGGAGGAAAAGCGCCTGGACCTGCATGTGAACTTCCCAAGGGGTAGTCAGTTTCCCTGTCCGGTCTGCGGCCAGGACTGCCCGGTCTATGACACCCAGGAGAAGGTCTGGCGTCACCTCGACTTCTTCCAGCATGCGGCTTATCTCCATGCCCGCGTACCACGGGTCCATTGCCCGGAACACGGCGTGCATTTGGTATCCGTCCCTTGGGCGCGGGAAGGCTCGGGATTCACGCTGCTCTTTGAGGCTCTAGTCATGGCCATGGTCCGGGAGATGCCCGTGTTGACGGTCTCCCGCCTAGTGCGGGAGACGGACCAGCGACTCTGGCGGGTGCTCGATCATTACGTCGCCAAGGCCCGCGAGGCCGCGGACATGTCAGAGGTCCATTCCGTCGGTATCGATGAGACGAGCAGCCGGCGCGGCCATGATTACATCACCCTGTTTGTGGACCTCGTGGCGAAGCGCCTGCTGTTTGCCACACCCGGCAAGGATGCCGAGACTTTTGCGCAGTTCGCCGAAGATCTGCAGGCCCATGGCGGCAGCGCCGAGGCCATTACGGAGGTCAGCATGGACCTCTCGCCAGCCTTCCAAAAAGGGGCCGCAGAACACCTGCCCAACGCCCAGGTCACCTTCGATCGCTTTCACCTCATGAAGCTCGTCAATGAGGCCGTAGATGCCGTACGCAAGGGGGAAGCCCTCTCCCAACCAGACCTGAAAAAGAGCCGCTGGCTTTGGCTCAAGAACCCGGGAAAGCTCTCCGCCAAGCAAAGCGCCAGGCTCCGGGAGATCCTCAAGAACCAGAACCTCAAGACAGCACAGGCTTATCAGCTTCGCCTGACCTTCCAAGAAATCTTCACCGTCCAGAATCGCCACCAGGGCGCCACCCTGCTCAAGGCCTGGGTGGAAAACGTCAAGGACAGCGGATTACCGCCAATGGTCAAGGTCGCCTACACCGTCATGAATCACTGGGATGGTGTGCTCCGCTGGTTCGAGAGCCAGATCACCAACGGGATTCTGGAAGGCTTCAATAGCCTCCTCCAGTCCGCCAAGGCAAAAGCCCGTGGCTACCGTACCCACAAGAACTTTATCAACATGGCCTACCTGATCCTCGGTAAACTGGATCTCAGGCTACCCACATGAAACATCGAAGAACCGTTTGTTGCAATGATCAACACCGGATTTTTCCTCTGATACCTTCAGAGCCTAACGAACGAGGGAAAAAATCATGACCGGTAAATTAAAAAGAGAAGTCGGTTTTTCTGGTCTCATTTTTGCCAGCCTGGGAGGGATCATCGGTTCTGGCTGGCTTTTCGGGCCGCTTGACGCAGCCCAGATTGCCGGGCCGCTGAGTATCGGCTCGTGGATCATCGGCGCCGTTACCATCCTGTTGCTCGGCCTGACCTACGCGGAGGTGGGGCCACTCTTCCCCCGTGCCGGCGCTGCCGCGCACATTGCCAACGTGGTACATGGGAACCTTCTCGGCAAGATCTGGGCTTGGTTATTGTTCATGTTTTACATTGCCATTGCACCGGTAGAGGTGGTGGCGGTGCTGACCTATGCCAATAACTACATCCCCGGCCTCTTGCAAGGAAACACGGGACTGCTGAGCGGGATGGGTTTGATCGCTGCCGTTTTGCTGTTGGGGGTCATGTTCCTGCTGAATTTTCTCGGAATCCGGCGGGTAGCCATGGTGTTCTCCGGCCTTGGTTGGTGGAAACTGGCAGTTCCCATCCTCACCATCATCGTTTTGGTCAGCCAGAGCTACCATCCCGAAAACCTTCACGTCTTGCACTGGACCAGTAGCTTCCATGGCATGTTCGTGGCGGTCGCATCTTCGGGCATCGTCTTCAGTTACTTGGGCTTTCGTCAGGCCATCGAACTTGGTGGCGAGGCGAAAAATCCCGGTCGTCACATTCCCGGGGCTGTGATTGGTGCCATAGTGGTTGGTGCCATTATTTACATCGGTCTACAGTGGGCCTTTCTCGTGGCAATGCCACCTGATCAGGTGGCGCAGGGTTGGCAAAAATTGAATTTTCCAGGGCTCTTCGGGCCTTTTGCTGCAATTGCTACCTTGCTTGGTATCACCTGGCTGGCAGTATTGATCTATGCCGACGCCCTGATTTCCCCCGGTGGTACTGCTTTGGTCTATGCCACTTCCGCTGCTCGGGCGGTGGTCGCCAACGGCGAGGTCAAGGCTGGACCCAGTTTCTTTACCAAAATTAGCCCCAGCGGTGTACCCTGGGTCGGGGTGATCGTTGCGTACGTGATTGGCTGTCTATATTTTCTCCCGTTCCCGTCCTGGCAAAAGCTGGTCGGCTTCATTACCACCATCTCGGTCATTACCTATGGAATCGGGCCTATCGTGCTGTTACAGTTGCGGCATGCGGTTCCCGATCTGGAGCGGCCTTTTCGCTTGTGGGGAGCGCAAGTGATCGCCCCGATTGCGTTTATCCTTTCTTCTCTCGTGGCTTATTGGGGAGGTTTTCAGGCACTGACGTACATCTTTGGCGCCCTCTTTGGTATATTGATCGTGTATGGCGTCATTGCGTTGTTGCGTGGTAAACAGAGTGGCTTGTCCGGCTTCTACAATATCACCTGGATCTTTCCCTATTTCATCGGACTTTGGCTGTTGTCGTATTTCGGTCCGAAGGTCTTGGGAGGCACTGGTGATATCCCCTTCTTCTGGTCGATGCTGTTGGTCGCTATCCTCGCCTTGATTTCCATGTTCTGGGCACTGAAGGTCACGGTACCCGATGGTCGAGTCAACGACTATTTTGCAGCAATGAAGCAGGAAGGTATTGGTCTGTAATGAGTATCTTTGACACTCTTTAAAGCTGGCGCCCCGAGATTTGTTTGAGCTAAGACGGGGCGCCGTCGACTGGCGAACCAGATTATCGGCCAGTCCATGACTTTTGGGTAAGAACAATATGTAGACACAATGCTGCCTACATCTTGGACTCGCGCGGCATTTTCAATGCCCCATCATGCTGCGTGCTGTATGAGAGGCTCCAACTGGGACAGCGAAGTCAAACGCGCGCAAGAATTGGGCTTGGCTGACACGAATTGAGCTACCAGAGAAGTTTTCTACAGACGTTGGACCGGTAATCGACGCCGCGGCGCAGCAATGTATAGCGGCGCAACTCTCCCGACTCGAAGCCCAGGGGGGACGTCTGATAGCCCGTGGTCCAGCGTCCAGAGTCGATAAAGGCGATGTTTCGCTTGCCACGATGCAAATGGTAGATCACCTAGGGCGCACTGTATATTTTATCCTTCCCTCTTTGTATGAGGTAACTAGTGCGCAAATTCTCCAACAGGAGATATTCGCTCCAGTTGTGCAACTTGTTCGTTGGTCTGGTTCATGGTGAGCCATCGTCGAGCAAATCAATAGCTTCGGTTATGGCTTGACCCTGGGAATTGAAACACGACTTGGCAGTCGTGCTCAAGCCATCTGCCCCGCGGCGCAAGTGGGAAATGTCTATGTGAATCGGGGCATGACTGGTGCCGTAGTAGGCGTGCAACCATTTGGATGAATGGGCTTTTCTGTCACTGGACCGAAAGCTGGTGGGCCTCACATTCTTCCCCGTCTTTGTCAGGAACAATGCATTAGCGTTAGTACCGCTGCTGCCGGTGGAAACGCCGGTCTATTGAGCAGGAGTGGTTGGTAAAATAGTATTTTCGAAGATGTGATAAATATTGCTATCATCAAAATTTGCTTTGAGGAGTTCAATATGTTAGGTTGAAATTGGGATTGGAATGACAGGAGTTGAATATGACCCGCTCAAAAACATCCTTACGCCGTGAATTGACACAGCGCGACTTGATTATCATCGGAATCGGTGGGGCTGTAGGAACTGGTGTTTTATTTGGAACGGCAGGCATGGCCGCCGTCGCTGGTCCAGGTGTAATTGTTGCGTGGTTGCTTGGTGGCTTAATGTATCTCACAGTCGGTCTTACTTACATTGACCTCAACAGACTGTATCCAGAAGAGGGTGGTCCTTCTAGATACAGTTTGTATACCTTTGGGCATGTGACAAACATGCTCAATGCACTTTGCGACATCATATGGTATCTGTTTATCCCCCCTATTGAAGCTCTAGGGGTTGTTGAGGGATTGAATTTCTTTTACCCACATTTTGTAAATTCGTCAGGAAACCCAACGATGTTGGGAGCTATTCTTGGTGTCTTATTTATGTTGGCGTTTTTTCCGTTCAACTATTATGGTGTTAAATTTTTCTCAAAAAACACCAATTTTTATGGCGGATTAAAGCTGATTTTGTACTTGACAGTGGCATTGGGCTTCATCTCCTTCGGTCACTTCTCTAACTTTAGCGCCCACGGCGGCTTCGCACCATTCGGCATGTCAGGAATTTTTCTTGCCATTCCCCTAGGGATGTTTGGATTTGGTAGCCTTCGGGTGATACCTGATTATGCCGAAGAGGTCAAAGATGTCAGTGTGATTTCCAAGGCAATATTGTGGTCATTGCTTGGCCAGACTGTCTTGTATGTGCTTTTTGGAGTGGCCCTCGTTGCGGCATTGGATTGGCGAAACGTCAAGGTTGCCGTTGGGCATTGGGCTGGCCTTACCTCTATTCCCGGAAACCCTTTCCTGGTTATGGCAGAGCACTCGAATGTTCCCTGGTTAATCGGAATTGTAGTCGTCATCGCCATCATCGGCCCCTTTGTGACGGGGTATATTTACCAGGGTGGCGGCAGCAGAATTCTCTTCGCCATGGGTCGGTCAAAAATCGTTAGCAAAAAAATGACCGCTCTCAGTCGAGACCACGGTATCCCAGTACGCTCCTTGGTGGTGACTACTGTCGTCGGAGTCATCATCGCCTTCATTGCTGCGCCGGCGCCGTCGATTTATGCCTTGTTGGGAGACGCGGTAGTTGCCGGTTATCTGGGCTTTGCGGTCAACCCGCCGATCATGATCGCCTTACGCAAGCAGGGGACCACAGGTTATTTTCGTTCCCCAGTCGTCTCGCAGATTGTGGCCAGTCTCGCCTTTGCCTCGGCTTCACTCATCGTATACTGGAGCGGCTGGCCGTCTGTGCCTTACGCCAGTGTTTTGGTGTTTGCGCTGGCGATCATTCTCGCTGTTACCAACAATGTCAACAAAAACTTCATAAATTCAATATGGTATATCGGCTACATCTTGTTCCTGTCGGTCATGACCTACCTGGGCAGTGAGGGTGCATTGAAGGTCTTGAGCTTCGGCTGGGGGAGTATCATCGTGATCTTCGTTTCGGTTTTGATCTTCTTGCCTTGGGGTGTCGCTTCGCGCTTGGATGAAGCTCATCAACCCAAGTTTGTGGCGCCCGTCTCCTAAGCGCAAGAACGGTTGCAGAGTTGTGGGCATCGGTTCGGGTGCTGCAGAGCGCATAATCCGAGTCGGTGCCACCTCTCTCACTGAGATTGATGTGAAAGCAATTTTTTGAGTCTTGCCGCGCGGTGGGGCAGGCAACTGTGCCTGTCCTGATTGCAAACAGGGGGATCTGCTGTGTCATGGCACCCCTGGCCCTCTTGCCTGTCCTACTCCTCGCCGTTGCGCTGGTCTGGCTGCGCATGCGCTATCGTTCCCTGTGGCCGAGTATTTTTCTGCACCTGCTCTGGAATGGGGTGATCGTGGCGGTCGCCGTGCTGGCCCTGGGGAAGTAAAGCTTTGTAAGATGTCGGCTTCGTCGCCGCAGAGCGGCGTGACTTGGGCCTGCGCCCAAAGCAACGTCATACCGGAGACCTATGCACTGGAATGCCTCTAGCGAAAAAAATGCCGCCACTGCCACCCTCGAAAAGCGTCTTTGGGATGCTGCCGATCAGTTCCGCGCCAATTCCGGCCTCAAGGCGCAGGAGTACTCCGGTCCTATTCTGGGGCTGATTTTCCTGCGCTTTGCCGAGGTACGCTTTGCCGCCCGGCGCGCCGAATTGGAAGCTGCTGGAAGCTCGGCGCGACGTGGCAGTCGTGTGGATGACCCCGTCGCCTATCACGCCGCCAGCGTACTGTATCTGGCCCCGGAGGCGCGTTTTGACTACCTGCTTACCCTGCCCGAAGCGGAAGACATTGGTGCCAAGGTCAATGCCGCCATGCGCGAGGTGGAACGGCACAACCCACAGCTCGCTGGCGTGCTGCCCAAGACCTTCAATCTCTTCACTAGCACCTTGCTCAAAGAGCTGTTGAAGAAAATCTCCGAGATTCCCGCCAACCTCGATTTCGATGCCTTCGGCCGTATCTACGAATACTTTCTCGGCGAGTTCGCCATGAGCGAGGGGCAGGGCGGTGGCGAGTTCTACACCCCCGCCAGCATCGTGCAACTCCTGGTGCAGGTCATAGAGCCCTTTCATGGCCGTATCCTCGACCCTGCCTGCGGCTCTGGCGGCATGTTCGTGCAGTCGGCCCGTTTCGTTGCCGAGCATCACCAAAATCCCGGTGCGGAACTGGCCATCTGCGGTGTGGAAAAGACCGACGAAACCGGCCGCCTCGCTCGTCTGAATCTGGCCGTGCACGGTTTGGAGGGCGATATTCGCCACGGCGGCAACGTCAACAGCTACTACGACGATCCCCACCATGCCACTGGCGCTTTCGACTTCGTGCTCGCCAATCCGCCCTTCAACGTCAACGCCGTGGACAAGGAGCGCCTCAAGGATCAGGTCGGTCCTGGTCGGCGCTTCCCCTTTGGCCTGCCGCGCAGTGACAACGCCAACTACCTGTGGATCCAGCTCTTCTACTCGGCGCTTAGCGCCAAGGGGCGCGCCGGTTTCGTCATGGCCAACTCGGCCTCCGATGCGCGCAGCAGCGAGCAGGAGCTGCGGCAGAAGCTGATCGAGGCGCGGGCGGTGGATGTGATGGTGGCCGTCGGCCCCAACATGTTCTACACCGTCACCCTGCCTTGCACCCTATGGTTCCTTGACCGCGGCAAGGCCAGCACCGCGCGTGCCGACAAGGTGCTGTTCATCGACGCCCGCCACATCTACCGGCAGATAGACCGCGCCCACCGCGACTGGACACCGGCGCAGATCGGTTTTCTCGCCAATCTGGTGCGACTCTATCGCGGCGAAGCCCTCGACCTCACTGTGGGCGGCGAGGAGACCCTGGCCAAGCTGAAGGAGCTGTTCGGCGCCCAGCCCGCCTATGCCGACATCCCCGGCCTGTGCAAGGCGGCGAGTATCCAAGACATCGAGGCCCAGGGCTGGTCCCTCAACCCTGGCCGTTACGTGGGCGTGGCCCCCGGCGAGGAAGTGAGCGACGAAGATTTCCAGGCGCAACTGGAAGCGCTCAACGAGGAACTGGAAACCCTCAACGCCCAGGCGCGAGAGCTGGAAGCTACCATCGCCAAAAACGTCGCGGACATTCTTGCGAAATGAAAAAAGCACAAAACGCTGCTGGGTCGAGAATCCGCACACCTCGCCAAATTTCGAGGACAAGCAAATCCAAGTCGCTGGAAACCAGCATCGTGGCGCTCGTATCCAATACAACGCGCAAAGGACGGTTCAGCGTGCTTCCGCCACTAAGCGTTCCACATCCTCATCCGACAATTTTTGTGCCGCTGGTGACAATAGCTTGTCGCTGCGCGCAAAGAATTCCTGCAGTTCCTCCAGGGCACTTTGCTGCTTCTTCCGGGATTCCTGTAATGCCAGGAGAGACTCCAGTTCGCCCACAGAAATCATGACCGCGCTGGGTCTGCCGTGGCGTGTAATCACCACCGCTTCTCGTTGTGCTCTGTCCAGCAACTCGCCGAAGCGATTCTTGGCATCCGCGGATGTGATTTGCATCATCGCGCTTTCCCTCCATCAGCCAATTTGGCCATTATGGCTGATTTAGATAAGGTAGGCAGTCTCTCATGAGTCCTCCACATACCTCGTCATTGGCCGGGATACCCAGGTTCTTGCGCAGTCGGTAAGAACTGGCGAGCGTCACCAGCACGGAACGGTTGCCAGCGGCAAGAACAGGGTCAGCGGTGTATCCGGTAAGGCAATGAAGCCGTGATGCCGGTAAAACGCTGCCGCTGTTTCCTCCTTGGCGTCCACTACCAGGGCAAAAGCCGCAATTTCGGAACGGGCAGCGCGCTCGAGCGCGTCGGCCAGTAGCGCCCCGCCAAGTCCTTGTCCCTGGAAAGACCGATCGACGGCCAAGCGGCCCA
Organism: Acidithiobacillus sp. AMEEHan; assembly: GCF_030996345.1. NCBI lineage: Bacteria > Pseudomonadati > Pseudomonadota > Acidithiobacillia > Acidithiobacillales > Acidithiobacillaceae > Acidithiobacillus > Acidithiobacillus sp. AMEEHan. The sequence goes on along the minus strand of NZ_CP118747.1, from coordinate 399,656 downwards.
TACGAACGGCGGGTACCGTCGGATAGCGTGGAAGTTTCTTGCCCATGCTGGCGGGAAGATGGGCTAGCAGCAGGCTGGCCGAGGCCAAGGTGTAATAGCCCGCAATGCGGTTGCCGTCTGCCAAGGCGACGAAACAGGCCGTCACACGGCGGCGCATGTCCTGGAAGGCCTGCTCGCGCAGGTAGCGATTCAGGGGCTCCGAATCGCTTTGAAACCCGGTGCGGTCATGTGCTGCTTCCAGCAGCGCAAGCCGAAACGGTGCGCCGCTCATTCTGTGCGCAGCAGCTTACGACGGCGCGAAAAGGCGCGTTCCAAGGCTGGAGTGGGTTTTGGTGGCGACAGCAACGCCTGGGCAAAGCATTCCTGATCGGCCAGAGACAGGCGGATGACTTCGGCTTGCTCGATGGCGCGCTGCGCCGCTTCCTGCACCGCCGACACCACAAAATCGGTCATGGTGCGGCCCTGCAGTTCGGCGGCGCGCTTGAGCATCGCATGCAGGTCGCTACTGATGCGGGCTTCGAGACGGGCAGTGGGGTTGGCGCCGGGCATATGTTGGTTCCTCCTACTGCGACCGTACGGCAGATTGCCGCATAGGTCAAGAAGTCATGCCGAGAGTTCCTTGCTTACCCTACGGTCGTCTCTGCAATCAACACTTCGGCCGGGATACCCAGGCTCTTGTGCAGTCGCCGGATCATGGCTAGCGTCAGCGGGCGCTTGCGGTTCAGAACTTCATAGACACGGTTGCTTTTGCCGATCATCGGTTCTAAGTCTTTGACGGACAGGCCGCTCTGATCCATCCGAAATTTGATGGCTTCTACCGGATCAGGCGAAGTGATGGGCAGGTGCTTGGCTTCATAGGCTTGCACCAGCGTCGCCAGGATGTCCAGGCGATCGCCCGCCGGCGTGCCCAGATCAGGGTCGGACTCCATCAAGGCCGAAATCTCTTTGAGCGCGGCCTTATAGTCTGCTTCGGTATGAATAGGGCGGATGTCCATATTTTCCTCCGTGGCCGCTCAGGCCAATTCAACGGTTTCTGCGTCCACTGCGTCGTACTCCTTGTGGGTACCGACGAACTTCACGCAGACAATCTGCAACTTGTATGCAACAGCCACGATCAGCCGGTAGTCATTGCCTTTGATGTTGAAGACCACGCGACGGTTCTTCAGCACGCTGGCGCTGCGGTATTGCGCTTTGATGTCGGCAGGCTGGGACCAAGTCGCACTTGTGGCTTCCTCATACCAAGCTTTTAGCGGCTGCTCGGCATCGGGATGGCGTTCCCAGAATGCTCGAAGGGTGGACACGGCAATCACTCGCATTGGTCGCAGTATAGTCCCGTTTTGGGACTGTGGCAAATGCAGCCGCTGGAGTTGCCGGAATGCATCGCGCAGAATACTGCCACAGTGATGACGTAAGGGAAGCCGCCGTGAACCCCGAAACGATCGAAGAAATTCTCCTGCATTGGTCCCCGCAGCAGCGCGCCGAGCTGAATTATGACCGGGCCGACTCGGTTGCCGCGCGAGAGCTGCGAGCTGCAGCCAACGCTCTGTTGCGATGAACGATTATTCCGCCTGGGTCATAACAGCCCGCCACCGGCTGGCGTTTTGGGTGGGGCCAAGCGAAAAATGCAGGAGAGACTGATGCGGAAACAAGGGCAGATGATCGCCGCCGAGGCGGCGGGGATTTTGGAGGGGTGAGGGTGGTGAGCTGGCGCGACTGCAACCTAGGCGACTTGCTTGAAATCAAGCATGGCTACGCCTTTCTCGGTGAATATTTCGCCGACGTGGGAACGCACATCGTCCTAACGCCAGGCAATTTCTTCGACGAAGGAGGCTTCAAGCAAAAAGGCGATAAAGAGAAGTGGTATCGTGGGCCGATTCCATCCGGCTATGTGCTAAACGAGGGTGACCTCATCGTGGCGATGACCGAGCAGGCGGAAGGTTTGCTCGGAAGCAGCGCCATCATTCCTCGCTCGGGCATTTATCTACACAACCAACGTCTTGGCCTTGTCCAGCTTCGCGATGCAGGGCAGACGGATACACGTTTCGTCTACTACATTTTTAATTGGAAGCATGTTCGGCAGCAGATTCGAGCTTCTGCCAGTGGCACGAAAATTCGACACACAGCGCCATCGCGGATTGCTAGCGTAAAAGTCAGAGTTCCTTCGGTAGCGATCCAGCGCCGCATCGCGGGCATCCTGTCGGCTTACGACGAGCTGATCGAGAACAGCCAGCGGCGCATCAGGATTCTGGAGTCGATGGCCCGCGCCCTCTACCGCGAGTGGTTCGTCCACTTCCGCTTCCCTGGCCACGAGAGCATCCGCCGCGTCCCGTCCTCCCTCGGCGAGATTCCCCAGGGGTGGGAGGTGAAGCGTGTCGCGGACTCGTTCGAGATTTCTGGCGGTGGCACGCCTTCACGAAAAGAGGAAAGGTATTGGGACGGCGGCGCCATCCAGTGGTTTTCGCCCAGCGACCTCACCAGCGCTGGCACGATGTTCATGGATGATTCCAGCGACCACATCACCGCGCTTGGCCTCGTTGAGAGTTCCGCGCGTCTATTCCCTGCAATGAGCGTGATGCTCACCAGCCGTGCCACCATCGGTGCAATCGCGATCAACACCCGCGAAGCGTGCACTAATCAGGGTTTCATCACTTGCCTCCCGAACGATCGGGTGCCGCTCTACTTCCTCTTCCATTGGGTTACTGAGAGTGTGCCAACCTTCCAGCGGCTGGCATCGGGAGCGACGTTCAAGGAGATCAGTCGGGGCGTGTTCAAGACCATTGAGTTTCTGCAACCACCCGCGCAGTTGACTGAAGGGTTTGAAGCTGTCGTCGCGCCAATGGCAGGCCAGATTCTCGCTCTCCAACGCCAAATCCAAAATCTCCGCCGCACCCGCGACCTGCTGCTGCCGCGCCTGCTGTCCGGCCAGATTGACGTGGAGGCGCTGGACCATGCCTGAGATCGTCCCATTGCCCGCCGATTACGCCGCCTGGCTGACGGAGCTGAAGGCACGCATCCACAACGCCCAGCAGCGGGCGACGCTGGCGGTCAATCGCGAGCTGGTGCTGCTCTACTGGCAGATCGGCCGCGACATCCTGGCCCGACAGGACCGCGAGGGCTGGGGCGCAAAGGTGATTGAGCGGCTGGCGCAGGACTTGCGCAACGCCTTTCCCGACATGAAGGGCTTTTCGCCGCGCAACCTCAAGTACATGCGCGCCTTCGCCGAAGCGTGGCCGGAGGAGGAATTTGTGCAAGCGGTGCTTGCACAATTGCCGTGGTATCACCAACTGGCACTGCTCGACCGTTTGAAGTCCGCCGACGAGCGCCGCTGGTACGCGGCTAAAGCCATCGAGCACAACTGGTCACGCAATGTGCTGGTGATGCAGATCGAAACCCGCTTGCTGGCGCGGCAGGGGCAGGCGGTCACCAACTTTGCGCTCGCGCTGCCCAAGCCGCAATCGGATCTGGGCCGCGAGTCCTTGAAAGACCCCTATCGTTTCGATTTCCTCGGCTTGGGCGAAGAAGCGCAGGAACGCGAGATCGAGCACGCGCTGGTCAAGCATGTGACCGACTTTCTGCTGGAGCTGGGCGCGGGCTTCGCCTATGTCGGGCGACAGGTGTTGCTGAACGTCGGCGGCGACGACTTCTTCATCGATCTGCTTTTCTATCACCTGAAACTGCGCTGTTTCGTGGTGATCGAACTCAAGGCCGGTGCGTTCAAGCCGGAGCACCTGGGTCAGCTCGGGTTCTACCTAACCGCGGTGGATCGACAAGTCAAAAGCGAACATGACAACCCGAGCATCGGCTTGCTTCTATGCAAGAGCAAAAACAAGGTGGTGGCGGAATACGCCCTGGGCGACAAGACGCAGCCCATGGGCATTGCCGAATACCGCCTGGTGGAATCCCTGCCTGCCGAGCTGCAGACCAGCCTGCCCAGTATCGAACAGATCGAGCGGGCGCTGGCGGACGAGGCGGGAGACGACCCCGCATGAGCCCCCACGCCTACAGCGAAGACCAGCTTGTCGAGCAGCCCGCCATCGGGCTCTTTTCCGCGCTCGGCTGGCAGGCGCTGTCGGCGCAGGAAGAAACCCTCGGCCCCGGCGGGCTGCTGGGCCGCGAGACTCGGGGCGAGGTAGTGCTGGTGGAGCGCTTGCGTGCCGCCCTCGTCGCCCTTAACCCCGGCCTGCCGCCCGAAGCGATCCAGAGCGCCATCGACGAACTCGTGCGCGACCGCTCGGCCATGAGCCTGGTGGCCGCCAACCGCGAAATCTACCGGCTGCTCAAGGACGGCATTCCCGTCTCCATCCCCGACCGCGAGCACGGCGGCCAGAAGACCGAACGCCTGCGGGTGCTGGACTGGGCGCAGCCAGAGCGCAATGACTTCCTGCTCGTCAGCCAGTTTAGCGTGGTGGGCAGCCTCTATACCTGCCGCCCCGATCTGGTGGGCTTCGTCAACGGTCTGCCCTGGGTGGTGATCGAACTAAAGAAGCCCGCTGTGCCGGCGCGTGCGGCCTTCGATGAAAATCTGACTCATTACAAAAGAGAAGTCCCGCAACTCTTCTGGTACAACGCTTTCCTCATCGCCAGTAACGGCACCGACAGCCGCGTGGGTTCCCTTACCGCCGACTGGGAACGCTTTTTCGAGTGGAAGCGCATCGAACGCGAAGACGAGCCACGGCGCGTGTCGCTGGAGGTAATGCTGCGCGGCACCTGTGAGCGCAGCCGCCTGCTCGATCTCGTCGAAAACTTTACCCTCTTTTCCGAACACAAGGCCGGGCTGGTGAAGATTATCGGCCAGAACCATCAGTTTCTGGGCGTCAACAATGCCATCGCCTCGATGCTGCAAGCGCGCACCCTGGGCCATGGCCGCGGCGGCGTGTTCTGGCAGACCCAGGGCAGCGGCAAGAGCTTCTCGATGGCGTTCTTCGCGCAGAAGGTGCTGCGCAAGCTGGCCGGCAACTGGACCTTTGTGGTGGTTACCGACCGGGTGGAGCTGGACGCACAGATCGCCAAAACCTTCAAGTCTGTGGGCGCGGTGAGCGAAGTCGAGGGCGAGCGTTGCCATGCCAGCAGTGCTGCGCACCTGCGCGAGCTGCTGCGCGGCAACCATCGTTATGTGTTTACCCTGGTGCAGAAGTTCCAGACCCCGGAACTGCTCACCGACCGTGCCGATGTGATCGTACTGACTGACGAAGCACACCGCAGCCAGTACGATACCCTCGCCCTCAACATGCGTGCGGCGTTGCCGAAGGCGATGTTCCTGGCCTTTACCGGCACGCCCTTGATTGCGGGCGAGGAGCGCACCAAGGAGGTCTTTGGCGACTATGTCTCGATCTACGATTTCCAGCAGTCGGTGGAAGACGGCGCCACGGTGCCGCTCTTCTACGAAAACCGCACCCCCGAGCTGCAACTGGTCAACCCGAATCTCAACGACGACATCTATGCACTGATCGAAGACGCCGAGCTCGACGACGAACAGGAAGAAAAGCTCGATCAGGTGCTGGGGCGGCAATACCACCTCATCACCCGCGATGACCGGCTGGAGACGGTGGCCGCCGACATCGTGCGGCATTTTCTGGGGCGCGGCTTTGTGGGCAAGGCGATGGTGGTATCCATCGACAAGGCCACGGCCCTGAAGATGTACGACAAGGTACGTAAACATTGGGCGGCGGAGACGGAGCGGGTGCGGCAGGAGCTGGGTGCTCTGCACTATCCGACGGGGAACGGTATGACCCCGGAACAGGCGCGCCAGGAACGGCGCCGGGCGGAGCTGCAGCAGCGACTGGCCCTGCTGACCAGCACCGACATGGCAGTGATCGTCTCGCCAGGGCAAAACGAGGTCGAGCAGATGCGCAGTCTTGGCCTCGACATCGAGCCGCACCGCCGGCGCATGAACGAATCGCAGCCGAGCCTGGACGAACGCTTCAAGGATACCGACGACCCATTGCGTCTGGTCTTCGTCTGTGCCATGTGGCTGACGGGTTTCGACGCGCCAAGCTGTTCCACGGTGTACCTCGACAAGCCGATGCGCAACCACACCCTGATGCAGACCATTGCCCGCGCCAACCGCGTGTTTCCCGGCAAGTACAGCGGCGTGATTGTCGATTACGCCAATGTCTTCGCCTCGCTGGAGCAGGTGCTGGCAATCTATGGTGCCGGCAGGGATGGCGGCAATCCGGTGCAGGACAAGGCAGAGCTGGTGCGGATGCTGCGCGCTGCGGTGGACGTGGCGACCACTTTTTGCGCCGACCAAGGCGTCGATCTGACTGCTTTGGAGGCGATGCCCTTGGGCGGCATGGAGCGTCTGGCTGCCGTCGAGGACGCCATCGAGGCACTGATTGCCCCGGATACGCGGCGACGCGATTTTTTCGGCCACGCCAAGCTCGTCGATACCCTTTACACCGCGGTGAAGCCCGATGCCGCAGCCATCGAATTCTCTCTCCGGGTGTTGAGCATCGTTACCCTGGCGAGTGCCATCCGTGCCCGCCTGCAACCCGATCCACCGGACATTGCAACGATCCTGCGGCAGATCGACGGTCTGCTCGACGCCTCGATCACCGGTCACGAAATCCGCGAAGATGGGCCACCAGCCATCGATCTATCGCAAATCAACTTTGCGGCCCTGGCCGAGCGCTTTCGGCGTTCCGCGCACAAGAACACCGAACTTGAAGCCCTCAAGGCGGCCATTGCTGCCCGCCTCGAACGGCTCGTGCGTCAAAACCCCACCCGCACCGACTTTGCCGAGAAATTTGCGGCGCTGATCGAGAGCTACAACCACGGCAGCCGCAACATCGAGCAACTTTTTCAGGAACTGCTCCAGCTTTCGAATAGCCTCGACGAGGAACAGGAGCGTCACGTCCGCGAGCACCTGACGGAAGAGGAACTGGTGATTTTCGACATCCTGACGCGGCCTGCGCCGGCCTTGAGTACCGCTGAGCGCGACGAGGTCAAGAAGGTGGCCAGGGAGCTGCTCGCCCGCCTGCAGACGCTGCTGGTGCTCAACTGGCGGCAAAAATCGGCGGCGCGATCCAACGTCAAGCTGGAGATCGAAAATACCCTCGACACCCTGCCGGCGGCCTACGACCGCCCGCTCTTTGCGCAAAAATGTGCGGCGCTCTTCGAGCATGTCTACGAGAGTTACCCGGAGCGGAGTGCCGGCGTCCATGCCGGCTAAGACCCGGAAATGCCTCTGGCATTCTGCCGCCGGATTATGGTATAAAGCGCCTCTTTCTGTTGGGGATAGCGGTCATGTCCAGAGTTTGCAAGGTTACGGGCAAGAAGCCCATGGCGGGGAACAATGTTTCCCACGCCAACAACAAGACGCGTCGGCGCTTTTTGCCGAATCTGCAGTACAAGCGCTTTTGGGTGGCGAGCGAGAATCGTTGGGTGCGGCTGCGGGTGAGTACCCAAGCCATTCGCACCATCGACAAGAAAGGTATTGATGCTGTGTTGGCGGACCTGCGCGCCGCTGGCGAGAAAATCTGAGGGCTGAGCGATGCGCGACAAGATCAAACTGGTTTCCACCGCGGGCACCGGGCACTTCTATACCACCACCAAAAATAAGAAGAACACCCCGGACAAGCTCGAGTTTGTCAAGTACGACCCCAAGGCACGCAAGCACGTCGCCTATCGGGAAGACAAAATCAAGTAATTCTCTGGCCTCTTGGCACTCTCTGCGGTAGAGTGCTAACAAGACGCCCGGAGTGGGCGTGTCCAGGAGAGCTTGCAAAATGGATGCGCGTGCCCGCCATTTACTGAAATCCCTCATCGAGCAGCACATCAGCAGCGGCCAGCCAGTCGGCAGCCGCCAGCTGGCTCGTGAAGCGGGTCTGGCGATCAGTCCGGCTACCGTGCGCAACGTCATTGCTGACCTCGAAGAGGAGGGGTATGTCATTTCGCCGCACACTTCGGCTGGGCGGATCCCTACTTCCAGCGGTTACCGCTTCTTCGTCGATTCCCTCATCCATGTGACTCCGTTTTCGGGGACAGCGAAACGGGTGCTTCTGCAACGGATTGGCGCACGCGTGCCGGATGCGGAAGAGGTTCTGCATGCCGCCACCGAGGCTCTGTCGGAAATGACGCGTATGGTGGGCTTTATCCGCGTACCCAGGCGGGCAACACAGATCCTGCGCCATGTCGATTTCATCAGCCTGCGCGAGCGTGAGGTTCTGGCCATCTTTGTTACCGACAAGGGCGAAGTCGAGAACCGCCTCGTTCGCTTGCACGAATCTTTGAGTGCGGCAGCCCTGACGCAGGCTGCCAATCGCTTCAACGCCAGTTACGGTGGTCGTCCGCTGCAGGAGGTGATCGCTCTGCTCGACGACGATCTTCGCCAGTCGCGTGCCGAAATGGACCAGATTCTGCGCAATGCCATGGAGCTGGGGAAGGAAATGTTGGCCGCCGATCAGGAACGCATGCTCATCGAAGGGGAGCTGCAGCTCCTCGATCTGCCCGATTTTGCCGGCAGCGAGCGCCTGCGTGAGCTCCTCTCGGTGGTGCGGCAAAAGCGCGAGCTGGTGATGCTCCTCGACCAGAGCGTACGCGGTAGTGACGTCCGCATCTATATTGGCGGCGAGTCGGGTCTGGCACCGCTGAGCGAATTCACCCTCATCTCTGCACCGTACCACATCGACGGAGATCCTGTCGGCGTGATTGGCGTATTGGGTCCCATGCGCATGCCTTATCAGGAGATCATCCCCTTGGTGGATGGCGCCGCACGTCTGCTCGGACAGGCTCTGTCGCACAGTGAACTGTCTCCCTCTTGAAATGCAATCGTGCCTGCCCCCATCTACCGGTTGGAGCAAACTGGAGGAAGTATCCCATGAGTGAAACCGAACAGGATCCGCAGGCCACCGAAACAGCGAGTGCGGAGGCTGAGGCGTTACCAGAGACCGATTGGCGGGCCGAGGCGGACAAATTCCGCAACGAGTATCTGCGCTCGTTGGCCGACATGGAGAACCTGCGCAAGCGCACCGAAAAGCAGATGCTGGATGCGCGCAATTATGCTGTCGAACGCTTTGCCAGAGAGCTCCTGCCGGTGGTCGACAGTCTGGAAATGGCTCTCGCCACGTCCACCGGTGAAGATGAGGCCATGCGACAATTTCGGCAGGGTATCGAAAATACCTTGCAATTGTTGATCGGGGCGCTGGGCAACGCCGGTGTGCGGCCAGTGGATGTTGAAAACGGCCGCTTCGATCCCAATCTACATCAAGCGATTGCGATGGTGGAGGATCCGGGCGAGCCCAACCGAATTTTGGCGACTCACCAGAAAGGATATTTGATTCACGACCGCTTGTTGCGGCCAAGCATGGTATCGGTCTCCAAGGCCGCCACGTCGCAGTAACGATTGTGGGCAACGCACAGAGATTTTTGAGGAGATTACAGAATGGCTAAAGTTATTGGTATCGATTTGGGAACCACCAATTCCTGCGTTGCCGTCATGGAAGGCGACAAGGTAAAGGTGATCGAAAACAGCGAAGGCAAGCGCACGACGCCTTCCATCGTCGCTTTTAGTGAAGATGGCGAAGTCCTGGTGGGCGAGTCTGCCAAGCGGCAGGCGGTAACCAACCCGGAGAATACCATCTATGAGGTCAAGCGTCTGATTGGCCGCAAGTTTGACGATGCGGAAGTGCAAAAGGACATGAAGCACGTGCCGTACAAAATCGTCAAATCCGACAACGGTGATGCTTGGGTGGAGGCGCGTGGCAAAAAGTATTCGCCGCAGCAGATTTCCGCTTACATTCTCCAGAAAATGAAGAAAACCGCCGAAGATTATCTTGGTGAGACGGTTTCCGAGGCGGTTATCACCGTGCCTGCGTATTTCAACGATGCCCAGCGGCAGGCGACCAAGGATGCCGGGCGTATTGCCGGTCTGGAGGTCAAGCGCATCATCAACGAGCCGACGGCGGCAGCCCTGGCCTTCGGCGAGGACAAAAACCCCGGCGACAGCAAGGTCGCGGTCTATGACCTCGGTGGCGGTACCTTCGATATCTCCATCATCGAGATTGCCGAGATGGATGGGGAACATCAGTTCGAGGTGCTCTCCACGAACGGCGACACCTTCCTCGGCGGTGGCGATTTCGACAACCGGGTCATCAATTACCTGGCGGACTCCTTCAAGGCGGAGGCGGGGATCGACCTGCGCAATGACCGCCTCGCGATGCAGCGCCTCAAGGAGGCTGCGGAAAAGGCCAAGATCGAGCTGTCCTCCTCGGCGCAGACCGACGTCAATCTGCCCTTCATCACTGCCGACCAGTCGGGTCCCAAGCACCTCAATATGAAGCTGACCCGGGCCAAGCTGGAGTCGCTGGTGGAAGATCTGATCGACCGCAGCATGGCGCCCTGCAAGGTGGCGATGAAGGATGCCGATCTCTCCTCCAGCCAGATCTCCGACGTGATTCTGGTGGGTGGACAGACGCGCATGCCCAAGGTCCAGGACAAGGTGAAGGAGTTCTTTGGGAAAGAGCCGCGCAAGGACGTCAACCCCGACGAGGCAGTGGCCATTGGGGCGGCGGTGCAGGGTGCGGTGTTGTCCGGTGACAAGAAAGACGTGTTGTTGATGGATGTTACCCCCCTCTCTCTGGGAATCGAGACCCTGGGCGGAGTGATGACCAAGCTCATCGAGAAGAACACCACCATCCCGACGCGCAAGTCGCAGATCTTCTCGACGGCGGAAGACAACCAGTCGGCGGTCACCGTGCATGTGCTGCAAGGCGAGCGCGAACTGGCGCGGGACAACAAGTCGCTGGCGCGCTTCGATCTGACGGACATTCGTCCGGCACCGCGCGGTATGCCGCAGATCGAAGTTACCTTTGACATCGACGCCAACGGCATTCTCCATGTCTCCGCGAAGGACAAGGAGACCAACAAGGAGCAGTCGATCAAGATCACCGCAAGCTCCGGCCTCTCCGAGGCGGAGATCCAGCGCATGATCAAGGAGGCGGAAGCCAATGCTGCCGAGGACAAGAAGGCGCGTGCCCTGATCGAGGCGCGTAACGAGGCTGATGGCAGTGTGCATGGGGCGCGCAAGGCGCTGACGGAGCATGCCAGTGCCCCGGCGGATGCCAAGGCCAAGGTCGAGAATGCCATCAGCGCCGTCGAGTCGGCGGCCAAGGGTGAGGACCCGGAAGCCATCAAGGGGGCAGTGGCGACCCTGATGGCCGCCATGTCCGAGCTGCTGCAGCATGCGGGTCCGAGCGGTCAGGCTGGTCCTGCCGACGGCGCTGGTGCCGGTAGCCAAAGCAAGGACGACGACGTGGTCGAGGCGGAGTTCGAGGAAGTCGACAAGAAGTAAGGCCTTGATCCACTGCAAAGGGCAGGGGAATATCCCTGCCCTTGTCCGTTGTTGGGAATGGAGAGCATGAGCAAACGGGATTACTACGAAATTCTGGAAGTGTCGCGCACGGTGGACGATGGCGAGCTGAAAAAGTCCTATCGTCGCCTTGCCATGCGCTATCACCCCGACCGCAACCCAGGCGACAGCAGTGCCGAAGAACGCTTCAAGGAAATCAACGAAGCTTACGAAGTCCTCTCCGATCCGCAAAAACGGCGCGCCTACGACCAGTACGGCCATGCCGGTGTGCAGGGAGGTGCCGGCGGGGGCGGTGCGGGATTCGGAGGCTTTGGTGGCGCTGGCGGTTTTGGCGATATCTTCGAACAGTTCACCCGTGGCGGCTTCGGTTTTCAGCAGGACCCGGGCCGTGGCAGTGACCTGCGCTATCGCCTGGATCTGACTCTCGAGGAGGCCGCTTCGGGAAAGACCGTGGAGCTCGAGATCCCCAGCTCGGTGATGTGTGAAGCATGTCATGGCACGGGCGCGGAGCCTGGTAGTGAAGTCGAAGATTGCCGGACCTGCGGCGGGCACGGGCAGGTCCGCATGGCGCAGGGGTTCTTCTCGGTTACGCGTCCCTGTCCCGCATGCGGCGGTAGCGGTAAGGTAATCAAAAACCCCTGCAAATCCTGTAAAGGTCAAGGACGCGTCAAGAAAAACCGGCAGGTGGAGGTCAAAATCCCGGCCGGAGTCGATACCGGTGACCGCATCCGCCTGACCGGCGAGGGTGAAGCGGGCGAGCGGGGCGGCGCAGCCGGAGATCTCTATGTCGAGATCCAGGTGAGACCCCACAGTCTCTTTGAGCGCGACGGTGATGATCTCCATTGTGCTGTGCCGGTGAGTTTCACCACCCTGGCCCTGGGTGGTGAACTGGAGGTGCCTACCCTAAGCGGGCGCGTCAAGATCCAAATCCCGGCTGGTACTCAGTCAGGGAGAGTCTTTTTGCTGCGGGGCAAGGGGATCCAGGGGGTGCGCAGCCGGATGGCAGGTGATCTGCATTGTCGTGTGCAGGTGGAAGTGCCGGTCAAACTCAGCGAGCGGCAACGGGAACTCCTGCAGGAGTTTGCCGCAGAAACCGGCGAGCTCGCCCAGCATCCGCAGCAGGAGAGCTGGTGGGCCAAGGCCAAGGATTTTTTTGAACGCATGGGGATCTGAGATGGCCATTCGCGTGGCATTGGCAGCAGCGGCCGGTAAGATGGGCAAAGCGATCATCGCGGCTCTGTGCGAGCAACCTGATCTACAACTGGTAGCGGCATTGGGTCGGCCCGGGGCGGAAAATCTCGGCGAGGATGTTGGTCGAATCGCGGGCGTAGCCGAGCTGGGTGTCCCGCTTTCCGCGCAGTTGGCGCAGGCCCTCGCCCAGGCCGATATCCTCGTCGACTTCAGCCCGGCGGATGCCGCCCTCTGCCATCTGCGTGCCGCCGCCCAGGCACAGCTTCCGGTGGTATTGGGAAGCACGGGGTTCAGTGCCGATCAGCAAACAGAGCTGGAAGAGTTGAGCGCTCGCATCCCGCTCGTCGCCGCCGCCAACATGAGTGTCGGGATCAATGTGTTGCTGTCGCTGCTACCGCAAGTGGTGGCGGCGCTCGGTGAGGACTATGACATCGAGATCATCGAGGCCCACCACAATCAGAAACGTGATGCCCCCTCGGGCACTGCCCTGGCTTTGGGGCGCGCGGCGGCGGCAGGGCGCAAGGTCGAGCTCGATGCGGTGGCCTGCTGGGATCGCAACGGCAATAACGGATTGCGAGCCAAGGGCAGCATTGGCTTCGCCACCCTGCGTGCCGCCGATGTGGTGGGTGAGCATAGCGTATGGCTGGCGGGCGCTGGGGAGCGTCTGGAGCTTACCCATCGTGCCAGTAGCCGCCGCAATTTCGCTGAGGGAGCCTTGCGTGCGGTGCGCTGGGTACAGGGTCGGGCACCCGGACTGTACGATATGCAGGATGTTCTTGGTCTGCGCAGCACGCCTGCCGTAGAATAGGAAAATTCAGAGGTTCTTCTGGAGACAGTCATGCAATACGTAGTGGCCAACCGCGTTCCCGTAAAGCCGGAATTTCATCAGGAGTTTGAGGAGCGCTTCCGCCGGCGCGCCGGTGAAGTGGAAAAGCAGCCAGGATTCGTGCGCATGGAGATCCTGCGTCCCGTCGCTGAGGATGGCATGTATATCGTGCTCACCCATTGGCAGGACAAAGACGCCTTTCAGGCTTGGCTGCGCAGTGACGACTTCAAGGCGGCGCACCAGAATCCTTTGCCCAAGGAAGCCTTTGGCGCAGGCGGCGGCATCGAGCAGCACGAGGTCATCATTTCTGCCGGTTGATTCCGGACGACGGAGAAGGTAATTGCCCATGGCAGAGTTACAGAGGCAGCAGGTCGAACAGGCACTCGGGAGCATTCAGGACCCCTATCTCGGCAAGGATCTGGCCAGTGCCGGTGTGTTGAAAAACGTGGAGGGTCAGCGAGTTCGGCTCGAACTGCCTTACCCAGCGCAAGGGGTCGCGGGCAAGCTTGGCGACGAGATCGTCGCTGCAGTGCACAAGGTCACCGGCATCCGGCCAGAGGTCGAAATTGATCAGAACATCCGCACCCATCAGGCACAACGCGGCGTCAAGTTGCTGGAGGGCATCAAGAACATCATCGCTGTCGCTTCCGGCAAGGGCGGTGTAGGCAAGTCCACCACCGCCGTCAATCTGGCCCTCGCCTTGGCGCAGGAAGGCGCGCGGGTAGGGATCCTTGATGCCGATATCTACGGGCCCAGCCAGCCGCGCATGCTCGGCATCGAGGGCAAACCGACCAGCAAAGATGGCAAGAAGATGGAGCCCATGGAGGGGCATGGCATCAAGGCCATGTCGATCGGTTTTCTCATCGACGAGGAAACCCCCATGGTCTGGCGCGGCCCGATGGTCATGCAGGCCCTGGAGCAACTCCTCTCCGACACCCGCTGGGGCGAGCTCGATTACTTGGTCATTGACCTGCCCCCAGGTACTGGCGACACCCAGCTCACTCTGGCCCAGAAGGTGCCGGTTTCGGGGGCAGTCATTGTCACCACGCCCCAGGACATCGCCCTCCTCGATGCGCGCAAGGGACTGAAGATGTTCGAGAAGGTCGGCGTGCCCATCCTCGGTATCATCGAGAACATGAGCTTCTACATTTGCCCCAAGTGCGGCAACGAAGACGACATCTTTGGTCATGGCGGCGGTGCTGCGATGGCAGAGCAGTACGGGGTGGAATTCCTCGGCGCTGTGCCTCTGGATCGCAGTATCCGCAACGAAGCCGATAGCGGGGCACCGACGGTGGTGGCGGCACCCGATTCTCCCCTGGCGAAGATCTATCGGGAGTTGGCGCGTCATGTGGCGGGTCGCATTGCCCTGCAGGCGGTGGACCACAGCCATAAGTTTCCCAAAATCGTCATCGAGAACCGTTAGGAGTTTTGCCCATGGCCATCAAATCCGATCGCTGGATCCGGCAAATGGCCGCGGAAAAGGGGATGATCGAGCCCTTCTCTGCGCAGCAAGTGCGCCAGATCGAAGGGCAGCCGATCATCTCCTACGGTCTCTCTTCCTACGGCTACGACATCCGCTGTGCGGGTGAATTCAAGGTGTTCACCAATGTGCGCAGCGCCATTGTCGATCCGAAGAATTTCAGCGAGGACTCCTTCGTGGAATTCAGCGGCGACACCTGCATCATCCCTCCCAATTCCTTTGCCTTGGCACGCACCGTTGAGTATTTCCGCATTCCGCGCAACGTGCTGACCATTTGCCTGGGCAAATCCACCTACGCGCGCTGCGGCATTATCGTCAACGTCACCCCTTTCGAGCCGGAATGGGAGGGCTACGTTACCCTGGAGTTTTCCAACACCACCCCGTTACCGGCAAAAATCTATGCCAATGAAGGGGTGGCCCAGGTGCTTTTTCTTGAGTCTGACGAGGTCTGCGAGGTCTCCTACGCCGACCGCAAGGGCAAGTATCAGGGGCAACACGGCGTTACCCTGCCGCGCGCCTGAGGCGGTAGGCAGCGCTTGTCCCTCGCTGCCTAATGTTCGCCCTCGTTGGACGCCTCCGCCTCGGCCCGTGCATGACCGCCCCTGTGAGTAAGGTAGAGCGCCAGGGCAACCAAGGCGATGCCCAGGGCCAGATAGAGGAGGTCGAGGAAGTTACTTACGTGCATCGACAGGGAACGCTCGAAGAAGCTGACGATGAGGATCATGAGAATGACCTTGGCGAGGCGGTCTTTTAGGTCATCCAGGCTGCGGATGAAGAGTACCCGGGAGCCTTTCGATTCGCCGGCCACGTCGATCTTGCTGATGAACAACTCATATAGACCCAAAGCGAAGATCAGCAAAATGGTTGCCAGCAGGTAGCCATCCACGATGCCCACCGCATGGGCCACGACTTGCAGATGAAAATTTTCTCGGGCAGCACTGGTGAGAGAGGGGTCGGCGTAGGCGAGGATGTGGGAGACCAGATGCCAAGCATCTACAGAAGTCATGAAAAAGACGGCAAAAGCGACAAAGAGGCTAGCGATCACCGCAAAGAGTACGGCAAAGCGACTGTTCCAGAGCAACCATTCAAATGCCGCTTCAATCTTCTTGACCATATGCCCCTCAATGTCTACCGGTACTGCCAAAGCCGCCTTCACCGCGATCCGTGGCGATAAAGTCCTGCACCACCTCCACCTCTGGGCGCAATACGGGGATCAGGATCATTTGCGCCACCCGCTCGCCGACGGCAATGGAAAAAGGTTCTGGACCCCGGTTCCACAAAGATACTTTGAGCGGTCCTTGGTAGTCGGCATCGATGAGGCCTACTAAGTTGCCTAGGACCAGACCGCGGTGCCCGAGCCCAGAGCGCGGCAGGAGCAGGGCGGTAACAGCTGGATCGCCTATGTGCATGGCAAAACCGGTAGAGATTAGTGCCGCTTCTCCCGGCGCTAGGGTCAGGGGTGCCTCGATACAGGCGCGCAGGTCCATGCCCGCCGCGGCGTCGCTGGCGTAGTGGGGCAAGGGCCATTCCTGGCCGAGGCGGGGGTCGAGAATGCGAATGGCAAGTTTGTCCATCAGGTGCTTCCATGCAGGCAGGTGTCGAGATGATGCAACAGGGCGCGCGCCAGGTCGAGCTTGGCTTGCGGTGCCAAGGCGTAGCGTTGTCCTTGGCAAAAGAGCACGACGGCGTTTTCTTCGCCGCCCATTGCGCCCTTGCGCAGATCGTTGATGGCGGCAAAATCCGCCCCTTTGGCGTGTAGTTTCGTTACCGCTCGTCCTTCGTCACCGTGGGTCTCGGCGGCAAAGGCAAGGATCCAGCGCGGGCGCCGAGGGTCTCGGTGCAGGCTGTGGACGATGTCGGGATTGGCCACGAGCTGGAGTTGGGGAGGGAGTTCCTGCTTGCCCTGTTTGCTGCTCAGGACGGTAGCGGGCCGATGGTCGGCAACGGCGGCGTTGGCGATGAAGAGATTGATGGTTTCGGTCCGCAGGAGATCCTGACAGGCCACCAACATCTCCCGTGCCGACTCAACTTCTACCCGCTGTATCCCAGCGGGGCAGGACAGGGCCGTAGGACCGCTCACCAGGGTCACCTGGGCGCCGCGCTCCGCCGCCGCCTGTGCCAAGGCATAGCCTTGGCGACCGCTGGCGCGATTACTCAGGCCGCGCACTGGGTCCCAGGCCTCCCAGGTGGGGCCGGCAGTGACCAGGACGCGCCAACCCGACCAAGGGTGCGGTGCGAGGGCGAGGCGCAGATGCTCGACGATGCTGCTGAGTTCCTGCAAACGCCCCGTCCCCGTCTCGCCGCAGGCGAGGCTGCCACTCTCGGGTTCGAGGATCTGCGCCCCGTAGGCAGCCAATTGCTGCAGGTTACGCTGGGTGGCCGGATGCTCCCACATGGCCGTATTCATCGCGGGCGCCAGAAAGAGCGGCGCGCGGCTGGCGAGAACGATGGCTCCCGGCAAGTCCTCGGCGAGGCCCTGGGCAAGACGGGCAAGCCCCGCCGCCGACACCGGTGCGTAGAGCAGGGCATCGGCCCAGCGTGCCAGGGCGATATGATCCATGGCGGCTTCTTCGGCCGGTGAGAAGAGGGACAGGCGCGGTACCTGGCCGCTCACCGCCTGCAGCGCCAGGGGCGAGACGAAGTCACTGGCATGGGGGCTCAGCGCAATGCGCAATTCTGCCCCCGCAGCACGCAGCAGGCGGACCAGTTCCGGCGTCTTGTAGGCGGCGATGCTGCCGCCAATCAACAGGAGAATTTTTTTGCCCGCCAGTGGGTCCATGTTTGCGCTCTTTTCGCTACAATCTGTGCAGTAGCATACGAAAAAGAGGGAGCGCATGGCTATTTCCGATTGGCCCGAGGCAGAACGTCCGCGGGAGCGATTGTTGACGAAGGGGGCGGAGAGTCTGTCCGATGCGGAATTGCTGGCAATTTTTTTGCGGGTAGGAGTGCGTGGCAAAAGCGCCGTCGAACTGGCGCGTGACCTCCTGCAGCGCTTTGGCGGGTTGCGGGGGTTGTTGACGGCCTCGCAAGAGACCTTCTGCAGGGAGCATGGGCTCGGTAGTGCCAAATTCGCGCAGTTGCAAGCCGTTTTGGAGATGGCGCGGCGACATCTGGCGGAAAGTTGGCAACGGGGCGAGACTCTCGAATCCCCACGCCGGGTGGCGGAATACCTGCGCGTCAGTCTTCGGGATCGGGCACGGGAGGTCTTTGCGGTGCTCTTTCTGGACCAACGTCATCGCGTTCTGCGCTTTGAAGAAATGTTCCAGGGCACCATCGACAGCGCCACCGTCCATGTGCGCGAAATCGCCAAGCGCGCCCTTGAGCTCAATGCCGCCGCTCTGATCGTCGCCCACAACCACCCGTCCGGGGTGGCTGAGCCGAGTACCGCGGATCGGCAACTCACCCGCCGGCTGGAGGATGCCCTGCGCCTATTGGAGCTACGCCTGCTCGATCACTTCATCGTCGGTGATGGCGAGCCTGTCTCTCTGCGCGAGGCCGGTGGTTGGTGAGAAAGAACGCCCCTCTCTGGCGCCGTGGACGCTATGCGCTGGCCGGTCTGAAAAGTGCCGTGCGGGGGGAGGCGAGCTTTCGTACCGAGCTGGGTGCTGCATTCTTGGGGATTGTTCTCTTGGTTCTCACCGGCGCGCCGCTTTTATGGTGGGCGCTGTTCATCCTGCTGATGGCGGCTATCCTGGCCGCCGAGTTACTCAACACAGCAATCGAAACCCTGGCCGATCGTGTCGAACCAGAACGAGATCCGTTCATTGGCCGGGCTAAGGATCTCGGGGCGGCAGCGGTATTCGTGTTGAGCCTGGCGGCCATCCTATTGGCGGTCTGTTTGCTATTAGCCTTTTTTCAGGGAGGGGCGGATTTTGCACCACCTTTCTGATCCGTCTATAGTGAACAAGGGAATTTTGGGATAACGCACGCTATGGGTATCAACGCCTCCATCACGATCATCGCGATAGTGTCCATTTTTTCGCTCGTCATTTTGGCTGCGGTAGCTGGCGTGGTTATTCGTACCTTTCTGCGTCTGGAACGAGTCCTCGCCAGAGCGGAGCAGGAAGTTGGGCCGCTCCTCTTCGACCTGAAGCTCGCAATCGGCGAGCTTCAGAAGATCATCCGCGGTGGTGGCAGGCAGCTACAGCATGCCGAGGCGACGTTACGTTATATCGATCGGGAACTGCGTGATACCGTCGATACGCTCACTGTGCCGATTCAGGAGCTTGGGCTCTGGGTACGGGCTGTACGTGCCGGTTGGCGCTACTTTGCTCGCCGTCGCTAGGATTTTCGTTTTCGCTAATCACTGGAGGTTTGCATGAGAAATTCAGCAGCAGGTTTCGTGATGGGCTTACTCGTTGGCGCCGCCGCTGGCGTCTTGCTCGCCCCGGCCAGCGGTGTGGAGACCCGCGACGATCTGCGCCGCAGGATGCAACGGGGCAAGGAGCAATTGCGCGAACTGGAGGTTCTGGCCGAGGAGCGGATCTCCCGGCTGCTGGACGAAATTCAGGAAAAGACGCAACAACTGTTGGCCTCCGGCAGTGAATTGGTGGATGCCAAGCGGCAAGATCTACTGGAAGCCATTCAGGTGGCGAAGAGGGCATTGGCAGAAGAGCGCGAAATCATGCTGCGCTCCCGTCGCGAACGTCAGATCGAAGCGGAATCCGGAGAGTCTGAGGACTGACCGCGCAGTTTTTTATGCGGTAATCAATCAAATCATGGTGCAAGGGGCTCTTGGCGCCGCTAAGATAACGGCAGTTTTCTGTCGAGGAGTAATGAAATGGCTGATAAATTGTTGATGGTCATGGTCAACACCGATCCTTCCAACCCCCAGGAGTTGGGTGCGCCCTTCTTCCAGGCGACGGTGGCTGCGGCAATGGACTTTGAAGTGGAAGTCGTGCTCACCGCCCGTGCTGGCGAACTGGCCAAGAAGGGTGTGGCAGAGAAGATGCACGTCATGCCGGGCAGCCCCAAGAGTGTTCACGATTTCATCAAGGATGCGCACGAGGCAGGTGTGAAGTTCTTCGTGTGTACTCCCACTCTCGAACTGTGGGATTGCACCAAGGAAGATCTGATCCCCGAGGTGTCGGATGTGGTCGGTGGCGCCTATGTCATTGAGCAGGCCATGGACGACGATGTCGTCACCTTCACCTACTAAGTCCATACCATGACGCCTACCCACCTGGGGCCGGCTGAACAGTTGTTCAGTGCGGAGGCGGTGCACGCGGCCATCCATCGGATGGCCGTTGCCATTAATGCGGATCTCGAACCGTTGGTGCCGCACCGCCCGGTCATCGTGCTGACAGTCTTGTCTGGTGCCATCGTCGTTGTCGGCCAGTTGCTCCCTCTGCTGCATTTTCCCTTGCATCTGGACTGTGTACAGGTCAGTCGCTATGGTGACAAAATCCGCGGAGGTGATCTTTTGTGGCGTCTGACGCCGCGGGAGAATCTGCTGGATGCCACCGTACTCATCGTCGATGACATCCTCGATGAAGGAGTCACTTTGCTGGCTCTGCAGGACTATTGCCGTGCCCAGGGGGCGGCAGCGGTGCGCACGGCGGTGATGGTGCGCAAGGAGCGCGAACGTCCCTGTGCAGTGCCCGTGGATTACGTGGGCCTTGAAGTTCCGGACCGTTTCATCTTTGGTTTCGGCCTCGATGCCCGGGGGCTCGGTCGTAACGCCCCCGGAATTTTCGCACTCGCGGAGGAATCATGAGCAGCGTTGGAATCCTCGGTGGTAGCGGTCTCACTAAGCTCAAAAATCTGGAAATTCGCCATCGCCGCATCATTCGTACGCCTTTTGGCGAGGCTTCGGGTCCTCTGACCTTTGGTGTTCTCAATGGTCAGGAAATCGTTTTTCTGGCCCGTCATGGCTATGGTCATACCATCCCGCCCCACCGGGTCAACTACCGCGCCAACATCTGGGCCTTGCATCATGTGGGGGTCAGCCATCTGATCGCGGTGACCGCCGTCGGCGGAATCACGCCGGCGATGCAGTCCGGTGTCTTGCTAGTCCCGGATCAGCTGATCGATTACACCCACGGTCGCCCCAGCACCTTCTTTGAAGGGGGAGAGGCGCAGCAGGTGATTCACATCGACTTTTCCGAACCCTACTGCGCCAATGTGCGGCAACGTCTCCTGCAGGGAGCCGAAAAAGCCGGAATCCCCGTGCACCCGGAAGGCACCTACGCCGCGACCCAGGGACCGCGTCTGGAGACCGCTGCAGAAATCCTCCGGATCGAGCGGGATGGCGGCGATGTGGTGGGCATGACTGGCTGTCCCGAAGCCGTGCTGGCGCGGGAGATTGGGCTTTGTTATGCGCCATTGTCCCTTGTGGTGAACCCCGCGGCGGGGAAGTCGACGGAACCGATTACCATGGAAGGGATCGATGCGGTGATGCATGAGGGCATGGCGCGAGTGCGTGCGGTGCTCGCGGCCGCGGTCCCCTTGCTGGCCGACTGCCCGCCCTGTGATTGTGGCACGGCGGTGGGTCCGGAGGCGCTCAAGGCGCTGCATAAGGCACCACTGGCGCGAAAAACAGGAACTCCCTCCGCCTGATTCAGCGCAGGGTCACGAACTCTTCGCTGCTCGTTGGGTGGATGGCGATGGTGTCATCGAAGTCCCGTTTGCGAGCGCCCATGCGGATGGCCACGGCAAAGCCCTGGAGCATTTCCTCTACCCCATCGCCAATGGCGTGCAGCCCGACGATGCGCTCCTCGTGCCCGACGGTTACCAGTTTCATGGCAGTCCGTTCTGGATCGTTTTGAAAAGCGCGCAGTAATGGCACGAAACGGGTCTGGTAGCATTTCACCTGATCGTCGCCATAGCGCTCCCGGGCTTCGATCTCGCTCATCCCGACCGTGGCGATGGGCGGATGACTGAAGATCACCGTGGGCGTCAGGTTAGTGTCCAGGTGCCGTTCGCTCTGGCCGCCAAAGAGTCGATCAGCCAGACGGCGTCCCGCGGCGATGGCAACGGGGGTCAGAGCTGGCGCGCGCGTGATATCGCCTACGGCGTAGATACCCTCCACCGCGGTGTTCTGATAGGGGTCGACCTCCAGATAACCATCGCTAGCAGCCGTCAGCCCCGCTTCTTCGAGGCCGAGATCGCGCGTAAGCGGACGGCGGCCAATGGCCCAGAGCACGGCATCGAGGCCGCCGAGGCAGTCTCCTTGCGCAAAGTCGAGACAGAGCCCACCCTCCTCGCGCCGGAGTTGCCGCACCTGACGCTGAGCGAGGAGGTTGATGCCCTGCGCTTGCATGGTTTCCATCAAATGTTCCCGCAACATGGGCTCAAAGCCATGGAGAAAGTGATTGCGCCGCATCACCAGCGAGACATCACTGCCTAACGCACGCAAGACGCCAGCCAGTTCGACGGCAATATAGCCGGCGCCGACCACGGCCACCCGCTGCGGCTGCTCGCCCAGGGCGAAAAACCCATCGGAATCGATGCCGAGCTCGGCCCCGGGGATCTCTGGCCAGATCGGTGCTCCACCCGTTGCCAGGAGGATCTTCGGTGCCGTGAGCAGGTATTCGTCATCGACGCTGACCTGATCCTTGCCGCGCAGACGCCCATGGCCGCGAAAAAGCGTCACTCGATTATTCTGCAGTCCCTCGGCGTAGCGCCCGTTGAGGCGCTGGACATAAGTGTCGCGACGGCTTTTGAAGCGGTTCCAGGAGAAGTCCCAGGGGGTTGCCGCAAAGCCATAGCCTTGCGCGAGCTCATGACTACCTCCCAAATGGGCGGCGTTCCAGAAGAGCTTTTTGGGCACACAGCCCACATTGACGCAGGTACCCCCAGGGGTCCCTTCGCCACCAAGGCGACGCGGGCGCCATAGGCGGCGGCGCGGTTGGCGCTGGCAATGCCGCCGCTACCGCCGCCGATGACGATGAAATCGAAGTCGGTTGTCGCGCTCACGAGTAAGCTCCTTACGGCGTCAGGGAGACGCCGTGTTGCAGATCAGTTTGCAGTTAGTGGGCGCCGAGATAGCTGGCAAGATCGTCAGCACCACCGATGTGTTTGCCGCCAATGAAGACCTGCGGCACCGTGGAGCGCCCCGAAACGGCGCGCACGGTGCGCGAGCTGATTCCGGTACCCATGCCGGTATGTACCTCCTCGAAGGGAAGGTTGCGCTCCTGCAGCATCGCCTTGGCGCGGGCACAGTGCGGACAGCCTTCACGGGTGAAGAGCGTGATGAAGGCCGGATCCTCAGCATTGGGATTGATGTACCGGAGCATGGTGTCAGCATCGGAGACCTCAAAGGGATCGCCGGGCTTGTCGGGTTCGATGAACATCTTTTCGACAATGCCATCCTTCACCAGCATAGAGTAGCGCCAGGAGCGCCGTCCAAAACCCAGGTCTGCCTTGTCCACCAGCATACCCATACCGGCAGTGAACTCGGCATTGCCATCG
The DNA here is from genome assembly GCF_030996345.1 of Acidithiobacillus sp. AMEEHan. Lineage (NCBI taxonomy): Bacteria > Pseudomonadati > Pseudomonadota > Acidithiobacillia > Acidithiobacillales > Acidithiobacillaceae > Acidithiobacillus > Acidithiobacillus sp. AMEEHan. The sequence goes on along the minus strand of NZ_CP118747.1, from coordinate 376,439 downwards.
GGGATCAGACGCACATTCTCTACCGCAAGCTCCTTGGCCCAGGCCTCCATGACAAAGGCGTCATTCACCGAGATACAGAGAATGCTGTCGACGCCATTTTCGCGAAAGACTGGCGCCAGCTCGTTATAGCGCGGCAAATGGCTGGAAGAACAGGTGGGCGTGAAGGCGCCAGGCAAAGCAAAGACTACAACCGTTTTGCCGGCGAAGAGTTCCTTCGTGCTGACATCTTTCCACTGATTGTTCTCCCGGGTGCGAAAAGTGACCTGGGGTACTGCTTTCCCTTCCATATTGCTGAGTTTCATGGATCGATCCTCGATGGCTTCATCGAAATTGATGAAGCCTCATTTTAGACAATGTCTAAAACATTTGCAAATGCCGCTGAGGGCCTCAGGGTAGACCGAGAATGCTGCTGGCAAATTCAAGTCCGCCCTGACGGATCTGATAATTCGCCTGGGCGCGGACAGCAGGCTTGGCACGGTAGGCGATACCAACCCCCGCCTTGCGCAGCATGGGAAGATCGTTGGCGCCATCGCCGATGGCGACGCATTGGCTGGCATCGGTGCCTGCGGCAATAGCGAGTAAGTCCAGGATGTCAGCCTTGGCCTCGGCATCGATGATATCGCCGATGACCTCGCCGGTGAGCTTGCCATCGCGAATGTCGAGCTGGTTGGCAAAGGCGTAGTCGAGATCGAGTTCTTCCTGGACATGCCGCGTGAACTGGGTGAAGCCGCCAGAAACGACCGCGGTCTCCATACCCGCACGCTTGGCGGCGGCGATCAGCTCGCGGGCGCCCGGGCTGAATTGTAGACGCTCCCGGATGACGGCGTCGATGGCGCTGACCGGAGTGCCGGCAAGCAGGCGCACGCGCTCGCGCAGAGAACTGCGGAAATCCAGCTCGCCGGCCATGGAGCGTTCGGTGATCGTTGCGATCTTGCTTTTCAGGCCGAGATGCGCGCCGAGCTCGTCGATGCATTCAATGGCGATCAGGGTGGAGTCCATGTCACTGATCAACAGGCGAAACTGGCCGCTTCTCCAGTGTGGTGTGAGGGCAACGTCGACGGGAAACTCCATCAATGCCTCCACAAGTTGGTGGTTGGCGAGGGGCAGGGCAGTGGCATCGCCCCAGATCTCGATCGCCAGTTCATTGCCCTGGGCGAGCAACACCCGGCCCGGCAGAAAGGCGCGTAGTTGCAGACTGGTCAGTGCCCGGCGCAGGATCTGCGGGCTCAGGGCACCGCGCAAAACCAGGCGTAGAGGTTCTTCCGCGTCTGTTGCCGGCCCCCAGAGGACCTCCCGCTCCTGTAGCAGCCCCTGGCGCGCTAGCTCCTCCAGAAAGGGTCGCAGCTCGGCAAAGCCGGCGGGCAGGCGCCAGCTCTGCAGCCAGCTCCCGGCAATTTCCCGCTGTTCGGTCTCTCCAGCAACGATTTGGCCCATGCTGGCGGGCAAGGTCATGCGTCCCTGTTGGGCGGGACTCACAATGGCGAGGCGAGTGGCAGGCATGTCTACTCCTTGATTCGGTCAGGACCGTTGAGTTCGTCGATGAGCGCAAGAATGGCTTCGCAACGCGCCTGCCCGGCGGGCAGGGTACGGCGGATGCGCAGGCGGTCCTGACCCTCGAGCTGGAAAGTCTGCGATTCCTTTTGGATCTTCTGTAACAGGCGCTCCACCGGCAGGCGATGCTGCGGACTCAGGGTCAGGCGTGCCCCCTGCGGTCCCGCATCGATGGCGGCAATGCCCAGGCCCTCGGCCAGGATGCGCAGTTGTGTCTGGCAAAGCAGAGTTTTGACGGCGTCCGGCAGGGCGCCAAAGCGATCCACCATTTCCACCATGATCTCACCGATTCCTTCGCTCTTGCGCAGATTGGCCAGGCGTTTATAGAGCTGCAGGCGCAGTTGCACATCGGGCAGATAATCAGCGGGGATGAGCGCCGGAGTGTTGAGATGGATCTGTGGCCCCTCCGCCTGTTTTTCTGCAAGACTCTGCGGATCCTTACCGGCACGGATGGCGGCGACGGCGTCGTTCAGCCATTCCATGAACAGGGTGAAGCCCACTTCATCCATGTGTCCGCTCTGGGCATCGCCCAGGAGCTCGCCGGCGCCACGAATTTCCAGATCGTGGCTGGCCAGGGCAAAACCGACGCCGAGCTCCTCCAGGGACTGGATGGCATCGAGGCGACGTTTGGCGTCGTCGGTCATGGCGCGCGGATCGGGAGTGAAAAGATAGCAGTAGGCCCGCTGATGTCCGCGACCTACGCGTCCACGTAGCTGATGAAGCTGGGCCAGGCCGAAGCGGTCGGCGCGATCGATGAGCATGGTATTGGCACGGGGATTGTCGATGCCTGATTCGATGATCGTGGTGCAGAGCAACAGGTCGAAGCGCTGATGGTAAAAGTCGAGCATCACCGCCTCCAGTTCGGTCTCCGGCATCTGCCCGTGGGCGATGCGGATGCGTGCCTCGGGCAACAGGCGTTGCAGCAATTTGGCGCTGCGCTCGATATCCTGCACCTCGTTGTGCAGATAATAAATCTGTCCACCCCGATGCAGTTCGCGTTGGCAAGCCTCGCGGATGGTGTCTGCGGAAAATTCCTGCACAAAGGTGCGTACTGGTTGCCGGCGCTGCGGCGGCGTGGCAATCAGCGACAGGTCCCGCAGGCCGGCCAGAGAAAGATTCAGCGTGCGGGGGATGGGTGTTGCCGTCAGGGTGAGTACATCCACCTCACTGCGCAGCGTCTTGATCTTTTCTTTATGCCGCACGCCGAAACGATGCTCCTCATCGAGAATCAGGAGCCCCAGATCGGCAAATTGCACATCACCCTGCAGCAGCCGATGCGTGCCAATCAGAATCTGAATGTTGCCGGCGGCGGTATCGGTGAGGATCGCGCTGCGTTCCTTGCCTTTCTGGAAGCGCGAGAGCGTGGCCACGCGGATAGGGAGGCCTGCGAAGCGATCACGAAAGTTCTCGAAATGTTGCTGAGCGAGGAGGGTGGTGGGCACGAGAATGGCAACCTGAGCGCCGCTATGAGCGACCAGGAAAGCAGCACGCATGGCCACTTCGGTCTTGCCAAAACCGACATCGCCGCAGACCAGGCGGTCCATGGGATGCGGTCGTTGCAGATCATCGATGACGGCATCGATGGCTGCTTGCTGATCTGGTGTTTCCTCGAAGGGGAAACGGGAAACAAAGTCCCAGTAGGCGTCATCCGGTGCCGGGAAGCTCCGTCCTGGGCGCGCGGCGCGGCGCGCATAGATATCGAGCAGCTCGCTGGCGGCATCGATCGCCTTCTGCCGCGCCTTGGCCTTGGCCTTGCTCCAGCGCGCATTCCCCAGCCGCGAAAGCTCGACTTCTTCGCCATTGCCGACAAAGCGGCTGACGCGATCGAGCTGTTCCACTGGCACGTAGACCTTGGCATCGCCGGCATAGGCAATGCTCATGTATTCGTTGACATCCCCTTGTGCCGCGAAGGGAGTGTTCAGCGCCAGAAAGCGACCGATGCCGTAATCTTCATGGACCACCACATCGCCTGGCTGTAGTTCTCCCAGGTCGCGCAGCAGGTTTTCCATGCTCCGCTGTCGTGCCCTTCCGCCACGGCGCTGGGCAAAAATCCGATCGCCAAAGATCTGCGCTTCCGAGATCAACGCCAGATCGATGCGTCCCCGCTGTTGATGCAACAGTCCCCGCTCCAGCGGCGCCACCGCGAGGGCCAAGGCCATCTTGCCGGCGGAGAATTCGGACCAATCTTGCACCCGCTCGACCTTGATGCCCAAGCGTTGCAGGTGCTCGCCCACCGCTTCGGCGCGCCCTGCAGATTCTGCGGCCAAGACTACCCGGGCGCTGCCCGCTAGCTCCTGGAGAAAGCGCTCGAGACCATGCAGGGGATTTTCACTGTTGCCCTGCAGGGAAGGTGGAGGGAGGAAGCCCTGCGCCTCGCCTTGCGCCTGTTCGCTGAGCTCCAAAATGGGATGGGCCGCCAGCCGTTCCTGCCAGGAGTCCTCACTCAGCAACAGTTCACTGGGGCGCAGAATGGGATGGGCACGATCGCTGCTGCGCTCGGCATAGCGTTCTTGCCACTCTCGGCGCAATTGCTGGACGGCGGCAGCAAGGCCGGACTCCTCCAGCACAATACTGTCTTTTGGCAGGTAATCGAAGATGTCGCCGCAAGCTTCAAAAAACAGGGGTAGGTATTGCTCGGCACCCGCCGGTACGCTGTTGCGACTGGCGGCACGATAGACCTCCGCCTGCTGCGGATCGCCGCTGAAGCGGGCGCGAAACCGTGCGCGAAAGCGCTGCAAATCTTCGTTGGCAATCGGTACTTCGCGTGCCGGCAGGAGCTCTACCTTCTCTACTTTACCCAGACTCCGCTGCGTCTCCACGTCGAAGGCACGAATACTTTCGATTTCGTCACCGAACAGTTCGATCCGGTAGGGAGCTGGGCTGCCGCTCGGGAAAATATCGATGATGCCACCGCGCCAGGCAATTTCCCCCGCCTCCGAAACCTCGCTCACGCTTTGATAACCGGCATCGATGGCGCGCTGGCGGAAGGATTCGAGCGGTAAGCGCGCCCCCGGGTGCAGCCACAACGCATGACGATCGAGATGGCTTGGCGGTGGTAGATACTGCAGCACGGCGCTAGCGGGAGCGATGATCAGTCCACGCCAGTGCGGCAGTGCTGCCAGGGTCGCCAGTCGCGCGGTGCTGATCTCGGCGGGAGGATTCAAGCGATCGTAGGGGAGCACTTCCCGATCGGGAAAGACCAACGGAGTCGGCAATTCTGCTGCGAAAAACTGCCACTCTCGCTGCCATTCCTCTATCGTGCGGGTGGCATTGACGATCAATAGGATCGGGCGTTGCAAGCGGCGTTGCAGGGTTGCCGCCACGAGGGCCTGGGCGGCGCCCGGGCTCGGCGGCAGGGTTACGGTTTTTCCAGGTTGGGGGACCAGTGACCCGAGCCAATCCATCAGCAAGACAGCGTATCCTCAACAAGTCAGGGCGACAGTCTATGCAGGGGAATAAAAAACTGCAAAAGTCCCGGTCATTCGGGTATGCTGGCGCAGCGCTCAGGAGGATGTACATGGAACAGGTTTGGGCCTTGATTCCCGCCGGTGGACGCGGGCAGCGATTTGGCGGTGCCGTTGCCAAACAGTATCTACAGTTGCGTGGCCGCCCGGTGCTTGCCCACGCCCTGCAGCCGTTTTTGACCGAGCCCCGTATCCGTGGCGTACAACTGGTGCTGCCGGGGGCAGACTTGGCCACCGGAGCCTGGCGTGAGCTTCTCGGTCCGCAAAGCCGGAGCTTTCTGCCCCCGGTGGTGGGTGGGGCCCAGCGCCAGGACTCGGTGCGACACGGCCTGCGCGCACTTCTCGAGCAGGGTGCCCTGCCGCAGGACTGGGTGCTGGTCCACGATGCCGCGCGTCCTTGCCTGCAACGGGGCGATCTGCACGTGCTCCTGGATACCTTGCCCAGAGCCCCTCAAGGGGCCTTGCTGGCCTTGCCGGTGGCCGATACGCTCAAGCGCGCCGAGGGCGAGCATGCGGTGGCCACTGTCGAGCGTAGACATCTCTGGCGTGCCCTGACTCCCCAGGCCTTCCCACTGGGTGCGCTGCTCGAGGCCCTTGACGATGCCGAGCAGCAGGGTGCCCCGGTGACCGATGAGGCCTCGGCCATGGAACGGCGCGGCTGGCGTCCCCTTTTGGTGCAGGGCCACGCCGATAACCTCAAAATCACCTACCCCGAAGATTTGCCCTTGGCTGAGGCCATTTTGGCGGCGCGTGAGTCGTAACAGGAGAACTATGGATATTCGCGTAGGACAAGGTTTTGACGTGCATGCACTGGTGGTAGATCGCCCCCTGATTCTGGGCGGGGTGCGGGTGCCGTATGAGCTTGGCCTGGCCGGTCATTCCGATGCCGATGTCCTCATCCATGCCATTTGCGACGCCTTGCTCGGCGCAGCGGCCTTGGGTGATATCGGCAAACACTTTCCGGACACTGACCCAAGCTTTGCCGGTGCTGATTCGCGTCTACTGCTCCGGCACTGTGCCAATTTGCTGCAGCAGGAGGGGTATCGCATCGTCAACGTCGATTCGACGCTCATCTGTCAGCGCCCCAAATTGGCGCCGCACATTCCCCAGATGCGGGAACATCTCGCCAGCGATCTGCAGATTCCCCTCAGTGCCATGAGCGTCAAGGCGACGACGACGGAGCAGTTGGGCTTTACCGGACGTGGCGAAGGCATCGCCGCTCAGGCCATCTGCCTCATACAGGATGTCTGAGATCCCTGAGCGCTATTATCCAGAACTGGCGGTTGCCCGCCCGATAGGCGTCTTTCGTTCCTCCCCCGAAACTTTTTTTGTGGAAGAGCTGTTGCCTTTTGCTGCCGATGGCGAAGGCGACCACGCCTGGCTCTGGATCGAGAAGACGCAGCGCCACACCGAGGAAGTTGCCCGGCTACTCGCCCGTTATGCGGGCGTCCCAGCGCGGGATGTAGGCTACGCGGGTCTGAAAGACTACCATGCCTGTACCCGCCAAGCCTTTACCGTGCCGCTCGCCGGACGTGAAGAACCCGATTGGGGCCAGTTCGCGGCTGAGGGCGTGCAGATCCTCGCCATCGACCGGCATCGGCGCAAGCTGCGCCGCGGTGTGCATCGCGGCAATCGCTTCCAGATTCACCTGCACGAAGCTGGAGATTTCGATGCTTGGGAGAACGCCATGCAGGCCTTGGCGCAACAAGGGTTTCCCAACTATTTTGGGGCGCAGCGCTTCGGACGCGACAATTTGCCTGCCGCAGGACGCTTGCTGGCTGACGGGCGGCGTGGGCGCATGCCGCATCACCTGCGTGCGCTGCTGTGGTCGACGGCCCGCTCCACGCTATTTAATGTAATCCTCGCCGAGCGGGTGCGACAGAAAAGCTGGAACCGCATCCTGCCCGGCGAGATCATCCAGTTGGCCGGGTCGCATAGTCAGTTTCGGGCTGGCGCCGAAGAACTCGCGGAGCTGCAGGCCCGCGCCGAGGCCTGGGACCTGCATCCCACCGGGCCACTGCCGGGCAAAGCTGCGGGGCGAAGTAAGGGGCTGGCGGGCGAACTGGAAGCCGAGATCCTCGCCAATTGGTCCGGTGGGGACGATTCTCCGGGCAACGGCATGGCCTGGGCAGCGGCACTGGCCAATCAGGGCTTGGACGCAGCACGACGCGCCTTGCGTTGCCGCCCACAGGATGTATCCGTCCATGCGCCGCAGGCCGGGGACATCGTTCTGAAGTTCTCTCTGCCGCAAGGTTCCTATGCCACGGTGTTACTGGAAGCCCTTGGGGTGAAAGCGGAAAAATGAGTCCCGCCCCTTGTCCGTAGCAAGTACATACTTTACGATAAACTACTCGTTTGCAGGGCAAAAACCAGGAAGGACCGATATGAAAATCCACGTGACCATTGGGCGTTTGGCGCGCGAGGCGGGGTTGGCGGCTGAGACTCTGCGGTATTATGAACGAATCGGGCTGATTCGCCCGGTGCAACGGACCCAGTCCAACTACCGACTATACGACAACGAGGCGGAAGCACGATTGCGTTTTATTCGCCGGGCGCAGAATCTCGGTTTTTCCCTCGCGGAGGTCAAGGAGCTGCTGGACATCAACAGTCATCCGGAAAACGACATGGCGGCGGTGAAGCAGATTACCGAGGGTAAGATCGCCGACATCGAGGAAAAAATCGCCGATCTGGAGCGGATGCGGTCGGCCCTGCGCGAGGTCAGTGAGCGTTGCCCTGGCCACGGTTCTGTCGATGCTTGCCCGATCTTGGCCTCGCTCGCTGGGGTAGAGCGCGCCCCCGACTTGCCGTCTGCCCAGGCCGCTCAGGCGCGCTGAAAAAACTTCCCGGGCATCAGCGACGGAGCTCGCCCAGCAAGACCCGCAGGGCCCGGAGCCGCCCTCGGCGGGTCCTGCCTGCAAAAAGGCCAGCACTTCGCGGTGGCGTTGCAGCCAATGTCCCACCAAGCGTTTCAGAACCGGCACCTGCCCTGGTGAACCATGGCCTTTGCCGTGCACGATGCGTACACAGGTCCAGCGGTGACGGCGAGCCTCGGCCAGAAACTCGGCGACGGCCGCACGAGCCTCCTCCACGCGCAGCCCATGTAGATCGAGGTCGGCCTGTACGCGCATTTTTCCGCGTCGCAAGACCCGCAAGAGTCGCTCGGGCAGACCGGGGCGCAGATACACCCATTCGTCACCCGTCCACCAGTCACTTTCTTCTTCACCGCCATGCGCAAGATCCGCCAGGACGGCGAGCTCATCTGCCTCGGCTTGACGCGCCTCAGGGGCGGGGGCTGGCGTGCGCGGCGGCGGCGCTGGGGCCGCGAGCGGCCGCACATCCCTCAGAGCGGCGCGAAACTCCTCTCTTTCGACATCGGCAAGAAGAAGTTCGGGATCAGCTCTTGCCTTTCGCTGTGCCGAGCGCCGCGCCACGCATCAGGCGCTGGCCTGCTCCAGCCAGCGTTCCGCATCCAAGGCGGCCATGCAGCCCGTGCCGGCACTGGTCACGGCTTGGCGGTAGACATGATCCTGCACGTCGCCAGCAGCAAACACGCCCGCGATGCTGGTCATGGTCGCAAACCCTTCACGCCCGCCTTTGGTGATCAGGTAGCCGGTTTCGTCCATCTCCAGCTGTCCTTTGAAGAGCTGCGTGTTGGGCTGATGGCCGATGGCAATGAAGGCGCCGGTTACGGCAATGTCTTGCGTCCTGTCGTCCGTTGCGGATGCCAAACGCAATCCGGTAACCCCCGAGGCGTCACCCAGCACCTCGCTCACTTGATGATCCCAGATCACTTTCACGTTTTCTTTGGCGAAGAGCTTGTCTTGCAAAATCTTTTCCGCCCGGAATTTGTCACGCCGATGGATGACGGTGACAGTTTTGGCGATGTTGCTGAGGTACAGAGCTTCTTCGACCGCAGTATTACCCCCACCGACGACGGCGACATCCTGATTACGATAGAAAAATCCGTCACAGGTGGCGCAGGCAGAAACTCCTTTGCCGCGATACTTTTCTTCACTCTCCAGGCCCAGATATTTGGCTGAGGCGCCGGTGGCGATGATCAGAGAGTCGCAGGTATAGTTCCCCTGATCCCCCTGCAGGCGAAAGGGCCGTTCCCCGAGACTGGCCTTGCCGATATGATCGAAGATGATCTCTGTATCGAAGCGGCGCGCTTGCTTTTCGAGTTCCGCCATCAACTCCGGACCGAGAATGCCTTCGGCCGCTCCTGGCCAGTTATCCACATCGGTGGTCGTCATTAGCTGGCCCCCGGGTTCCATTCCCTGAATGAGCACCGGTTGCAGATTGGCCCGAGCGGCATAGATCGCCGCAGTGTAGCCAGCCGGACCGGAACCAAGAATGAGTAAGCGCGCGTGCTTGCTGTCGTCTGCCATGACCGCTCCTATCGATTGGGGTACGCGCAATTGTAGCATTCCTTGCTGGCTCACGGCAGAGCCCGAAGCACAATGACAGATGGAATTATGGGTTTCTCGGTGCTACCGGATATCTCTTTCGCTTTCAGAATATTACTAAAGAGTCAGTCTTAATCCCTTGACAAAAAAGGGAAGTCTCGGCTAGCTTGCGAGCATGTCGAAAGCACGTAGCGCAGCAGTAGCGAATGGTTCGGTGCGCGAGAACCAGCCGAAGCGGAGCGGATATCCCTGGCGTCGGGAGCTCCTGCTCTTTGCCCTGCTGCTCTCGAGCCTTTTCGCACTCCTCTCTCTGCTCAGTTTTCACCCCCTTGACCCGAGCTGGTTTACCAGTGGTCGGGGGGAGCCTGCGCGCAATTGGGGGGGGAGCTGGGTGCAGAGTTGGCGGCATTCCTGGTACAGATTTTTGGGATTGCTGCGTGGTTGCTTCCCTTCGCGTTCCTGGCCTTCTGTTGGCTCTGGCTACGGCGCTTGCACTGGCAGCATCCGCTGCCGCGCCTACGCATTCTCGGCGGGATCCTGTTTTTCCCGGCTTTCAGCGTGCTTCTGGCCCTGCTCTGGCCGCTCCTGTGGTGGCCGATAAAGGGACAGAGTCCCGGCGGAATCATCGGGTCCGGTCTACTGGCATTGTTGGCACCCGTCTTGGGTAGCGTGGGTACCGGGTTCCTTTTCTTTGCCTTGCTGTTGTTGAGCATAGCTCTCCTGACGCGGACGAGTCCGGCACATTGGGTCAGCCATCTGCGCGTTCTGCGGATCCCCCGCTTTTCCTTGTCCCGCGTGCCGGGCTTCGCTCTGCGCCTGCCCCGCTGGCGGCGAGGGGCTGCGGCAAAGGATGAGGCGAATGATGCCGCGGCTAGCGAATTGACCGCGCGGCCATCCGCCGACCCGCAAGCGCTGGAGCCGGAGCGCCCGATTCCCTTGCGCCGGAAGGCTTCCCCATCACCGTCGAAGGTGGCGACCGCCAGTAAGGAGCAGCTACCCTTACCCGCGCCACTAGGACCGCCGCGCGCCGACGGCTTGCCCGAACTCTTTTTGCTGGACGCGCCCGAAGCCAATGACCCGGCTTTGGTTCCCTCGGCCGAAGAGCTGGCGGCGCGTTCCCGTTTTCTGGAAGAAAAATTCGCGGATTTTGGTGTCAGTGCCCAGGTTGTCGATGCGCACCCCGGCCCGGTCATCACCCGCTACGAGATTGAACCTGCGGCTGGTGTCAAGGTGAGTCAGGTCGCCGGCCTGAGCAAGGATCTGGCGCGCGTCCTCACCGCCCGGGTACGGGTAGTCGAAGCGATTCCCGGTAAGGCGACGATGGGTATCGAAGTCCCCAATCCCAAGCGGCGTGTGGTCCGTCTCTCCGAAATTCTCGGCAGCGCGGCCTTCGCGCAGAGCAAAAGCCTGTTGACCCTGGCCTTGGGGCAGGATATCGGCGGCCAGCCGATTGTCGCGGATCTGGCGCGGATGCCCCATCTCTTGGTGGCTGGCACTACTGGCGCCGGGAAATCCGTTGGCGTCAATGCCATGATCCTGAGCATTTTGTATAAGGCCACGGCGCAGGAAGTGCGCCTGATTCTGGTCGATCCCAAGATGCTGGAACTGTCAGTATACGAAGGCATCCCACACCTGCTCGCGCCTGTGGTCACCGACATGCAGGAGGCCGCCAATGCGTTGCGCTGGTGCGTCGCGGAAATGGAACGGCGTTACAAGTGGATGGCGCATGCCGGCGTGCGCAACTTGGCGGGCTACAACCAGAAGTTGAAAGAGGCTGAGGCGCGCGGTGAGATCCTGCCGGGACCTGATAAAGACTTCAATGACGTGCCGATTGCATTGCGCCCGCTGCCGGCCATCGTCGTCGTCATCGATGAATTTGCCGACTTGATGATGGTTGTCGGCAAACAGGTGGAAACCCTGATCACGCGTCTGGCACAGAAAGCGCGAGCGGCAGGTCTGCATCTGATCATGGCGACCCAGCGTCCATCGGTAGATGTCATTACCGGCCTGATCAAGGCCAACATCCCCACACGCATTGCCTTTCAGGTGTCGTCGCGCATCGATTCACGTACGATTCTCGACCAGATGGGAGCGGAAACCCTGCTGGGGCAGGGCGACATGCTGTATCTGCCCCCTGGCAGTGGCTATCCTTTGCGCGTGCATGGTGCCTACGTTAGTGACGACGAGGTGCATCGGGTGGTCGAGAGCCTGCGGCAACTGGGCGCTCCGGAATATGACGAAGATATTCTCTCGGGCTCTGGCGATGATGTGGGAACGGGAGAGAGCGGCGACAACGATGCGGAGAGTGATCCGCTCTACGATCAGGCGGTCGCGATCGTCACCAGTAGCCGCAAGGCAAGCATCTCCTATGTGCAGCGCCAGCTCAAAGTCGGTTATAATCGGGCGGCTCGAATGATCGAGGAAATGGAGAGGGTGGGCATCGTTGGTCCCCTACAAAGCAATGGTAGTCGAGAAGTGTATGCTGCTGCCCCGCCGCGCGACTGAGCTCGTGCGACTTTATATTTCCGCCGTTTTGGGATTGTTTCTGATCGTCGGCGCGAATCCGCCGTTGTTGGCTGCCGAGCCTAGCGCGCTGCTGGAAAAATTCTTCCAGTCCAGCAAGACCGTGACCGCTGATTTTCAGCAGGAAGTCCTCAACCATGGCGGCGTCGTCGAACAGCGCGCCAGCGGGCAACTCTGGATCGCCAGGCCTGGTCGCTTCCGCTGGAATTACGCCGGCAAAAATGGGCAAATGATTGTCTCCGACGGTCATCAGGTCTGGCTCTATGAGCCCGCCCTGCAGCAGGTCACGGTGCAGCCGTTGGGCAAGGTTCTCGGTAGTACCCCGGCAGCGCTGATCGCCGGGCGCGACGTTCTGCCGACAGACTTCCAGATCAGCTCGCTGCCCGTGAAAAATGGGCTGCAATGGGTTCTGCTCAAACCCAAAAAAGGGCAAAACCAAGGCTTTACATCCATCCAGATGGGCTTTGACAACGCCGGCCAGTTGCGCGAAATGCTGATGGAAGATGCCTTCCAGCAGGAAACGGTGTTGCATTTCGAGCATGTCCGCGTGAATGTCCCCATTTCAGACAAGATCTTTCATTTTACTCCGCCAGCCGGGGTAGACATTCTCAAAAATCCCTAGACTGGAGTAGTCATGCGTAAGACCTTGGTTTTCGTCGCACTCAGCGCGCTGGTCCAAATGGCCGGTATTCATTCCGCTTTTGCTGATTCCTTTGCCGTGCCGACCGGCGTTGCGGCCCTATCGGAGGCTGGGGCGGTGGTAGCTGATGGGCAACCGGTCAGTGATTATTCCTATAACCCGGCAGGTATGGCTTTTTTCTCCGGAAATCGGGTATCCATTGATCTGTTGGCGCAGCGCCCTTCCTACAATTACGCCAGCGGCAGCACCGACATCGGTGCGCAGACCAACACCAGTATCCTTGCCGACCTCTATTATACCCATCGCTTCGACAGCATGCCGCTGGCGCTGGGTATTGGGGTCACCTCGCCCTATATCCTGCGTGATAGTTGGGCGCCTAATGCGCTGTATGAGGGAAGTCCGTACCTCCAGAATCAGCTGCGCATTATCGATATCAATCCGAGCATCGCCTACTTGGTATTGCCCGATCTCAGTGTGGCGGTTGGACTCGATTATTACCAAAGCATCGGCGGAAAATTCGGTACTCTCTCCGCGGATGGTGGCGGCGTCGGTGGTCGCATTGGCCTGCTCTACAGCACTGAGGGCTACAACGTTGGATTGAGCTATATCTCTCCGGCCAGTATCAGTGCCGGTGGCGGCAAGATTCAGCTGCCAGGCCGGCTACAGGCCGGCTTTCGCTACCGCTGGACACCCTCCTTCGCCACGGAGCTCGATGTCGACTGGACCAATTGGGCGAACGCCCAACTGCCGTACTACGGCAACCTGGGCTGGAAGTCCGCCCTGGCCTATCGTGTGGGCCTGAGTTACCACCTGAATCAGGACCTCGAAATCCGTGGTGGTATTGCCCATGCCGACAGCCCGGCGGGAGGGGAAGCGGTGCAGCTCGCGGTGCCGGCAACGGCCTCCAACTCGGCATCCTTCGGCTTGGGGATTGGTCTTGGACCTTGGCACTACGACATCGGCGCGAGCTACGCCTTGTCCGGGTCGGCTGGCGGCGCGCCATTCACCCTTCCGGATGCCGGCACGGTACCCGGCGGGTCCTATAAGGCCAGCGCCTTCACCCTTGGGGTGGCCTTGGCGCGTAGCTTCTGATGTCCTGAATGCCTGATCGACGCCCTCTGGCCGCGCGCATGCGGCCCAGCAGCCTTGCCGAGTTCGTTGGTCAGCCTCAGCTACTGGGGGTAGGTGGTAGCCTCAGGGCCGTTCTTGATGAACGTGGCAAGATCCCCTCTCTTCTCCTGTGGGGCCCTCCGGGTTCGGGCAAAACCACCCTCGCTCGTCTGCTGGCAGCTCAGTCCAAGGCAGAGTTCGTTACGCTCTCGGCTGTTGAAAGCGGCGTCAAGGAGTTGCGCGCGGTCGCCGAAAAGGCGCGACAGCTGCGGGAGTGTGGGCAGGCCTCGTTGCTTTTCGTCGACGAAATCCATCGCTTCAACCGCGCGCAACAGGATGCCCTGTTGCCCTATGTCGAGGACGGCATTTTCACCCTGATCGGGGCAACTACGGAAAACCCCAGCTTTGCCCTGGTCTCTGCCTTGTTGTCTCGGGCACGTGTGTACGTTCTGCAACCTTTGGATGCCCCCAGCCTGGGAGAGATCCTCGACCGTGCGTTGCACGATGCAGAGAGGGGCTTGGGGGAGCAGAATCTGGTTCTGAGCGCTGCTGCGCGTGCGTTGCTCATCAACGCCGCCGATGGCGACGCCCGGCGCATGCTCGGCATTCTCGAGTTGGCCGCCAACGGGCGCGAAAACAGCGAAATCTCACTGGAGCAGGTACAGCAGGCTATCGGCGAGAATTGGCGGCAGTTCGATAGCCACGGGGAACAGTTCTACGACCAGATCTCGGCCTTTCACAAATCCCTGCGTGGCTCGGATGCCAACGCCGCTCTGTACTGGCTGGCGCGGATGCTTGATGGTGGCGCTGATCCGCTGTATCTGGCCCGGCGTATGGTGCGTATGGCCAGCGAGGACGTTGGCCTGGCGGATCCGCGCGCCCTGAGCATCGCCATCGCTGCGCGTGACGCCTATACATTTCTCGGCAGTCCCGAGGGGGAACTCGCTCTGGCTGAGGCTGCCATCTACCTTGCCAGCGCTCCCAAGAGCAATCACCTAGAACTGGCTTGGAACGCGGTACGTGCGCAGATTCGCCGCGAGCCTAGCCGGCCGGTCCCGCTGCACCTGCGCAATGCCCCTACGCGGCTCCTGCGGGAGCTGGATTATGGCCGCGAATATCAATACGATCACGATTTTCCCGATGCCATTGCGCCAGGGCAGTCCTATCTGCCGCAAGGCATGGCGGACGGCTGCTGGTATACCCCCACGGAGCGGGGATTTGAGAGGACCATGGGCGAGCGCCTGGCCTGGATCGCCGCTCATCGGAAAAGATCAGGAGGCTGAAGCATGCTTGACCCGAATCTGTTACGCACCCAGACGACCGTGGTGGCCGCAGCGCTTGCCCGGCGCGGGTATGTTCTGGATGCGCCGGCATTGCAGTCCCTGGACCAGCAGCGGAAAACCTTGCAGGTTGATCTGGAGGCGTTGCGCAATGACCGCAATGTTTTGTCCAAAGCCATTGGCGTGGCGCGTCGAGAAGGGCGGGACACGCAGGCTGAGCAGGCCCGCGCCGTGGAAATCGCCGCCGCAGTCAGCGAGAAGGAGGAACAGCTGGCTGCTGTCCTGGCGCAGTGGGAGGAATGGGTGCGCACGCTGCCCAATTTGCCCCAGGCGGATGTTCCCGATGGCGCGGATGAAAGCGGCAATGTCTGCGTGCGCAGTTGGGGCGAGATTCCAGGTTTTGACTTTCCGATCAAGGACCATGTGGATCTGGGCAGCGATTTGGGTATCCTCGATTTTGCTGCGGGTAGCAAGCTTGCCGGTGCACGGTTTGTGGTACTCCGGGGCGCGGGTGCACGCCTGGAGCGGGCGCTGACCCAATTCATGTTGGATCTGCACACGCAGGAACATGGCTATGAAGAGATCGCGCCGCCCTTTCTGGCCAATCCTCAGTCGTTGCTGGGTACAGGACAACTCCCCAAGTTCGAGGAGGATCTCTTTGCGCTGCGCGATGACGACTTTTATCTGATTCCTACCGCCGAGGTCCCGCTCACCAATCTGCTGCGTGAGGAGATCGTTTCCGCTCTGCCACAGAAGTATTGCGCGTATACGCCTTGTTTTCGGCGGGAGGCGGGTTCTGCCGGACGCGATACCCGCGGCATGATCCGGCAGCATCAATTCGACAAGGTCGAGCTGGTGCAGATCGTGCGCCCGGAGGACTCCGCAGCCGCGCTCGAAGAGCTTACCGCCCACGCCGCGAAAGTCCTGGAGCTGCTGGAGCTGCCCTACCGCGTCATGCTGCTCTGTGCTGGCGATATGGGATTCTCGGCCGCCAAGACCTACGACCTGGAAGTCTGGCTGCCGAGCCAGAACTGCTATCGCGAAATCAGCTCCTGCAGTAATACCGAGAGCTTCCAGGCACGTCGACTACAACTGCGGTATCGTGACAGTGAGGGTAAGCCGCAGCTGGCGCACACCCTCAACGGCTCGGCGCTGGCGGTGGGACGCACCCTGGTCGCTTTATTGGAAAACCATCAGCAGGCTGACGGCCGCGTGCGCATTCCCCGCGCCCTACGACCGTATCTCCGCGGTGAAGAATTTCTCGATGTCCGCGCAAGCTGAGCCGTACGTGCCGATATCCTGTGCGCTGCACAGCGAACTGGAACTGGCCGCCATGCGCCGTCGACCGCTGCAGCTGCAGCTCAAAGATGGCCGTACCTTTCGTGCGATGATCATGGACGTTTGGACGGCACATGGGCGGGAGTGGTCGCTGCTCTCGGTGCAGCCGGAATCTTTCGGATCTTATTATTTACTCGATTTGACAGAGGTAGAGGGAGCGCATGCAGTTCCATCCTAAAAAATGGCTCGGAGTACTCGTCCTGGCGGCGGTGACCATTTTGCCCGGCAGGGCGTTGTTGGCGGCAGAGTTTCCCCTGCCACCGGCCGGCACGAACATGGTCGGCCAATTGCGTGTCGTGCTTTCTCGGCAGCAGGATACCTTGCTCGACATTGCCCGCCACTACGACGTGGGTTACAACGAGATCCGCGAGGCCAACCCAGGTGTCGACCCCTGGCTACCGGGCAAAGGCACCCGGGTGCTCGTGCCCACCCAGTACATTCTTCCACCGCCGCCCTGGCAGGGCATCGTCATCGATATTCCGGCACGCCGTCTCTACTACTTCCCCGCTGGGCAAAAGGTGGTTTATACCTATCCCATCGGCATCTTCCGCCCCAAATGGCCGGATCCGTTGGGTAGCACACGCATTATCGCCAAGGTCAAAAATCCCAGTTGGACAGTACCGAAAAACATCCAAGAAGAGCACGCCAAGGCCGGAGAGCCGATTCCTGCCTATTTCCCCCCGGGCCCGGACAATCCCATGGGCGAGTTGGCATTGGAAACCGGCTGGTCGCAGATCTACATTCACGGTACCAACAAACCTTGGGGTGTAGGTATGCGGGTCAGTCATGGCTGCTTCCATGTCTACCCGGAAAATGAGGTTCAGCTGTTCAAGATGGTGAAGGTGGGGACGCCCGTGCGTAGCATCGACGAGCCCTATCTGGTGGGCACGAACGGTGATGGGCGCTTCTACCTGCAGACCTTTGCCCCCATCGAAGCCTACAAAAATCCTCTGTCCCCGCAGCAACGGGCGGTCAATGCGATTGCTGCGTATCAGAGTGCGCAGCACACTCAGTTCGTGGTCGATTGGCAGCGGGTGATTGACCTAGTACAGAAACCGAACACCATCCCGACCCCCATAGACGTCAATTCGCCGAGCTTGCGCGAGATCGTCGACGGCCTGCCGGCCGAGCCCTACCGTTTCCCCCCCTACGGTGCCGATGCCAACCAAGCCACACCGCCGGGCGCGAAGGCTCCCCCTGCCGCATCTTGAGGGGCTTGCCAAGAGGTAAGCACGTAGGTATAGTTCGCTCCTCGCCGCGGTACGGCGAGGGTGGACAAGAAAGAAAGTCGCTGGGTATTGACTAGAAAATCTTCTTCACGTTACCATGCAAGACCCGGTGCGGGGTGGAGCAGCCAGGCAGCTCGTCGGGCTCATAACCCGAAGGTCGTAGGTTCAAATCCTACCCCCGCTACCAAATATTCGCAGTATGCTGTTTCGTTCTTTCCCAACCGAGTGGAGATGTGTGGGGTTTAGGCCCTGAAGCTGTGTATGTGCTGTGGTGCCATGCGAGAGTATGGTGTTATGGGGCATACATGGTTGTAGAAGTTTTGAATGGAATGGATTGAACGAGAGAGTTTGATCCTGGCTCAGATTGAACGCTGGCGGCATGCCTAACACATGCAAGTCGAACGGCAGCACGGGCTTCGGCCTGGTGGCGAGTGGCGGACGGGTGAGTAAAGCGTAGGAACCTGTCCAATAGTTTGGGACAACCCAGGGAAACTTGGGCTAATACCGGATACGTCCTGAGGGAGAAAGCGGGGGATCTTCGGACCTCGTGCTATTGGAGGGGCCTACGTCCGATTAGCTAGTTGGTAGGGTAAAGGCCTACCAAGGCGACGATCGGTAGCTGGTCTGAGAGGACGATCAGCCACACTGGGACTGAGACACGGCCCAGACTCCTACGGGAGGCAGCAGTGGGGAATTTTTCGCAATGGGGGCAACCCTGACGAAGCAATGCCGCGTGAATGAAGAAGGCCTTCGGGTTGTAAAGTTCTTTCGTGGGAGACGAAAAGGTGATCGCTAATACCGGTTGCTGTTGACGTGAACCCAAGAAGAAGCACCGGCTAACTCCGTGCCAGCAGCCGCGGTAATACGGAGGGTGCGAGCGTTAATCGGAATTACTGGGCGTAAAGGGCGCGTAGGCGGTTGGTTACGTCTGCCGTGAAATCCCCGGGCTCAACCTGGGAATGGCGGTGGAAACGGGCGGACTAGAGTATGGGAGAGGGTGATGGAATTCCAGGTGTAGCGGTGAAATGCGTAGAGATCTGGAGGAACATCAGTGGCGAAGGCGGTCACCTGGCCCAATACTGACGCTGAGGCGCGAAAGCGTGGGGAGCAAACAGGATTAGATACCCTGGTAGTCCACGCCCTAAACGATGGATACTAGATGTTTGGTGCCTTAGGTGCTGAGTGTCGTAGCTAACGTGATAAGTATCCCGCCTGGGAAGTACGGCCGCAAGGTTAAAACTCAAAGGAATTGACGGGGGCCCGCACAAGCGGTGGAGCATGTGGTTTAATTCGATGCAACGCGCAGAACCTTACCTGGGCTTGACATCCAGAGAATCCTGCAGAGATGTGGGAGTGCCTTCGGGAACTCTGAGACAGGTGCTGCATGGCTGTCGTCAG